>CAYJGV010000072.1:0-10979 GCA_964369715.1 uncultured Bacteroides sp. | reverse complement strand
AAGTTTGCGATAGTGGCAAGTGACTAAAAAGACGGATTCTTCGACTACGCTCGGAATGACAGCGTGTGCCAAGGGGAACGGATTCCTCGCTTACGCTCGGAATGACAGTGTACGGCTTGCCTAAGGGGAACGGATTCCTCGCTTACGCTCAGAATGACAGGGTGCGGCTTGCCTAGGGAGGCGGATTTCTCGCTCCGCTCGGAATGACAGCGCGGCTTGACAAGGGAGGCGGATTCTTCGACTACGCTCAGAATGACAGTGTGCGGCTTACCAAGGGGGAACGGATTCCTACGCCTCCGCTCGGAATGACAGTGCTACCAAAAAATCCCCATCCCACACTCAATACACGGTAAAACCAAAATAAACAGGAGAAAATTATGCAAGATAAAGAACTTATAAAACTTGCTTTTGAAGCAAGAGAAAAAGCCTATGCACCATATTCGAATTTTTACGTGGGTGCAGCTCTTTTGGCAAAAAACGGCACAGTATATCAAGGTTGTAATATCGAATGTGCATCTTTTTCGCCCACAAATTGTGCAGAGAGAACAGCCCTTTTTAAGGCCGTGAGCGAAGGCGAACGTGAATTCGAAGCAATTGCCGTAGTGGGTTCAAAAAAAGGCGTGCCGGATGACGATATGCCATCTGCACCATGTGGTGTTTGCCGTCAAATGTTGTACGAATTTTGCAAAGCTGATATGAAAGTGCTTATTGCAAAAAGCGAAGACGAATATATTAGCACAACTTTAGGCGAACTTTTGCCATATGGGTTCGGGCCCGAAAAAATTGTTTAAGGTGATATTTTATAAATGGAACAAAATAAATACAAACGCGTTAAATTAGCCTGCTATATCACAAATATTTGTATGTCTGCCGTAATAATCACACCGGCGCTTTTGTTTGTTACATTCAGAAATTTATATGGTATATCATATACTTTTTTGGGATTGTTGGCAGTTATCAATTTTACTACACAGCTTTTGGTCGATATTATTTTTTCGTTTTATTCGCATAAATTCAATATAGATAAAACAGTAAAAAGCATACCTATTATTGCGGCATTGGGCTTTTTTATATATGCCGTTTTTCCGCTTATGTTCGAACAATATGCCTATTTCGGCCTTGTTTTAGGCACTGTGGTGTTTTCGGGTGCAAGCGGCCTTGCCGAGGTTCTTATAAGCCCGGTTATCGCCGCCATACCGAGCGAAAACCCTGACAGAGAAATGAGCCGATTGCATTCGTTTTACGCATGGGGTGTTGTTTTTGTAACAGTTTTTTCAAGCGTGATTTTGCAAATAATCAGCCCTGAAAAATGGTATATTCTGCCGTTTTTAATTATGCTTATACCTGCTTTTGCGGCAATTTTATTTTACAATACAAAATTGCCGAAAATCGAAACACATTCGGTTAAAGGCGGTGTGCTTAAACTATTTAAAAACAAAAACATGCTTTTTTGTTTTTTTGCGATTTTTTTCGGTGGCGCAAGCGAAAACATTATTTCGCAATGGAGTTCCGGCTATTTGGAGCAAGCGCTTTTACTGCCAAAATTACTGGGCGATATACTAGGCGTGGCATTTTTTGCCGCAATGCTTGGAATAGGGCGAAGCTTATACGCAAGCCGTGGCAAAAATATACATCGTACAATGTTACTGGGGGCAATTGGTGCAAGTTTTTGTTATTTAATTGTTGTTTTTGTCGATATACCGCTGATTAATATTGTAGCATGTGCAGCTATAGGCTTTTTTGTCGCCATGCTTTGGCCGGGCAGCTTAATTTTAGTGCAAGAGCGTTTTCCAAGCGCAGGTGTTGCAATTTTTGCATTAATGGCGGCCGGCGGCGACCTTGGTTCTTCGCTTGGCCCGCAATTGATGGGCGTTGTGACAGATATGGCGATTAACAGCGCGGCAATCGTGAACTTTGGCGCAAATATAGGTTTTTCACCGGAGCAAATCGGCATGAAACTTGGCATGCTTGTGTGTGCATTATTCCCCGTATCATGTGCAATTTTGCTAGGTGTTTCATATTTTAGGCAAAAGGCAAAACTTAAATAATTAATAAAAACGGTAGTGTTTCTTTCTGAATGTAATAAATTTATTTAGAAGACACATTACCGTTTATTGTTATTAAAAAGCGTTAAAAAAGGCTGTAACATAAATATGTTACAGCCAAATATATTTTTACAAAATTAAATTTTACAATGTATCAATGACATTAAAACCTTGCTTGATAAGCATCTTTTTACTGTTTACAACACTGTCGTCATAGACATACTCGGGCGAATGTGCATCGCCGTTAACCATATATCGCAATTTGTATTTTTTCGAAAAATTAAAGACTTCTATGCTTGGATAAGCCCTATTACAGCGCACTCCGTTTGCGTTATACTCAACGGGAATATCCATTTCTTCACATACTTTAAAAATATCATCGAATGCTTTTTTTGCTACATCGTCAATGCCGTAATAATAACCGCAAAGAGGTACATCGATATGCGCCAAAAATGTAAAAAAACCTGTTTTAAGAGCCTTGCAAACTTCTTTTGAATAAATGAGGATTTCATCATGCCCTTTTCTATCAAAAAATTCATATTTTCTATCGGCGCTTGTATGGTGACCTAATATCATAATTTCATAATTGTAATTATCTCTGAAATTTTTATAGTCTTGCATGAAATCGGGGTAGTATTCACATTCAAAACCTTTAATTATCTTGATTTTCTTTTTGTATTTTTCAATTAGTTCATCAAGTTCACTGTTGTAAATTTCAAAATCTTCCCATTTCATGCGTCTTGGGTCGGCATTGTCTCTATGTGGCACATGTTCGGTTATTGCAAGAATTTTAACTTTTCTTTTTATTGCCACTTTAATATAATCTTCAATTTCTCCATCGGCATGGTTACACCAGCGTGTATGGCAATGATAATCTGCTTTCATAATACCCTTTCTCACAAATGACTGCTGTTGATTTATCGTTTATATTATAAATTTATTGTTATTATTAGTTTAGAGTATACCATGTTTTTTTGTGTTTTGTCAATTAAAGCAAGGGCACAGCATGTGCTTGCAAGCATATATTCAGCTGATGTTTAGTGGGTTTAATTTGTTTGGGATTTGTGAAGCAGATTATACGTTTTAGGTGAGGTAGGCTCGTTGTTTTGGGTGTAGGTGAAGAAGCTGTTTTTATCTCAAGAGACCTTGTCATTCCGAGCGCAAGCGAGGAATCCGTTCTTTTTAGTCAGTTGCATCTATCGCAAACTTTCCCACAAGGAGAAGCCCTTCTTTTCGGCGGGAAAAGAAGCAAAACCGCCGGGGGTTGGCCGTAAACCTAAGAGCCACCTACGGTGGTTGGTTTACGGCACTAGCACTGCGGTGCGCACTGCCCCGGACCCCTAACGCTGTGCCCTAAAATCCCGGGCAAAGAACAATCACAATCGCTCGCTAACATTTAGATTGACATACGCTCACGATTACATTGTTCTAATTGTTGCTAAAGTGTGCCATTTGTCAACGCTATTTATCTACCTTAAGCTTTATTTAAAAATTGCATCGGAATATGCAACAAAATTATATAAAATAAACTTATTTTATTACGCTTTCACTTGACATTTTCTTTGCATAAGTGTATATATAATATAATACATTATTTAATTGTGAAATGCATGGAAGATTTTTTGTGTTTTATCACAATTTTTTATTAAATATAAATAGACGAAAATCTTGTAAAAAACCTAAAAACATGCAAGTTTTTCGATAAATGAAATGGGGATTTTATGCGAATAGTTGTAAAAGTGGGCACTTCAACACTCACTCATAAAACAGGGCTTTCAAATTTGCGATTGGTGGAAACGCTTTGCCATACATTGGCAGATATTAAAAATGCCGGACACGAAGTTTTGCTTGTGTCCTCCGGCGCTGTTGGCATGGGTATGGGGAAATTGATGCTTAAAGAGCGCCCCGAAGATATGCCCACAAAGCAAGCCGCCGCCGCCGTTGGACAAAGCGAGCTTATGCAAAAATACGATAATTTATTCGCAAGAGATAACCATACTGTTGCGCAAATTTTGCTTACGAATGAGGATTTGCATTCAAGCGAAAGACGATTTAATATCGAAAACACATTAAACCGCCTTTTGGAACTTGGCGTAATACCGATAATAAATGAAAATGACACTGTTGCAACAGAAGAGATTAGCGTGGGAGACAACGACACATTAAGCGCCATTGTAGCAACAAGTGTAAATGCAAATTTACTTGTGCTTTTAACAGATATAGACGGGCTTTACAGTGCAGACCCTCGTGTTAATAAAGATGCGAAACTTATTGATAAAGTGCATGAAATCACCCCTGAAATAATGCAAAGTGCACAGGGTACACAATCTAAATTTGGCACAGGCGGCATGATAACCAAATTGCAAGCCGCAAAAAAAGCCACTGAAAAAGGCGTTAATGTTATAATAGCAAACGGTAAAGACCCCACATGCCTTTATGATGTAATCGAGGGTAAAAACGTGGGTACATTATTTGTTGCAAAGGAGATAAATCATGACAACACGTGATATTTTACTAGAAGCTAAAAGGGTGAAACCTCTTGTCGGAGCACTTGGGACAGATGAAAAAAATCTAATTTTAAATGCTATGGCAAAAAACTTGATTAAATGCACCGATGCTATTTTAGCGGCTAATGCAATAGATTTAAAAACTGCAAAAGAAAAAATAGCAGCAGTTATGCTTGATAGGCTTCGCCTTGATGAAAAGCGCATTAAAGCCATGGCAAGCGGCGTTAGCGCTCTTGTAAATTTAGATGACCCAATCGGCGAAGAGATGGAGCAAATTAAACATAAAAACGGCATTTTTATTAAAAAAATAAGGGTGCCCATGGGCGTTGTTGCGATGATTTACGAAAGTCGCCCTAATGTAACGGCAGACGCCGCCGCACTTTGTTTAAAAAGTGGCAATGCGTGCATTTTACGCGGTGGTAAAGAGGCAATTAACACGAACAAAGCTATTGTTGCCTCAATGCAAGAAGCGATTAAATCTTGCGGTTTTACGCCAGAATTTATTCAGCTTATCACAGACACAAGCCGTGAGAGTGCAAACGAGTTAATGCGTGCACGTGGCCTTGTAGATTTGCTTATCCCACGTGGTGGCGCCGGGCTTATTAAAGCGTGTGTAGAAAACGCCAAAGTGCCTTGCATCGAAACAGGCACGGGAATTTGCCATATTTATATTGATGAATATGCGGATATTCAAAAGGCTGTTCGAATTTTAACTAATGCAAAAACAAGCAGACCTTCTGTGTGTAATTCAGCAGAGGTATGCCTTGTTCACAAAAATATTGCGCAAAAATTTTTGCCGGCGATGGAAAAAGAACTTGCAAAATTAGCCGTTGAATTAAGGCTTTGCGAAAAAGCACAAAAATACATAAAAGGCAAACCGGCGAGCGAACAAGATTTTAACACAGAGTTTTTAGATTATATTCTGGCGGTGAAAATTGTAGACAGCACACAAAATGCTGTTGAGCACATAAACGAGCACGGCACAGGTCACAGCGATGCCATCGTAAGCGAAAACAGCGATAGTGCAAAGTTGTTTACAAAAGGCGTAGATAGTGCCGCAGTTTATGTTAATGCATCAACAAGGTTTACAGATGGCGGCGAATTTGGGCTTGGTTGTGAAATTGGAATTTCCACACAAAAATTGGGTGCACGTGGCCCCATGGGATTAAAAGAAATTACAAGTTATAAATATTGCATAGAGGGAAATGGACAAATAAGGGTGTGATTTTACAGCAGTAAACGCCTTGACAATAGAAACAGAGGATAACACTGATGATTAATTTTAATATACCTCCGTATGTCGGCAAAGAATGACGTTATATGGAAGAGGCGATAAAATCCAATAAAATAAGTGGAGATGGGCAATTTACCAAAAAATGCAATGCGTGGTTTGAACAAAAATTTAATGCACAAAAAGTGCTTTTAACCACTAGCGGCACAAGAGCCCTAGATATGGCGATGTTCATGTGCGATTTAAAGCCACAAGACGAAGTTATCTTGCCAAGCGTACCCAAAGATTGTGCGCACAATGCACATATGTACTAATTAAAATGCAAAAATTTAGACGAGCGAACAAAGCTTATAGATTATTTAAAAGCGAGAGAAATCATGGCGGTGTTCCTTATTCCGACGCCTTGATAGATAAAATTTTAGCGACACTGTTTTGTGCAGTTTTTAAACCGGGTTAACTATACATAAAAACAAAAAATGTAGGGGCGATGCCTACATCAACCCGAATTTTGTGCGGTATGATGTGAGCATCTGCCCCTAATAATTTATAATAATAGTGTAAATTAAATTCACAATATGTTTTGTTCTGTTTTATTTGAATTTTTCAATTCTTGTTTCGCTGGTTTTGATTAAATTTAAAAAGCTGCTTGCATAAAGTGGATAATCTTTTTCAAGGCTTTCTGTTGTAATTCTAAAGGCGCTTTTGTTTTTAAGCGGCCTGCCGTGTCCAATGTCTTCCCCTGCTAAAATGGCGTTTACATTTGCTTCTGCAATGCGCATTGCAGCGTCGGAATATCCTTGATAGGTTTCTTTTTTAACGCTGAACATACTGTTTGCGTTTTTTGGTTCTGAATGATAAACAAGCCTAAACATTTTGTAAATGGAAAGCATTAAATAAACCGAAATTTCATTAACAAGCCCTTTGTCGGGGTTGTTGTTTAATTTATCATATAAAATATTTAAACTGTTTGCGAGAATTTTTTTGTTGAATGTTGGCAAAACACTGCCTTTGAATATGCCGTCCTTAATTGCGTCGGAGTTTGGTATTTCTTCCACTGACATTGTAAGGCCGCTTCTTTCTGCGCTTCTGCCAAGCAGATAATCACACGATACATTGTAATAATCCGCAACACGTACAACAAAGCTAAGCCCACACTCACGTATGCCCTTTTCGTAATGTGACAGCAATGCTTGAGAAACTTCCAAGTCTTCTGCTGCTTGTTTTTGTGTTACACCCTTCTCTTTTCGCAAAAGAGTGATTATCCGATTAAAATCGTTTATCATTATAAAATAACCCCTTAAAAACCCGCTTGTACGTTTACTTAAAGTAAATTATATAATATAAAAAACAATTTGTAAAGTCTTAAAATTGTGCCAAAATGTAGATTTTTAAGCGGTTTTTCCTATGTCTAGCTATATATACACTTTGTATTGTAATTCATACCTAAATATAGTATTATTAATATAAAAAAAGAATAAAAAAATTTTTTTAAATTTTTTAAAAAATGTAAATTTGAGGTATATAAATGAAAAATTACAGGCTTTATCTTATAAGACACGGCATAACTTTAGGCAACGAGCAAGGGCTTTACATAGGCGGCAAAACAGATGAACCGCTCAGCGAAAACGGGATAAAAAACCTTAACGAGCTTAAAGAAAACTTTTTTTATCCCAAGGTAAAAATTGTTTTTTCAAGCCCGATGTTAAGGGCTATAGAAAGTGCGGAAATTTTATTTGAAAGCGCAGAGGACAAAATTGTTTTAGAGGAGCTTCGTGAAAATAATTTTGGCGAATTTGAAAAGCGAAACATAAAAAGTTTAATAGATGACGAAAACTTTAAAAAGTGGATTGACCCATCAACACCATACACCCCTGTGGGCGGTGAAAGCAGTAAGATGTTCCACGAAAGATGCTCTGATATATTGATGAAAATTTTCGAACATATGATGAAAAACGGCATAGAGGAGGCTGCATGTGTGACACATGGCGGTGTAATTATGAGCATGCTTGCACAAAGGGCTATGCCAAGGTATCCTGCCGAACATTGGATGGCTGACAGCGGTTGCGGATATGTTGTGCAGTGCAACACAGCACATTTTATGCGTGATGGCATTGTCGAGGTGAGCGATATTTTACCTTATGGGTATTTGGATTAAAGCTGCGAGATAAATTTATAAAATATATATTATTAAAAGATGAGAATTATTTTAAAATTATATAGAATTTATTATCGGATTTTATAAAAAGTATTCATTTGATGAAAAGCAAAAATCATCACACAATGAAAATAAAGCTAAAGGAGTTTATTATGACATTAGAATTTTTAGGTGCTGCAAGGGAAGTTACCGGCTCGTTAAATTTACTGTGTGTAAATGGCAAATATGTTTTAGTTGATTGCGGAATGGAACAAGGCATAGATGTTTATGTAAACGAAGAAATGCCTGTTTCGGCAAATGAAATTGTGTTGGTTTTGCTTACACATGCTCACACCGACCATGCGGGAATGTTGCCTTGGCTTGTGAAAAATGGTTTTGAGGGCGACATATGGTGCACAGATGCCACCGCAGATTTATGCGGCATTTTACTTAAAGATTCGGCACATATACAAGAGAGTGAAGCCGAGTGGAAAAACAGAAAAAATTTACGTGCCGGCAGAGATTTAATAGAGCCGCTTTACACAATGAAACATGCGGAAAAAGCGATAAAATTATTGAAATATGTTCGATATGGCGAAATGTTTGAACCATTACAAGGCATAAAAGCACGTTTTGTGGACGCAGGACATCTGCTTGGAAGCGCAAGCATAGAAGTGTTTGCAACCGAGGGAGAAATTACAAAAAAACTTGTTTTTTCAGGAGACATCGGCAATTTAAACCGCCCTATTTTAAAAGACCCAAATTATATAGATACAGCAGATTTTGTCATTATAGAAAGCACTTATGGCGACAGAACCCATGGCGAGACACCCGATTTTGTATCGGAATTTGCAAGTATTTTGCAAGAGACCTTCGACAGGGGCGGAAACGTTGTTATACCGGCTTTTGCGGTTGGAAGAACTCAAGAGTTTTTGTATATTCTGCGTGAAGTTATCGAGCAAAAACGCATAAAGGGTCATGATAATTTCCCTGTTTATGTCGACAGCCCACTTGCAAGCGAAGCGACAGTTATTTTTAAAGAAAACGTGAGCGCATATTGTGACGATGACACAAGCGCCATGCTTAAGCGTGGGGTAAACCCGCTTGATTTCGGCCAACTTAACCGCAGCGTTACTGTGGAGGATTCAAAGGCGATTAATTTTGACAAAAGGCCGAAGGTAATTATAAGTGCTAGCGGTATGTGCGAGGCAGGGCGAATTCGACACCATTTAAAACACAATTTATGGCGGGAGGATAGCACTGTGCTTTTTGTGGGGTATCAAGCGGCAGGCACGCTTGGGCGCAAGCTTTTAGATGGCGCAAGCAGTGTTAAGCTTTTTGGAGAGTCGATTGAAATAAGCGCAAGAATAACAAATTTAAAGGGTGTAAGCGGCCACGCAGACGACGAGGGGCTTATGCGCTGGGCAAAAGAGTTTAAACAAAACTCGCCCACAAGGTTTTTTGTAAACCACGGCGAGGAAGGCTCGGCGTTAACATTGGCAGGCCGCCTTGAAAGTGAGCTTGGCTATCAAACTTTTGTGCCGTTTAACGGCGATGCATGGGACTTAATTGCGGATAAGCAAGTTGAATTTGGCGCAAGGCAGCTTATTAAAAAGCCAAATTTTGCAAGTGATGCAGACAATAAAAAGGCAAAACAAAGCGGCGCACCTACGCAAGGGCACAGGGCCCAAAGCGAAGCACACCGCAATTTGGAAAATGCATTAAATAAACTTGAAAAATATGTTCAAAATAGCAAAAATTATTCGAATAAAGAGCTTAAAAAAATAGAAGAAGCTATTTTGAATATAATCGAGAGATAGTTTTTGTTAGTTTTATAAAAATAATGTTTAGGTTTTACTTTATTTAGGTTTAACTTTTATATTGATGTAAAAAAACAATAATTGTAAATTTAACTATTCTATCAAAATATAAATTTAAGTAATATTAAACATCGTAACAACGCAATATTTCTTCGCAGTGTGACTTGTATTGGCGCACTGCTTTTTTTGGTGCAATTATTTTTACATCTGCACCGAAACCCGATAAAAAGCCAAAGAATTGTGGGCTTATAACAGCGCTTACATGAACCCTGAAAACACCGTTTTGTGTAGGAATAATTGTAATGCTATTGCCAAAGCGGTCTATTACTGCACCGGCTAAATAATCTTTAAATTCAAGCTCTATTTTGTCGGGATTTCCGCTAAACATGCCAAAAGTTGCCTGTGTGTAAACCGCCATGTCTAAATTATCTGCGGCTTGTTTGCCAAGGCGGTTATCCTTAGACGAGGTGATGTTTTGCATTTTGTCCACCCTATAGTGGCGCATGGCGTTCAGCTGTTCATCGAACGCAACAAGGTAGTACATGGCGTTGTCCCAAACAAGGGCATATGGTGAAGTTTTGTACGTCTTACCATTATATTTAAGCTCTTTTTGCTTGTTTACATCCCAGTTAAAATATTTAAATTCAATCTGTTTATTTTCGGCAATTGCACTGTGAATAGCATCTATATTATAATAAAGGCTTTCGTTCATGCTTTTAACCCTGTTTGTAACATAAACTTGCCTGTGCAAAAGTGCCGCATGGCGCTTGCTTGTAAGGTTTTCCAGCTTCGATATAAGCTCTCGGCTTTTTTTAACAGATAAAAATTTACTGCTTTGCACGGCATCAACAAGCAATTTAAGTTCGGGCAATTCAAACTCTCTTGATGCGAGAGAATAGCGAGTTGTGCTGTCTCTTGTGCGCATGATGTCGGCACCGTAATCTTCAAGAGTTTGCAAATCGTTGTATATGCTTTTGCGCTCAGCTTTCACGCCGTGTTTTTGCAATTTTTCAATTATCTCACCCATGGTTATTCCATACTCGTCATCTGTCTCATGCTTTAAAATATCCAGTAAATATATTAATTTTAATTTTTGTCCTTCATTTTTAGCCATAGAAAAACCTCGCTTTTTAATAAATATGTCTTGGAATTTTAAAAGTAGATAGGGGAACGGATTGTCTAGGGTGGGCGGTTTTCTCGCCTAGGGGAACGGATTCCTCGCATACGCTCGGAATGACAGGA
>CAYJGV010000071.1:0-11089 GCA_964369715.1 uncultured Bacteroides sp. | reverse complement strand
GGCGATTGCTACAAATTTTTAGAGGGTTGCCTTTATGTGTACCAAAACACAGGCGACGAAAAAGTGCTTGAAATTATTAACACCTACGTGCCATGGATAGAGGGCGCACAGGAGAGCGACGGCTATTTAAGTACGCAAATTACATGCACAGAGCGTGAGCGCTGGGTTGATTACATGAATCACGAGCTGTACAACATGGGGCATTTTTTCACTTTTGCGGTAGCGCATGTGCGCATAACACGTGACGAGAGAATGATAAACTGCGCCGTAAAACTTGCAGATTATTTGTGGGACGTTTTCAGCACTTACCCAAAAGAGCTTGCACACTTTGGCTTTAACCCAAGCCAAATAATGGGCCTTTGCGAACTTGGGCAACAGACAGGCAACGACAAATACATAAAACTTGCAGAAGTTTTTGTAAATATGCGTGGCTCACAGCCCGGTGGCACAGACCAAAACCAAGACAAAACACCGCTGAGAGACGAGACAATGACAGTGGGGCACGCGGTTACTTCAACATACCTTTATGCCGGTGCAACCGATGTGTATGCTCTTACAGGTGAAGATGCTTTAATGAATGCACTTACTAGATTATATAACGATTTAACGCAAAAACGCATTTATATAACAGGTGGCGTTTGCCCGGATTTTATCGGCCATTCCGAGCGTGGAAACGTGACATTTGAATCCCACGGCACAGAGTATGTTTTGCCTAATAAAATTGCTTATAATGAATCTTGCGCAAACATTGGCGGCGCTATGTGGATGATGAGAATGCTTGCAGTTACAGGCGACACAAGATATGGCGATTGGGCGGAACAAATTTTATATAATGCAGGCATTTCAGGATCTAACTTAAGCCTTACAAGGTATTTTTACTCAAACCCACTTGCATACAGAAAAGACGTGCAAATACCTTACATTGTTGATGAGCCTAATGATTTAAACGTGCAATATGCCCATAAGGCGACAAGAAGATGGCACACATTTACGTGTTGGTGTTGCCCACCGCAACTTTTCCGCACAATGGCAGGCATTGGCAGATGGATTTACGGCGAGAGTGACAGCAGCAGTGAAATATATGTGAATATGTTTGCAAATTGCGATTATGACGGCAAAAATGCAAAGCTATCAATGAGCACAAACTACCCGTGGGAAGACAGCGTAAATATCAAAGTAGAAAATGCTGAAAATGCGTGCGTTAAAATAAGAATACCATCGTGGTGCAAAAATGCCAGTGTAAACGGCAATGGTGTAAAAAGCGGCGAGTATGCACAAATTACAGTAAACACAGGTGATGAAATAAATTTAAAACTACCTATGAAACCTGTTTTCATGCAAGCTAATGCAAATGTAGAGCAAGACAGGGGCATGGTTTGCGTTAAGCGTGGGCCCGTTATCTACTGTGCAGAGGGCTGTGATAACGCAGAAAAACTTGATGACTATTACATCGATACAAAAGGCGAGGTAACAGAAAAATTTGATGAAACATTGCTGAATGGTGTTGTGAAGCTAGAAGTGCCCGCACTTGTTAGAAAACAGCAAGACAGCCTTTACTACGAGCTTGTAAACGAGGAAGAAAAGGCGACTCTAAATATGATACCATACTATACATGGGCGAACAGGGACGAGAGCGACATGAGTGTGTGGTTCCCGAAAGCGTAGTCGCCGTGTGCAAATAATACAAACAATTTTATGTTTTGTGTGGAAAATTAAGGTGAGAATTCTCACACTATTTTAAAACAATAAGATGGTGATATTTGAGCACAATTTTAATATGAAATAGTCCAAAAAACGGGCGGCAATGCGCCGTCCGTTTTTGTTTTAAACATGCAAAAAAACTAATATTGTTTATAAGCTTGCTTAAAGCGAATTGAGAAAGGTGAAATAATGAAAATGAACACAAGACCAAATATTTTATTTTTAATGACAGATCAACAGCGATTTGACGCACTATCGTGTGTTAACAGCGAGATAAAAACACCGCACCTTGACGAACTTATTAAACACAGCGTGCATTTTACAAATGCGCGCTGTGTAAATCCGTCGTGTGTGCCATCGCGTGCGGCTATATTTACGGGCAAATATCCCTCGCAATGTAAATGCCCTATGTTTATAACAAAATTGCCAAAAAGCGAAAAAACCTTTATGAGCATGCTAAAAGAGGCAGGATATTACACAGCAGTAATAGGCAAACAACACTTTGCTGGCAGTGAAATTGAAAAGGGTTATGACTATGAGGACATTATAGATGGACATGGCACTTTTGCCGATGAAAAAGACTTGGGGGGATATATAAATTATTTGAGAGAAAACAATATTGACCCACAAAGTGTGAGTGAAGATGGATTTATCAGCGGTGCAACGTGGAAAGCAGATACAAAACACCATATAGACAGCTACATTGGTGAGCTTGGAAAAAAATGGGTGAATGATTGTGCACCGAATATTGAACAGCCGTGGTTTTTTACGCTGTCGTTTTCAGGGCCGCACCACCCGTATGACGGTGTTGGAACTGATTTTGAAGCACTTTACGATGAGAAAGAACTTTCGATGCCGACAACGTGCTTTGAAGATTTGAATGATAAACCGTCGCATTTTAAAAAAATGGACGGCTATGCGCATATATATTTAAAAGATTTTACAAAAGAGGACTATATTAAAACAAAAAAATCTTACTATGCAAATATGAGCCTAATTGATGAAAAAATAGGTGAAGTTATTGCGCAATTAAAAGAGATGAATTTGTACGATAACACGATGATTATATTTACATCTGACCACGGAGACTTTATGGGTGACTACGGAATGGTTGAAAAACTGCAATGCTTATCTGATAGCCTTATGCGTGTACCACTTTTTGTAAAACCCCCTATAAAAGATTTCAAGGGATATATAACAGACGATAATGTGCTAAATATAGACATTGCTGCAACGTGTTTAGAAATTGCAAAATCGCCGATGCCAAAAGAAATGCAGAGTTACTCTTATGCACCATATTGGGACGAGCAAAAAACAAAAAAAGTACGCGATGGCATTTATATGGAAGCCGGTGCAATAAAGGGCTGTGTAATAGACAATGTGAAAGTTGTGCACTACATCAGCAGAGAATACGGCGAAATTTACGATTTAATGAAAGACCCGCTTGAAGTGAAAAATTTGTGGGACGACAATAAATATGAGGCGCATAAACTTAGAGCATATGAGTTTATAATGACAGAAATGTATAAGCAAACACCCGAGTGGGACACTCCGTGGAACATAGGGACTCCGCAGATATAATGGATAGGATTTTGATAATGCAAATGGAAAAAGTATAATGTAATTATGCTAAGCTTATTAAATGAATAGCGAGTGATATTAAAGCGTATTTATAATAAAATATGCTTTAATATCATGCACTGAAAGTAGGGTTATGACAAAATGAAGGTTTGGTTTTTTGCAAAGTCTTTGTTTGTCGATAGCTGCGTATAAAAATATTAACCTCCACCAACGTACAAAAAATAGATTAAAAAACTAACGATAGGGGGTTGGTTTTTTAATTGCATCTTTAATTATTTTGCCAATTGTACTTTGGGTTTTAAAAGACAAAAACTGGAAACATTACGTTATTGCAGAATCTGTTGCGGTTGTAATGTTCTTAATATTTAGATTTGCATTATCTATAATGCTGTGATAAGGAGAAAAAATGGATATAATTACTGTGCTTTTAAATATTGCAGATCCAATTAATCTTCTTATGATGGTGTTTGGGCTTGTAGTAGGCATTATTATTGGGGCATTACCCGGTCTTGGCATATTGCTTGCTTTGACGGTTTTATTGCCGTTCACATTTGGTTTAAGTTCTTTTGCCGGCATTTTTATGCTTTTGGGTGCTTATTGTGGTGCTCAATTTGGCGGTTCAATTTCAGCTATATTAATTAATGCACCGGGTAGTTGTTTGCAATCATATTCCAATTCCGCTAGGGCAAGATTATTTGCCTGAAATGGTGAAAAAAGAGGGATATAGAACAGCATGGTTTGGAAAATGGCATTTAAACGGTGCCGGCAAATTTCAACCTGTTGAAAAAGAACTACAATTAGGTTTTGATGTATTTAAAGGCTATGGCAGAGGCCATCATTATATAGATAGTGTTTACTATAATGGTGAAAACGAACAGCCTTATAAATCAGACAAATTCGAGCCTGAATATCAAACAGACCAATTGCTAGACTTTATAAGTGATGCAACAAATGATGATGTGCCTTTTATGGGTATGCTTTGTTATGGTTTGCCGCACCACCCTGTTGATATGGCGCCTGAGCATTATAAACATATGTATAATAAGGACGATATTGTATTGCAAAATATTACACCTGATTGGCTTGTGGAAACCGCAAAGCAATATAAAGCTTATTATTATGGGCTTGTAACTTGTGTGGATGATCAAATTGCAAGAATAAATAAGTATTTAGAGGAAAAAAATCTTAAAGATAACACAATGTTTATTTTTGTAAGTGACCACGGTGACATGTGCCACGAAAGAGGTTTTAGAGAGAAAAATATAGCATTTAGCACATCTTCACATGTTCCTTATATTATTCAATATCCAAAGCTTTCTCCAAAAGGCAAACGCATTGATGCAATTGTAGACCCAACAATTTCAATTGTTCCTACTATATTAGAGGCATGCGGGGCAAAAATTCCTGAATATATGCCCGGTAAAAGTTTGCTTAAAATAGCCGAAACAGGAGAGGACGACTCTTTAGACGATTACGCATATTATCAATTGATAAGAAAATATGAGCGTGAATTGACAGAGGAGCTTAACCCTGCTGATTATCAGCCTTTCCAAGAGCGTGGATTTAGAACAAAAGAATGGCTATATGTAGAAAAAAGAGGCGTGCCGTTCCAATTATACGATTTAACCAAAGACCCAAAAGAGCTTTATAATTGTGTGGATAATTTTATTTACTTAAGAACTGTTTTAAGTTGCAGAAAACGTTTAAAAGACATTATGAACAAATTGGGCGATGATTGGGCAATTGAAGCAGAAGATGCACCATATTTGCCAATGAACAATGCAGGTATGTTTGAAGATTATAACTCTTTATATGGTAGAGCTATTTATGAAGAAAAATCTTAAATAATATCAATAATAACCGGTGAAATACAAATTAATGCAACAGGCAAATTTAAAATTGCTTGTTGCATTAATTAATTTGTTAATTTACTAAGGAGAAAATTATGGAACAAAAAAAAGTGGCATTTGTTACAGGTGGTGGACAAGGAATTGGCGAGGCTATTTGTAAAAGGCTTAGCAAAGATGGCTTTGCTGTGGCTGTTGCTGATTTAAACCTTGAAAGCGCCAAAAAAGTAGCTGATGAAATAAATGCTTGTGGCGGCATAGCAATTGCATTAAAAGCAAATGTAGCAAATAGAGATGAAATATTTGCCGCAGTTGACGAAGCAGCAAAGCAACTTGGAGATTTCAACGTAATAGTAAACAATGCAGGTGTTGCAGGGCCGTCTCCAATAGATGAAATAACAAAAGAGCAATATGAATTTATGTTTAATATAAATGTTGGGGGTACTCTTTGGGGAATGCAAGCCGCAAGCATGAAAATGAAAGAGCTTGGCCATGGTGGCAGAATTATCAATGCTTCTTCAAGGGTTGGAATACAAGCGAATGGTGGGGCGTCGCTTTACGGTGCAAGTAAATTTGCTGTTAGGGGTTTAACACAATCGTTTGCAAAAGATTTAGCACCATTTGGTATAAATGTAAATGCATTTGCACCTGGCATTGTTGAAACAACAATGATGCTTGACGTTGCACACAAAAATGCACGTGCAAACGGCAAACCGGATGAATGGGGTGTGCAAGAGTTTGTTAAAGGCATGGCGCAAGGCAGGCTTTCTAAGCCGGACGAAGTTGCCGCAGCTGTATCATTCCTCGCAGGGCCTGATTCTGCAATTATGACAGGACAGACACTTGTAATTGATGGCGGTATGGTTTACCATTAACAACTGTTTTATTGCAAAATTGAATACAGTATGCACTTATACAAATGCGCAAGTGTAGCTATATCAAGCTGTAAGAGAGAGTCCGCTGTAAAACGCGTATCAAAATATAAATAAACTTATTGTAAATCCACTGCAAATTTTTGCAGTGGATTTTTTGTAATTTAAACAATATTAATTTAAATTGTAGATTCATTCACACAATGTGATTATAAAATATTGTGTAGGTTAAAATTGGTGTCACCGATAATAAAATCGTCCCTGCGAGGATATAAATAAGCGGAATGTAACAATAATTTTAAGCTGGGTATCATGCAATAAAACAGGTATATAGAAAAATATCTACAAAAACTATACTTTCGGACAGTTGTTATTTTATATATTTATAGTATAATAAAATATGTATGTGAAATTTGCTATTCAAATTATTTTTGTTACGTTTGTACGTAAATAAATAGCTGTTAAGATATATTAATTTTATCGCAATCTCTATTGTTTTTGCATTATGCATTGTTGAAAATATTAAAATCATATTATATCAGAAAAAATTGTCAAACAGGAGATTCATGAAAAAGCTTATAGAAATAAAAAAAGAAAACAAAATACGCTATGCGATAATAATTTCATTAGCATTTTTATTTTGTCAAAATTTTTTACAAATGCATTTTTCGTCCGACACTTATGTGTTGTGGGATTTAGGTTATATGCAATATCCGCAGGAGTATTTTTTACTAGACGGCCGAATTATTTCTTCACTTGTGTGCTATGCTGCAGGGCTATTAAATTTACCTCTTGAGGTTTACATTGTGGGCATGAATTTTTTTGCCTTAATTTTTGTATCGCTTTCAATTTGTGTAATAAGCGATGTGCTAATAAAGCTTTTAAAGCCAAAAGATGTTTTTAATACTGCACTTGTTTGTGCAATGTCATTTTTGCTTGTTTTAAACCAATTTTCGCTAGAATATCAGCTTTTTCCCGAATCTGCAGTAATGTGCCTTGGGCTTTTTTTAATAACATTAGCTGTTAAAATTTATGCGTTTGAAACAAAGCATAAATATAAAAAAGTGTTTGCGTTAATTCTTATAGCAACAATTTGTTATCAAGGTTTAATTAATATTTTCCCAATTTATGTTTTGCTAATATATATAGTGCGTGGGATTACAAATTCAAGTGATGAAAAAATTACTAAAAAAGCATTTTTTATTGATATAGCAAAACTTTTGCTTATAGCAATTGTTATAGTGGGCATTTCTCTTGCC
Source organism: uncultured Bacteroides sp. (assembly GCA_964369715.1). Taxonomy (GTDB): domain Bacteria; phylum Bacillota; class Clostridia; order Oscillospirales; family Ruminococcaceae; genus Ruthenibacterium. Next base: position 3,829 of record CAYJGV010000071.1, on the reverse strand, counting down.
TTAGTAGAATTAGGAACAGCTATTTTTGATAACACCCACGACCGAACATTGAGCGCGACTTCTTCTGATGATGTTTTGTATATTTTTGCTTCTGTTATTGTATTCACATATAATTTGTGGGTGGAAAACATAAATATGTTGCCACACCATTTGAACACAATTATATTTTTAATAACGATTGTAATACTTATGCTTATAAAGCAAAAAAAGCATATAACTTTGCAATATGTTTTGTTTACTCTATCAATATTAATTTGCTGCATGTTGCCGATGTTTATGCTGGATTCCGGCCCGGCACCACGAGTTAATAGCCCTATATCAATGTTTATAGGTGCATCTCTTGTAATACTTTATGCTTACATTAATATTTACAAAGGCAAAAATGAAAATAAGCTAAAAATCATATTGTATGTATTAATAATTTCGATTTTTATACTAAATAGCATGTTTTTAATGCGTAATATAACCGAACATATTTCTTCAAATAAGGTAGAGCACACAATAGGCGGAATATTAAACGATAAAGTAGAAAAATATGAGGCAGAAACAGGCATAACAGTAGAAGTTTTTTGCCCTATTTATGAGCAATACCAACAGGCGACAGCAGACAATATACTGCATATAGGCTCGCTAACAGAGAAAAAACTAGGCGCACGATGGGCTATATTACATGCGGCAAATTATTATTGCGATAAGGATTTTACACTGGCATATCACAGCGGTACCACTATTGATTACACCGAGTTTTCACACGAATTTATATATTTTGAAGATAATATAGTTTATATGATTATACATTAAAAATAATATTAAATTGTTATTATGTATTTAGCATTTTACATATAGAAATTATATATTGAAAGGATGATATTTTATGAAAAAAATTAAGAGGGGTTTAGTTGTATTTTGTTTAACAATGCTGTTTTCGGCACTGTTTTCAACATCGGCATTTGCGGAAAGTACAGAAATTTATAATGTTGCGGAACTTAATGCTTTTCTTGAAAGCATTGCAGCAGGAGACACATATGAGGGTGATACTGTTATATTGGTAAATAGTATTAACATGGATGGAGCAACTATTCCTAATACAACAGATAAGGCGTTTAAGGGCACATTTGATGGCAAAAATAACACAATTTCTAATTTTTATATTACCCAAGAAGTACGTACCGGTAACAAGGTTCCGGCAGGTTTATTTGGGAGCACTGAGTCCGCTACAATAAAAAATTTAACATTAGATAATGTGACAGTTTCGGGAGATGATAATTATGTAGGGGCTTTAATTGGTGAAGCGGTTGCAACCTCAATTGAAAATTGTCATGTTAAAAATTCTGAAGTAAGTGGGAAAGAGTATGTAGGTGGTTTGGTTGGTAAATATTGGAACCCTGCTGGCTCAACGACAGGTATGGTATTAAATGGATGCACTATAACTAATACTCCTGTAAGCGCTGATGGAAGTTATGTCGGCGGTATAGTGGGGCAAACAAGTTTTTCATATGATATAATTATCAGGAATTGTGCTACGGATGAAGCTTCCTCTGTAACCGGCAAAGAATATGTTGGTGGCATTATAGGGTATTTTTACGAATTTGAACATGTTAACATAGCATTAATCGAAAATTGTGTTAATAATGCTACAGTTACCGGCACAGAAGATGTTGGTGGTATTGTAGGCTATCTTACACCGGATTGGAATACAAGTGTTACGTTGGAAAATTGCTACAACACCGGAGCAATAAAGGGTTCGAAAGATGTAGGTGGCATTGCCGGATCTGCCGGCAATGAGCTTTATGATACTAACAGGAATTTTGATGACATACAAATTTTAAATGTTTATAATACAGGTAAACTAATTATTGCAGAGCCTGTGGCGGGTGCAGTAGAATATATAAATGGAATAGCGAAAATGGTTTTTGGCACTATAAAAAATGCACTTTCATTTGGGCTTGAAATTGCACCTGAATCTTCAAGTGTGGTTTTTGATGCAAACACTGTTTACCCACTAGGTTATGCTCAACCTGAATCCGCTACTTCAAGTTATACTGTTTTTGCGAATAATTATACAAGAAGTGACATGCTTGTTAATGGCACACAAATTGCAACACCGGCCGGTGCCGCTTCACAATCAGGGGCATCATTTGATTTTACCGACCCTAATTGGAAAGCAACGGCATTTGCCGGTTGGGATACCGATGTTTGGGATATTGGCAGTGGAGATTCATTACCAACACTATATAGCGTATCGAGTAAAGTTACACAATCGCCAACAATTACGTTGCGATACACATTTGAAAGCAATGGCGGTTCTGCTGTTGCGCCTATAGAAGTAGAGCTTGGAGCTGTAGTTTCAGAGCCACAAACTACAAAATCAGGTGAGACGTTTGATGGTTGGTATTACGATGCTACATTTACAAATAAGGTGGATTTTTCTTCGGGTATAAGGCAAGGCGGCATGCTATATGCTAAGTGGGAAATAGCACCAACACCAACACCAACACAAACACAAACTCAAACTCAAACTCAAATACAAACTATGCATTTGCCATCAGAACTAGGCACAGGCATATTATATATAAATAGGGGAGATAGTCCTGTTATTACTTTTGCAACAATCAGCGAATCGCAATTTGCAGGAATATGGGTAGACGGTGTATCCACGCCGGTGGAAAGTGTTGCAGAAATTAAATTCAGCAGTGTAATTTTAACATTAAAGCCTTCATTTACAAATAGCTTATCAAACGGTATGCATACAATAAGTGTTATTACCAACGACGGCTCGCAAGGCGTTGTAAGATTATTTGTTGGCGGCCATGAAAACCCACAAACGGGTTATAGTGAAGATGTAAAATAATATACTTGGTTCGACAAATTTCATGGGTTGAAAATAATATATTTATGAGTTAGCATTATATAAAACAAAGACAAATTTAACTATCTTTAGTAATGGGATAATTGATTTGTCTTTGTTTTGTTAGAAAAACATAAAATTATGATGTTTTTTGTAAAGTTATGAAACGATTAATGTTAATTAATAATTGTATGATAAATAGGCAAAATAGCTATTTTAGCATAATTCTAGGAGATTATAAATGAAAAAAACCGGGGAGCATTTATCTTTACAAAGAAAAATATTAGGCATACTTATATTTTGTGTGGCACTTTTGTCAATTGGTATAATTATCTTGATTTTTATTGCTATTAATAAAAATAACGATAATATTATCGATTCAAATCCTGAGATAGTTAACAGTGAATTGTCACAAAATGTGCCGGAAAATTCAACAATTGATGAAACAAATAATACTAGCGAGGAATTAAACTTATTATTACAGGCGAAAGCAGCAAACGATGACGCAGTGGCATGGTTAAAAGTAGGGAATACAAATATTAACAATGTGATTATGCAAACAACAGACAACGAGTTTTATTTGCGTCGTGATGAAAATAAAAACGAAAGCGTGTGGGGCTGTTATTATGCCGATTATTTTTCAAGCATTGCAATAGGCGAAGATTTAGTGCAAAATACTGTTATATATGGACACACGGATTTAGAAGAAGACCCTTCTGCAGAAAAGTTTTCACAGCTTTTTAAATATAAAGAAATTGAATTTTTGCAAAGCAACCCATATATATATTTAACAACAGAAGAAGAGACTTTAATATTTGAGATATTTGCGGTGTTTTATACAGATTTGAGTTTTTATTATATTGACCCAAACCCTAGTAGCCAAGGGTTTGATGCGTTTTTAAATGAAGTGAATGATAGAAACGAATTTGTTTTTAGCAATTCGCATATTACAGAAAATGATAAATTATTGACATTATCAGG
>CAYJGV010000070.1:0-11329 GCA_964369715.1 uncultured Bacteroides sp. | reverse complement strand
GAGTGGTGCGACGAATAACGAAAAGTGTTCTACGTTGGTCGCACAAGCTCCACCAGCAGCGTGACGCTGCACCCAATTGACACCGAGTAAAGCTCGGTGTCTTTTTTTATGCATCTCCATTTTCAAGTGATTCCTATAACAACACTCCCACCACATTGTCGCAAACTACGCTTAGTTTGCGACGACTTTTTTTGTAAATTAATAAAAGTCATCGCGCACCCAGCTCCATGGCTCCTCGTTATTCCTCTTTTTTACCTAAGATATAAAAACATAATGCTTGCAATAGCGATAACAGCCAATGAAATTAATAATATCAATCCATTAAAGCTATATTTATTTTGATCTTCGATTGCTGTTATGCTTGGTTTTTGTTTTGGTTTGCTGTTTTGTTCACGCAAAATTGCTTCATAAACAGCCAGTGGATCAGACCTGTTTAAAATTTTACTATAAAATTGTTCTAGCCATTCTATATCTAAATAATCACACATATTATCTTCAGTTGCATCATTATCATGAACAATTTTGTTTCTTATATAACGATAATGTTTTAATTTTTTGTAAGCATTATCCCAATTTTTAACTTCAAATTTACCTGATGAAATTTTCTCCATTTCTTCTATGTAAGTAGTAACACCTTTTTCAGCCGTAAAAATATCTTTACATAGGTTGTCTAATCTTTTATATGCATTTATAAATTCCATTTTTGATCACCTGCTTTTTAATATAAATAATCTACAATTACCATGTCTGTCACTTCGAGGCAACGCGATATGCACCGCAGTGCAATGCAAACGAGCAAGAGCCGTAAGGCGGCGCTTGGAGAGTCATAGAAATCCGTTTTTTTAAGCACATTTTGTAATTGCAATTCTTCGTCGTATCTCTTCAGAAGGACATGTTTGGTACGGCTGTGGTTAATATAATTAAATTGTATCATAAAAAACTAGCAGAGGAATTTCCTCTGCTAGTTTTAAATTGAAACTATTTTACAATTTCACCACATGTGGGGCAGCCTACGGCATTGCTTTCGTCTGTGTCTATGTGCATTGCGGCGGCAAAACTTTCGCTTACACGCACAACTACATCGCCTAAAATTGCACTGCGTCCCTCGGTTTTAAACGAAACACCAACAATTTCTTTGTCGCTTACACCAAGTTCGTCTGCGTCTTTTGGTGTTAAATGTATGTGACGTTTTGCAACAATTACACCCTCGGCAATGTCAATTTGTCCAACAGGCCCAATCAAGGTGCAACCGGGAGAGCCGGCAATGTCTCCGCTTTCACGCACAGGGGCTGCAAGCCCAATGCTTCTTGCGTCTGTCAAGCTAATTTCAACTTGTGTGGCAGGCCTTGTCGGACCAAGTATGGATACGCCAGCAAGCTCGCGTTTTGGGCCCACAACGGTGACCCTCTCCTGACATGCGTATTGACCGGGTTGTGATAAATCTTTCTTTGGGGTAAGTTTATAGTTTTCTCCAAATAAAACTTGTAAATCTGCCTCGCTAATATGCACATGACGTGCGGAAGTTTCTACTAAAATGCTCATTTATTATTTACACCGTCCTTTAATTAATATTGTAACAAGTATGCTAAAAAACTTCAATACCAAATACTGTATTTTTGCAAATTTTAACAATTTATATAAAATAAATGTTTTATTTGTTAACATGTGAAGTTTTATGGTATAATAATTTTTAGAATAAATTTATAATAAATTTGGAGACAAAATGGATATTGTCGAATTGAGGCAAATTTGCTTAAATTGCTCGAAGTGTGAACTTGCAAAAACACGTAAAAACGTTGTTTTTGGTGAGGGGAACACAAGTGCGAAAATTATGTTTGTAGGCGAAGCGCCCGGTGCAAACGAGGACGAAAGCGCAAAGCCATTTGTGGGCAGAGGCGGAAAATTACTTGATGAATTTTTCGAAAAAACGGATATCGACCGTCAAAAAGATATTTATATTACAAATATAGTTAAATGTCGTCCGCCTGAAAACAGAGACCCAAAACCGGCAGAGTGGAAACATTGCACAGCATATTTAAAACAGCAAATAGAACTAATAAAGCCATTAATAATTGTATGTGTTGGCAGAATTGCGGCACAAAGGCTTATAGATAAAAATTACAAAATAATGCAACAGCACGGCGATTTTTTAATGATTGACGGCATATATTATACAGCAATTTTACACCCTGCGGCAATTTTAAGAAATATTAATAACAAACCGCTTATGCAAAAAGATTTTGAAATTTTAAAAGAAAAAATGCAAGAGCTTGAAATATTTTAATAAATATATAAAAGAATAAAAACGCTTTAGATGGTGTTTAAAGGAGAAAGCATGAGAAGAAAAGAAAGAGAAATTACAGATAGTGAAATGATTTTAGAAATAATAAAAAATAGTGATGTTATGCGCATAGGCATGTGTAAAGATAATGTGCCTTATATCGTGCCGTTGAATTTTGGGTACGAGCATGATAATGGTGCATTTACTTTCTATTTTCACTGTGCGGCTCTGGGTAAAAAAATAGATTTTATCAATGCAAATAATGAAGTGTGTTTGGAATTTGAAAGCGTAAAAGAATTATCACCCGGAGAAAGTGCAATGAAATGCACATATAAATATAAAAGTATAATCGCCTATGGGAAAGTGCAATTTTTGCAAAGTTATGAGGAAAAATTAAATGGAATAAACCAGATAATGCATCATTATACAGGAAAAAAACACGATTTTACAAAAGAGCAAATTGATATAGTTACTATTGGCAAAATTACTGTTGATAGCTTAAGTGCTAAACAAAACGGTTTTTAAATTGTATAGATGAAATCTTAAATTAATTGCAAGCAGGTGGATTTTTGAAAAGGACAATTCATATATCATTCAATTTTATATTATCGTTTGTTGTAATTATAATTGGCGCAATTGTGTTTTTTTCAGCGCTGGATACCGAAATGCACATCAACCGTGCGGACGAAGTGAATGATTTTGGGACAGGACAAATAAAAGAGGGGTTTTGTTTGCAAGGCGAGCTAAATTCCTATTTAGTAAACGAAACAAGCAATTCGGGCGTTTTGGGGATAATAACGACATTTCAAGATGATATGAATGTTTACGCTATAAAAACAAGCGATGAAAAATATATTACGCTTATTGTAAAAGAACCTGAAAGCATTGAAAAAATGGAAAGTTTAGCCGAGGGAAACGAAAGCATATATCTTGAATTAATCGCAAAGGAAAATAATAACGTAACAAACTATGAATGGTTTAAAAATACATTACAATTAAGCACTAATGAAGAAGTTGATGACATTGTCGTAAGCGAATATGTGTTTGAAGAAACAAAGTTTAGGGATAATTCAATAAAGATAATTCAAGGCATTGTGTTAATAATGATAGGTGCATTGATGTTTTCTGTCTTTGGTGGTTTTAGAGAATTTATAACGAAAAACGAGAGAGTGAATACTGTTTTTGTCAGAGAAAACGTAAGAATAGGATCGCTTTCGTCGGTTTATGGTTATGAAGATGTTGTGCAATTATATAATGCGATAAATATCGAAAAAACTTACTTGAGCGTTTTAGAAAAAAGAGAAAATAAAATACAATCTTATGCAAAATGGAGCATGATTTTAATAATTATTTCATTTATAGGTTTTTTCATCAGCGCTGAAACAAACACGCTTTTGCCTGTTGTTTTAAGCTTTGCGTTAATTGCGGTGGCACTTAGAAATTTATTCATGTTTTTCATAAATTCAGATAGTAAACATGCATATAGTCTGGCCGAATTTTTCAATATTCACACTATGCAAGAGCAAATAAGAAATTCAAAAAGAACTATTTTTGAATTGCAAAAAGAAGTTGAGATGCTGAGAAAAGAAAATGAGAATAAGATTTGATTGAATATATTTGATGTTTTTTGCTTTCTTAAGCGAGCTAAATTAATCCATATGCATTTTAAAACAAAAACAAACACAATGTGAATTGGTGCTATGCGCATATTAAATTCAGAGGTTTTACAATGATAAAAACAAATACACAAATAAAACGAATATTAATACTAATTTTTGCTAGTGCTTTTTTAAGCACTATTTTGTTTTATTTGTTGTTTGGGTTTAATGCGGTAAACCCACAAAATGATGAATGGATTTATCACAGCGCAAAAGATAATGACATTATGCAACATTATGCCGGTTGGGTTTTTTATAGGAATGCAGACTTTCAATTTCCACTTGGACAAGCGATTGAAATGCAGTATCCAAGCGGTGTGGGTGCCACTTTATCTTTCACAGATTCAATACCTATTGCAGGCGTTTTTTTTAAATTGTTTTCTGCTTTGTTGCCACAAACTTTTCAATATTTCGGCATATGGGCGCTGTTGTGCTATGTTTTAATGGGTGTCGGCTCTTGTCTGTTGTTATCATTGTTTTTAAAGGATACAATTGCACAAAATATCGCTTGCGTCATTGGCAGTGGGCTGTTTGTAATTAGTCCTGTCATGGCGGATAGGGCTTTTAGACACAGTGCTTTAGCTTCGCATTTTCTTATTATTTTTGCGTTGTATTTGTATTTTTATGCTAAAAAATATCATAAGCCATATAATTTTGCATGGTATGGCTTATGTGCTTTGGCTGTTTGTATACATCCTTATTTTTTACCAATTGTTTTTGCTGTGCTTTTTGCTTTGTTGCTTGAAATTACATTCGATGCAAAAAAATTGCATGTGTTTATAAAATCATTATTGTTTTTAATGGGGTGTATAGCAATTACATGCGCATTCGGCTTTGTAATTGGGGTTTTTAATGCACCTGCCGGTGTTAATTTAGATTATGGTTTTTGGAGTATGAACTTAAATTCTGTTTTTAACCCACAAGCTGTAAGCGCAAATTATTCAAGAGTGATTTCTGCTTTGCCTTTAACAAACGGAAATATTGATGGCTTTAATTATTGGGGCATAGGCATACTTATTGCGTTTTTTATCGGTTTTGTAATAATTGCTTTTAAAAGACGTGATATACTAAAAAAACTAATTAAACAATATTATGGATTGTTGTTTTCGTGCTTTGCGCTGACAATATTTGCAATTACTAATGTTGTAACATTATTCGATAAGACATTATTGACAGTTCCATTGCCACAAAACATTGTGGAATTTTGTAGCATTTTCAGGGCAAGTGGGCGCATGTTTTGGCTTGTAGATTATCTGGCGATTTTATGTGTATGCTTATTTTGCGCGAAACTATTTAAAAATAAAGAGCGCAAAAAACATGTATTATACAGCAATTTATTGCTTGTGCTTGTTTTTGTAGTGCAAATTTGGGATGTTTCGCATGGGTTTGCACAGCACAAAAGCGCTGTAGACACACTGGAAACCAAGCAAATAGATTTCAGGACAGATGCACTATGGCAAGAATTTTCTGAAAATTATGAACATATGTTTTCCATGGATAACAGGCTTGATTATACATATGAACTTGCGCTGTGGGTTGCGCAAAGTGAGATGACAACAAACGATTTATTTACAGCAAGGTTTGACGAATGGGCGCACCAAGATGAAGTAAGCTTGATGATAGAAAATTTTAAAACGGGAATATATGATGAAAACACGATGTATTTAACCTGTGATTTTGACAAATTTCAAACTTTGGCAGAAATTTGCATAAAGCAAAACTTGCCTGTAGATTGCGTGCAAATAAATGATATTTGGTATGCGGTTTTACCACAAAAAGAAAATTTAAATTTAAACATGCACAATAATATTATATATTATCCAAATTTCCCTACAGCAATTGCTGTTTATAATGATGCACTTTGGACAAACGGAGTTTTAAATTCAGATAAGCGAATAATATTACTATATGATAATTTAATTACAAACGCACTTTTAAGTGATAATAATTATATTAGCGATGGCGATAATGTCTATGAAATATTAAAAGAAGACTATAAAGATGAGGGCTGGGTGATGGTGACAATAGACATAGATGACGCCTCTGTTCTAGTTGGGAAAGACTTAATTCGGGGATAATTTAATGTATTATCTAGCAAATTTGCAAATGCGAGCATTGCGCATGTAATTTAATGTTATATTTTTGTTAATTTTTGCTTTTTTTCTTTGTAAACACTAGTATTTATGTGGTTTTTTTGTTATAATATACAAGGTTATTTATTAAAATAAATATAAAATTTTGGAGGTAGAAAATTTTGAGTCACAAATATGTTTATCTTTTTTCTGAAGGAAACGGAACAATGCGTGAGCTTTTAGGCGGTAAGGGCGCTAACCTTTCCGAAATGACAACTTTAGGGTTGCCGGTTCCTCAAGGCTTCACAATTTCAACAGAGGCATGCACACGTTATTATGACGACGGCAAAAAAATTGCTGATGTTATCCAAGCTGAAATCATGGAAAACATCATTAAAATGGAAGGCGTTGTTGGCAAAAAATTTGGCGACAAAGAAAACCCACTTTTAGTGTCTGTTCGTAGCGGTGCTCGTGCATCTATGCCAGGCATGATGGATACAATTTTAAACCTTGGTTTAAATGAAGAAGTTGTTGAAGTTTTAGCTACTAAATCAGGCAACCCTCGTTGGGCATACGACTGCTATCGTCGTTTTATCCAAATGTATTCCGACGTTGTTATGGAAGTTGGAAAAAAATATTTCGAAGAATTAATCGACGAAATGAAAGAGAAAAAAGGCATAACAGAAGATACAGATTTAACAGCTGATGATTTAAAAGCTCTTGCAGAGCAATTTAAAGCTGAATATAAAAATAAAATCGGCAGCGATTTCCCAAGCGACCCACGTGAACAACTAATGGGCGCAGTTCAAGCTGTTTTCCGTTCATGGGACAACCCTCGTGCAAACTTCTATCGTATGGAAAACGAAATCCCTTACGATTGGGGCACAGCTGTTAACGTTCAAGCTATGGCTTTCGGCAACTTGGGCGATACATCAGGCACAGGCGTTGCGTTTACACGTGACCCAGGCAACGGCAAAAAAGAATTAATGGGCGAATTTTTAATTAACGCACAAGGCGAAGACGTTGTTGCAGGCGTTCGCACACCTCGTCCAATTTGCGAGCTAAAAGACGAAATGCCTGAAATTTATGACGAATTCGTTGCAATTTGCGATAAATTAGAAAACCATTACAAAGATATGCAAGACATGGAGTTTACTATCGAAGATAAAAAACTTTACATGCTTCAAACACGTAACGGCAAACGTACAGCAGCAGCTGCTTTAAAAATCGCTTGCGATTTAATCGACGAAGGCATGAAAACAGAAGAAGAAGCTATCTTGATGATTGATCCAAAACAACTTGACGCTTTACTTCACCCACAATTTGACACAGCAGCATTAAAAGCAGCTAAAGTTATCGGCAAAGGCCTTGCAGCTTCTCCCGGTGCGGCTTGCGGCGCAGCTGTATTTACAGCAGAAGATGCTGTTGAATGGGGCAAAGAAGGCAAAGATGTTATCTTGGTTCGTTTAGAAACAAGCCCTGAAGACATTGAAGGCATGCATTATGCAAAAGGCATCTTGACAGTTCGTGGCGGTATGACAAGCCATGCTGCTGTTGTTGCACGTGGCATGGGCACTTGCTGTGTATCAGGTTGCGGCGAAATTAAAATGAACGAAGAAGCTAAAACATTCGAGCTTGATGGCAAAACATTTAAAGAGGGCGATTTCATTTCTATCGACGGCACAACAGGCAATATCTACGGCGAAGCTGTAGCAACTGTTCCTGCTTCTATCGGTGGCGATTTCGACCGCATTATGACATTGACAGATAAATTCCGTACAATGAAAGTTCGTACAAATGCTGATACACCTGCAGATGCAAAACAAGCAGTTAAATTCGGCGCAGAGGGCATTGGCCTTTGCCGTACAGAGCATATGTTCTTCGAGGCAGACCGCATTGCGGCTTTCCGTGAAATGATTTGTGCAGACACAGTTGCAGAGCGTGAAGCAGCACTTGATAAAATTCTACCAATCCAACAAGGCGATTTCGAGCAACTTTATGAAGCACTTGAGGGCAAACCTGTTTGCATTCGCTTCTTAGATCCACCTCTACACGAGTTCTTACCAACAGATGAAGCAGACATTAAAGCTCTTGCTGATTCACAAGGTAAAACAGTACAAGATATCAAAGATATCATCGTTTCATTACACGAGTTCAACCCAATGATGGGCCACCGTGGTTGCCGTTTGACAGTAACATACCCAGAAATTGCTAAAATGCAAGCAAGGGCAGTTATCCGTGCGGCTATCAATGTTAAAAAAGCTCACCCGGATTGGAACTTAGTACCTGAAATCATGATTCCTTTAATTGGCGAAGTTAAAGAGTTGAAATTTGTTAAAGATTTTGTTGTTGCAGTTGCTGAAGAAGAAATTGCAAATGCAAATTCTGATTTAAAATATGAAGTTGGCACAATGATTGAAATTCCTCGTGCTGCATTAACTTCTGACGAAATCGGTAAAGAGGCAGATTTCTTCTGCTTTGGCACAAACGATTTAACACAAATGACATTCGGCTTTAGCCGTGACGATGCAGGCAAATTCTTAGATTCTTACTATGCTAATAAAGTATACGAGAACGACCCATTTGTACGCATCGATCAAAACGGTGTTGGCAAATTGATGGAAACCAGCGTAAAACTTGGCAAAATGTCTAACAGCAAATTACACCTTGGCATTTGCGGCGAGCACGGCGGCGACCCATCTTCAGTTGAGTTCTGCCACAAAATCGGCCTAGACTATGTAAGCTGCTCACCTTTCCGTGTGCCAATCGCACGCCTTGCAGCAGCACAAGCAGCTTTAAGATAATTTTATCAATACAAGCTTTGTAAATTAAACAAAAACCGCAGTGGAAATTTCCACTGCGGTTTTTTATATTCAATAAGTGCTTTAAGTAGTTGCTGTTTAAACTTTATTTGTGATTAAATTTTTTTAAGTAAATTTATTTTATTCTATAATATCAGCTGTTTTTAAATTAGATATTGAAGATATATCGATTTTAAAAACTTCACCATTACCATCAAAAACTTTAGCATTCATTGTCTTATAGCTTGTTTCCATTTGAGATTCAAAAAAACTTAATGTGGAATTGCCATCAAAAATACTAAAGCTTTTAGCCGATTCTTTAAACCCTAATCCTCCATTTGCATCTGCAAAAGCATTTTCTAAGTCCGCTGTCATTTTACTTATTATCTTAGATGCATTTTCTAAAGCGTCAATGATTTCGCTAGGGTCGGTAGATAAATTTTCAAGACCTAAAGTTCCCTCATTTAATGAATACAGTTGATTTTCATAAATCGCCGATGACATTCCACCTGATAATTTATCAAGCTCTTGTGAATGAAATTGATTTTTGCTGATTGCAATATTAGAATAATCATTCATTATGCTTTGCTTATAATTATGAAGATGAATTTCGGCTGTCGCTTTTGTCATATTTATATCACTATGAGGCGTTGAACCATTAATATAGTTTTCAAGTTCAGATATTTTTTGCGTTGTAAACTGTAGTTTTGATTTGTAATAATCTAATTGGTCTGAAATTGTTTTCAGGTCATTTCGTTGGCTATTCAATGACATTTCAGCATATTCTGCTTTTGAATGCGCGCCCCATTTATCACTATGAACTATTTCGGAGTTTTCGAAATTGATAGCAGATGGTTTTTCGCTTTCTTTAATTTCATTGCTTTCTTTAAGCGATGCCAATGCTTCTTCGCTAAGCTCTATAATATCAAAATTTCGCCTGTTTGAGGCATTTACATTAAGCTGGTTTATAATTTTTTGTAAACTTGGGTTTTGCATTTGTGGTTTTAAAATATTATGATTTTGTATGTTTTGGATTAGCATTAGCTTTCACTCCCTAAAATTTACTCCATAACATATTTATCGTCTTATTTTTTAAAAAGTAAAGAGCTTTCGAATAATAATTATAAAAATCACATGAAATCATAATATATTGTGGTATTATTATCGATTATACCACAATCAAATACACCATATAGCCTACATAAATAAGCACTGAAATAATGCCCTCTAATCTTGTTAGTTTTCTGCTTGTAAAGGCAAATATATACATTAAAGCGGTTGTGAAAAGCATTACGCCAACGTGAATAAATGATTCGCTTGCAACTAGAATATGTGAGACAGATGCAGAGATACCCATTATGAACAATACGTTTAATATACATGAGCCAAGCGCGTTACCAAGTGCTATTTCATTTTCGCCTTTTTTAGCGGCAACAAGGCTTGTCATAAGTTCAGGCAAAGATGTGCCTATCGCAACTATGGTTAGGCCTATAATTGTTTCGCTCATGCCAAAAGTTTGCGCAATTTTAATTGCACTGTCAACAACAAGGTCTCCGCCAAAAATAATTGCAGGTATACCTATTGCTATTAAAATAAGGCTCTTTGGCACACTTGGCTTTTCGTCTTCATCTTCTGCGCCGGCGTTTGACTTTTTGGCTTCAAACACCAAAAATACAATATAAGCAATACATGCTACCAAGAAAATTATGCCCTCAATACGGCTAAGTGTTCCATCAATCATAAAGGCAATTAAAAACAAAATAGAAGCTATTGCTACAGGGAAATCTCTTTTAATAAGTGCATTATCAATTTTTAACGGCTTAATAATGGCGCACAAAGCCGCAACCACCATTAAGTTAAAAATATTCGAGCCTGTAATATTGCTAAGCGCTAGATCGTTACTGCCATTCATTGAAGCGGTAAGGCTAACTGCCGCCTCGGGTAAAGATGTGCCAAGTGAAACAATGGTTAAGCCTATAATAATTGACGGTATTTTGAAAACTTTTGCAACATTGCTGCTTCCGTCAACAAAAAAATCGGCGCCTTTAATTAAAAGAACAAAGCCAATAACTAAAAATAAATACTCCATTAAATATTTCCTCCAAAAAATAAAGACTTTTATTGCATAACAAATATGCAACAAAAGTCTTGTTATTTAATGTGCAACCGGTTTAAAACGTGATGACGATTACACAACATCGTAGATGCAAACTACTCCCTTTTATATCATAGTAATCTTAACACAAAGTTTAAATAAAGTCAATCAAAATTACATATTTTTCTAAAAAATACTTATATAAAATTTTCTGCTTTAAATAATTTATAATTGCAGGATGATTAAAATGCAAATAAAACGCAATGCGTGTGAAAAGATTATTTATATTTGGTGTGGTAAGTTTTACTACGTGTCATTCCGAGTGTAGCTGAGGAATCCGTTCCCCTTAGGCAAGCCGCACGCTGTCATTCCGAGCGTAGCGAGGAATCCGTCTTTTTAGTTGGTTGCCACTATCGCAAACT
>CAYJGV010000069.1:0-11737 GCA_964369715.1 uncultured Bacteroides sp. | reverse complement strand
ATGACAACTAATCTTACCCTGTCATTCCGAGCCGTGCGAGGAATCCGTCCTTTTTATATAACGGATTATCTGAAGTCGTTTAAAAAACTCCACTGCATGCATTATTTTAATTTGCTTAACAAATAAATTATTTTCTTATTTTGTGTTGCAAGGGGTTTCCACTGCACATGCACGGCTGTTTTTTCTTGTTTTTTTAAATCTTTATAAAAAGCTTCTATGCCAAAATTAACAATTTTAAGCTCTTTTTTAAATAATTCATTCACTTGGTTCATACAATTTCCCCCAATATCAATTTGCACATTCTTGCAGCTTGTGCATTGCTGTTCATAACCACAGCACCTGCCTGTGCAAGTGTTTTTCGTGAATTTGTAAGGTTTTGTGGGTCACCGTCTGTTCCGCACACACTAACCACTACCGATAAATATCGTCCTGCTTTTTGTGCATTTTCTTTTGCTGTTACAATAGCCAAAGCAAGGTCGCTTGCCGGGTCTTCATGTGCACCATATCCTATAACGCAATCGGTTAGCAAAACTGCAGTTTCTTCATCGTCTGCCTCGTCGATTATTCTTTGCGAGCGCAAGGAAGGGTCTATCATAGGGTGTGGTCTGCCTACGGTAAATTCATCATCGCCAAAATCCAAACAAGTGTGTTCTTTACTTTTGCTTACGTCACTAAGCTTATGTTCAGGCTTAAGAGGTATATTAGAATAAATGTCCATTTCATTTGCTAAAAGCTTCATGGTTTCATCGCAAAGTGTTCCACCTGTGTACATTCCACGCAAATATTTTTGTGTGTTTTTAAATTTTTCGCTCTCATTTTTTGCAATTTTAACGGCTTCTTCTTCGCTTATACTAAACCCATCAAATGTTTTAATTTCAAGCCCTTTTGAATATGCCACAGCCTTATGTGCGGCATCTTCAAGTGTGCGTGCAGCAGCAAAACCCATTGCTTCAATTTCATCGTTATTGCCCCCAATAAAGCACACTACAACAGGCTTTGTACACTCTTTTGCAATTTTAAGTATTTTGTTTGCAATTTCCTGTGCAGGTGGTTTTGAAATTAAAGTTATAACTTTTGTGCCCTCATCTGCAATTAAAGCTTCAAGCCCAAGCAACATCATTTTTCCGCCAATTTCAAGCTTTAAATCTCTGCCGCCTGTTCCGATAACTTGCGAAACACCACAACCTAATTGGTCGATTATTGTGCTAACTTCTTGCGTGCCTGTGCCAGATGCCGCTACAATTCCGATATCTCCTTTTTTCACCACATTTGCAAAGGCAAGCGGAACATTATTTATAATTGCTGTGCCGCAATCAGGGCCCATAACAAGCAAACCTTTTTCATAGGCTTTATCTTTTAATGCCTTTTCCTCTTCAACCGTAACATTGTCAGAAAAAATCATAACATGCATATTTTTGTCAATGCATTTATCGGCAAGCGCTGCGGCATATTTTCCCGGTATGGAAATTAAAGCAAGGTTTAAATCCTTTTCAACTTTTATTGCGCCATCAAGCGATGCTGGAAAATAATCGCTGCCACCTGTCGCTTTTTTTGCATTTAAAAGCTCTTTTGTCTTTGCAATTGCCTCATCAAGTGCGCTTTCCTCGCCACTTACCGCAACAAAAAAATCGTTGGAGGTAAGCTCGTCAAAATCACTTGTATAAAGGCCTATGTTTTGTGCAATTTCCTTGTTTAAATCTGTGCCCATTCCAACAAGCGCCTCTTCAATGCCATCCAAATTTTTAACGTCTTTTGAAACCAGCATTAAACTGACAGAATCGTAATATGCATTTTTGGTGATCTGCACCTTTGTCAAAATTCATCCCTCCGTTTTTGATATTATATTATTTTTATATTCTGCTTTTTATCATTTAAAATATATGCGTTTTGTATTAGTAAAATACATATAAAATTTTCACTCTATTTTTCGAAAAATATTCTTACAGATTATCTTTAAGCGAATAATAAACACCTGTTAAAATGTCACTGCCTGAAGTTGCACCTAATTTTGCCACTTCATTTACGCTTTTTAAAAATACGCTCTCATCACAATTTATATGATAATTATTTAAAAGTTCAAGCAACGCAAACGAGCATAACCCTTTTGAACATTGCGTTAAAAAATTTGCACTTATACTGTTTGTTTTTGCCGCTGCCGCTTTGCAAATTTCACTTAACATGTCAATGTTTACATCATGCATTTTAATGTTGTTTGTGCTGTATAACGCCATGATGTAGCCTTGTAAAAAATCGTCGGAAGAAGGTGTTAGCCCCGCACCGCAACCTGCAATTTTTTCGCTTAATTTTATTGCGCCTTTTTTATCATTATTTAACACTGCATTGTTAAATTCTTTTATTTTATCGGATAAATAAAGCGAATAATTATTGTTAAACGGCGTAGATAATGGGTGAACTTCTTTAAAAATTAAAGGCGAAACACCGCTTAAATTATTACATGCCGCCCTGCCGATAATTTGTAATTTTCTTTTACTTTTATAGGATTTTTCGTAATTATATTTATCGATATTTAAATTAATCTGCTTTGCATTTTTAATATTAAATTCGATGTTTTCTATTTTAATTATGTTTGAAAAAGTTTTGACGCTTTGTGTTTTATAAAGTTTAAGCTCTTGAAATGTCTCAATTTCTGTAACAAAAGAATAAGGCATTAAGGTTTTTTCTTTTGTTAATACTGTAAAAATTTCATCGCCTAAACAAATGTTTAGTGCATGTTCAAAAACCGAATGCATACTTATTTGATACGTTATGTCATCTTTAAAAATTTTGGAACATGCTAAGTTTTTGCAAATTTTAATAGCATTTATTTTCATTATTTGCCTTGCTTTACAATTTTAATTATCGCTGTGAAAACCAAAGGAACAATGCCCTTGACATCCGCATAAAAAATTCTTTTTTCGGTTTGCCAAGGACATTAATCCAATGAACTTAAATTATTATATTGTTACTGTTATAATGCTTTTTATTGTAATTCTAGCGTTTATACTTCTGCAATAACAACGTCTTCTTCTGTTTTTGTTTCGCCTACTTCGGGTATTTCATCCTCGTTTTCGCCGATGCTTTCGTTAAATTCGTAATCATTGCCGGGGAAGATAGCATTTAATAAAATACCTAGAATAGCAGCAATTGCAAGGCCGCTTAATGTGATGCTTGCGCCGGCGATGTTAAATGTTATACCGCTTGTGAAACCAAGACCGCTAACCATGATAACAGCAGCTGTAATTAGGTTTCTTGATTTTGTAAAATCAACTTGATTTTCAACAACATTACGAACACCAACAGCAGAAATCATGCCGTATAGTACGAATGAAATACCGCCGATAATTGGGCCCGGTATTGAATAAATAATGCCTGCAACCGGTGGGAAAAGTGAAAGCAATATAGCCGCAACAGCTGCGATACGCATAACTATTGGATCGTATACTTTTGTTAGAACCAAAACGCCTGTGTTTTCGCCGTAAGTTGTGTTTGCAGGGCCGCCAACAAGTGCAGCAAGTGATGTTGCGATACCATCGCCTAAAAGTGTTTTGTTTAAGCCCGGTTTTGCAATAAAGTTTTTGCCAACACTTGCGCTTATAGCTGCAACGTCTGCAATGTGTTCCATCATTGTTGCAAGTGCTATAGGCACCATGATAATTATTGCGCTGATATCAAATTTAGCAATTGCAAAACTTGGCACAGCCACAACGCCGCCAGCCATAACATTGCTAAAGTTTACCCAGCCAAAAATAGCGGCTACTATGTAAGAAATAACAACGCCTAAAAGTATTGGTAAAATCCTAACCATGCCTTTGCCCCAGATATTACATACAACGATGATTGCAACGGATAAAATCGCCATTACATAGTTGCCCCACATGGGAACACCCTCGATAGGTGTCATGATATTGCTAACGGCTGTAGGTGCTAAAATTAAACCTATTAAAATAATCATAGGGCCTGTTACAACAGGTGGGAAAAATCTCATTATTTTTTTAACGCCAAATATTGAAATTAAACCTGAGAACAAAACATATACAAGGCCTGCAAAAACTATGCCGCCTGTGGCATATGGCAATTTTTCTGAAGCCTCAAGGCCTGCATAAACGCCTGTATCCAGTGCGCTAACAGCGGCAAAGCCACCTAAAAACGCGAATGACGAACCCAAGAATGCGGGAACTTTGCCTTTTGTGATAAAGTGGAACAAAAGTGTGCCAACACCTGCCGCAAGCAGTGTGACTTGAACATCTAAGCCTGTAATTAGCGGAACTAAGATGGTTGCGCCAAACATCGCAAATAAATGTTGAACGCCAAGAACAATGGTTTTTCCCCAACCTAGTTCTTTTGGTGCGTTAATAACAGCTTTTACTTCATTTTTGCTTGACATAATAAAACCTCCTAAATAATTTATATCAAATTAATTGATAATAATGTTTAAATGAAATTTTTGACAATGTTTTATGCACATAAGGCATATAAAACGTTTTTCTTCACAAGACTGATTTGTCAAAATTTTCAATTCAGCAATGTCTTAAAACCCAAATTATATTTTAGACAGTGCTGTCTTCTTCTTTAAATTATCGTATGTTTTACTTCTTTTTCTCTGTTCGTTATTCTTTTTTTATGCTTTTTCTTTTAATGATTCCATTATCATTTCTGCGGTTATCGGCATACGGTCAAACCTTTTGCCTATTGCATCATAAATTGCATTTGCAATTGACGGTGCACCGGGCACCATAACAGGCTCACCAATTCCCCTTGCGCCAAATGGGCCTGTCGCTTCGGGGCATTCTATAGGTATAACTGTCATTTCAGGCATATCGTCTGCCGTAGGTATTTTGTAATCCATGAAGCTCTTGTTTAAAAGCTTTCCATCTTTTAGTTTTAGCTCTTCAAAAAGTGCCGTTCCAAGCGATTGCATCATTCCGCCCTCAACTTGCCCTTCAAACAATTTTGGGTTTATAACTTTGCCTGCATCAAAGGCTTGAACTGCCTTTATAACTTTTATTTGCCCTGTTAAAAGGTCAATTTCCACCTCAGAGCCTTGGCAACCCATTGTCCAGAAAGCAACAGGGTGCGAGCCTTGGCCTGTGGCTTTATCAAAATTAAGAACATTCGGCGGAACAAACGAGCCTGTGCCGATTAACGGACCATGAACACCCGAGCCATCTTCGAAAGATAACCCCAGCGAAAAAGTGCTCATCGGTATTCTGCGTGTTGCATCATTTACATAAACCACATCGCCGTTGTCTAAGTAAAGTCTATCTTTTGAAACACCCAGTTTTACTTGTGCAAGTTCAAAAATTTTGTTTCGCATATCTTCAGCGGCAAGTTTTATAGCATTGCCGGCACAATACGTAATACGGCTTGCAACTGTTTGCCATTCGTAAGGGGTGTGGTCGGTATCGCCTGTTTTTATTGTAATTTGATCAACATCTACATTTAAAACTTCTGCTGCAATTTGGCTTAATGCCGTGTCAGAACCTTGGCCGATATCATGCCCACTGGTAGATAAATAAAACGTACCGTCCTCGTTCATACGGATAATTGCACTTGAGGCAACATTGTTTGGCATCGAGGGTGATTTCCACGCGCCTGCAATGCCTCTGCCACGCACTTTTGTTTTATCTTCTGGCTGCTCTATCGGTGTATCAAAATCCATTTCTTTCACAACAGCTTCTAGGCATTGATGATAACCCGACGTTGTAAGCACTTCACCTGTGCAAGTTCTGTCACCTACTCTAAGGCCGTTTATTCTTCTTATCTCTACAGGTGATATTCCTAAATCATGTGCTAATTTATCCAAATTTTGCTCTATTGCAAAATGGGTTTCGCACATTCCAAAACCACGAAGCGGCCCACCCACAGGATGGTTTGTGTAAACACAATAGGAATCTGTCCAAACATTGTCTATATTGTAAGGCCCTGCCGAGGCATTTCCGCCTGCTTTAACTATATTTACACCATATTCGGTATAAGCTCCGCCGTCCCATATAAACTCGTTTTTAACGCCCAAGATTTTACCGTCTTTGTTAACTGCGGTTTTTATTTTAGCGTGCAATGCTTGACGAACATAAGAATTTTCAAATTCATCTTCCCTTGAATAAATAAACCTGACAGGTTTGCCTTTATTAAGCTTTGCAAGCGGTATAATTATGCCCTCTATTGTTGTTCCTGCTTTTGCGCCAAAGCCACCGCCAACATTTGGTGATATAACACGTATTTTATTAAGTGGGATATCGAAGGAATCCGCCAATGCTTGACGTACAGCATACGGGCTTTGTGTGCCTGCCCAAACGGTTAAACTGTCGTCTGTGTCATACTGCGCTATGGCTCCATGCGGTTCCATCGGTGCGTGTTGAATATGCGGAACATAATAGTCATATTCAGCGATATATTCAGCTTGTTCAAAAGCTTTGTCTACATCGCCTTTTCTCATTTTGTAATGGTGCGAAATATTAGTGCCGGGCTTCGGTGAAAAAATAGGCACAACCTTATAAGAGCCTAAATCAGGATGAATTACAGGTGCATCGGGTTTCATGCCCTCTTTAGCATTTGTAACAGCCGGTAATTCTTCATAAACCACCTCGATGGCATCTGCGGCGGCCTCTGCTTGTTCCGGCGTTTGTGCGCAAACTGCGGCGACAGCTTCGCCACGATAACGTGCTTTGCCAACTGCCAAAAAGTTTTTATCTTGCAGATATAAACCGCCACGTTTTGTATAATGATCGCCTGTGATAATATTTTTAACACCGGGCATTTTTTCAGCTTTCGATGTATCTATGCTGACAATTGTGGCATGAGCATAAGGGCTTCTTTTAACTTGTGCGTAAAGCATACCGGGGAAATGCATATCAGCAATATAAACAGCTTCGCCCGTAACTTTTTTCACGCCATCTACACGTGGAACGCTTTTGCCTACAGCCATTCTACTCACCGCCTTTCGGGTTTTTAGCAACATAGTCAATAGCTTCGATTATTTTTTTATAACCTGTGCAACGGCATAAATTTCCACTTATACCGCATTTTATCTCCTGTATTGTAGGGTGAGGGTTTTCCTCTAAAAGTGCAGTTGCGCTCATTAAAAAGCCGGGGGTGCAAAAGCCACATTGTAATGCAAAGTGGTCAATAAAAGATTGCTGCAATGCGCTGAGTTCTCCATCTTTTGCAAGGCCTTCAACCGTTGTTATATGTTTTCCGTCCATCTCCGGTGCAAGCACAAGACATGCATTTACAGGTTTACCGTCCATTATAACAGTACATGCGCCACATTCGCCCTGTGCACAACCCTCTTTTGTTCCTGTATAGTAAATTTCGTCTCTTAAAACATTTAGCATGGTTTTATTTGCGGGCACTTCAATGTTCATTAGCTCGCCGTTAATGTAAAATTCTACAGCATATTTCATTGCAATGCACCTCCACTTAAAGCTTGCCTTACAACCATTTCAACCATGTCAAGCCTATATTGTTTAGAACCCCTTACATCGTCAATTGGGCTAACTTCTCCAAGGGCAATTTCTACGGCTTTTTGTGTTACTTCACTTGTTATTTCACTTTGCGAATTTAAAAATTCTTCTGTTTTTGCAAGCCTTACAGGCGTTGGTGCAACACTGCCAAAAGCAAAGCGATATTCACCGCTGATTTTTAAAACAGTAGCACACACTGTGGATAAATCCACCTGTGAACGTCTTGCAATAGCTTTAAAAAATCCACTGTCTCGTTTTGCAAGCGGAATTTCTATGCCTGTTACTATATCTGTTGGGCCTAGTACTGTCTTGCGAACAAATACAATAAAATCCTTTATCGGCACAATTTTTTTGCCGTCTTCGCCCTCGATATGTACAAGCGCATCATATGCATATAATGGTGTTGCTGTATCTGCAAGAGGTGAGGCATTGCAGATATTGCCAACACATGTGGCACGATTGCGAACTTGCTTAGAACCCACACATAGTGCGGCATCGCTAAGTTCCGGAAAATATTTTTTGACGTTTTCGTTTTCGCCCAAGGTGTTAAGGTTAACTGCCGCGCCAAAATAAAGCCCGTCCTCCAAAGAAAATCTTAAATCGCACATGCCGTCTATTTTTTTAATGTCAATAACAGCATCAGGCGCAATTAGCTTTTCTTTTATGCGTATAATTACATCGGTGCCACCACAAAGCAAAACAGCTTTTTCTTTATATTTGCCCAAAAGTTCAATGGCGCTTGCCACTGTTGTCGGAGCATAATAAGCAAATTCTTTCAATTGGACCAGCCTCCTATTAAATTGACATTTAGATTACGTTTACTTTAACAAAACAGCATTTTAAACAACGATAGAGCTATAAAAAAAGAGTGCACAGAAAAAACGCCACCGACGCCCCTCTCACCCTCTTTTCTAATATGTATTAATAATATGTCGCTGTTATAACCTTTTTGTTAAATAAAATAAAAAATAACTCTTGCACACATCATACTACGTTTATATCGCAATGTCAATTGAATTATACAAGAAATTTACGTATTTACGCAGAAAATCCGTCCCTGTTTTTGTGCATAATGATTATTTTTGTTATTATTTGCTCTATTTTCAAAAAACCGTTCATTTTTTTATTGTAAAATTGTTATTTTATGCTAAAATTAACTTATATTTAAACGTTATGTTATGGAGCTGCCCCCAAAGTCGACTTAACAAAAAGCATCGTCAAAATTTCCGTCACATTTCACAAAAATGCTCGTTAATACACACAGTATTGCCTGTGCTTTTTGTTTCATCTGACAAAAATTTTGCTCTAGTTTTTGAAAAACCGCATGGGTTTTCATGTGCAATTTATGCGCTTTTTAGCAGATTCGTATTGCTAGCTTAGAAAGAGGAATTATTATGTTAAATAAAATGCTTGATATCACCATAGAGGAATTGCAAAATTTATATAAAAACGACGAGCTTACTTGCGAGGCGGCTGTACAATTTTACATAGACAGAATTAACGCATTAGACGGCAAATTAAACGCTGTTATTTTAATTAACCCCGATGCATTAAACGATGCAAAAGCCCTTGATGAATACTACAAAAAAAACGGAGTTAAAGGCTCGCTTCACGGTGTGCCTGTTTTGGTTAAAGACAATATCGAAACCGAAAACATGCCTACAACAGCAGGCAGTGAAAGTTTGCGTGGCTTTGAAACGCACAAAGATGCAAAAATTATAACAAAGCTTAAAAATGCAGGTGCCATTGTTTTGGCAAAGGCTAATTTGCACGAATTTGCAATTTGGGGGCAAAGCGTAAGTTCCATTAAAGGGCAAGTTGTAAACCCTTATCATTTTGGCAAAACCCCGGGAGGTTCCAGCGGTGGCACCGGTGCAGGTTTAAGTGCAAACTATGCTGTTTTGGGCATAGGCACCGACACAATTAATTCAGTTAGAAATCCCGCCTCAGCGTGTAATATTGTAGGTTTTAGGCCTACAATGGGGCTTATAAGCGATGATGGCATTGTGCCATACTCCAACACACAAGACACCGCCGGGCCAATGGCACGAACAGTGGAAGATTGCGCAAAAATGCTTGATGTCATGGCAGAAGATGACAAAAAAGACAAATCTCCCTATGTTGAATTTTTGAGAGAAAACGATTTCTCGAACATCAAAATAGGTGTTATGGAAAGTTTATTCGGTATACAAGATTCAAACAAAGAAACAAATAAAATTGTTTATGATTTTATTGAAAGCTTACAGCAAAAAGGTGTTACATTCAAATTTTTAAACGAGGACATAAACAGCGATGATTTAGCCGGAAATATCAGTTTGCATTTATATGAATTGAACGACCATTTGAGCGAATACCTTGAAAACAGCAACGCAAAGCCGCCTTATAAAAACCTTGGCGAAATTTACAATAGCGGTAAATTCCACGAAGGCATAAAAGAAAATATTGAAAAAGCGTTAAAACTTTCGACTAAAAGCGAGGACTATAACCACCGTATGCGCCTTAGGGAATATTTTATTAAAGAGCTTAGTGAAATTTTCAAGCGCTATGATGTAGATGCTCTTGTTTTTCCACAACAGCAGGAAATTGTTTGCGATATCGGCAAAGGGCAACCAAAAAGAAACGGCGCTGTAGCGTCCGTTTCAGGTTTTCCATCCATTTGTATTCCCGCAGGCTTTAGCGAAAAAAGCCAAGATGCGCCTTTGGGTGTACCTGTCGGTATGGAGATTTTAGGTATGCCATTTACCGAAGGTAAATTGCTTGAAATCGCATATAATTTAGAAAAGATGAATCCACAGCGCAAAATGCCTGAATTGACATAAATATTTATTTAATTTATAATTAATTAGAAATTAAAACTGTAATAAACCACATTTTTAAGCTGTGGCAAAACAATTTATTAATTGCAGAACGGAGATTATAAAATGGCAGAAAACAAGCTTTGGGGCGGACGCTTTAAAGAAGGCGAAGACGCCTTGATGGAAAAATTCAACAATAATTTTAACGAGACAAAATGGCTTGTGATGCCTGATATAGAAGGCAGTATTGCACATGTAGCCATGCAAGTGCATGTGGGGCTTTTAACAATAGAAGAGGGCGCAATGCTTACAAACGGTCTATTGCAAATTCAAGAGGATATAAAAAGCGGCGCTTTGCCTTTAGATGGAAATTACGAGGACGTGCACACTTTTGTGGAAGCTGTTTTAACAGAGCGCATTGGTGAAGTTGGTAAAAAATTGCACACTGCAAGAAGCCGAAACGACCAAGTTAACACCGACATGAAACTTTTTGTGCGAAATGAAACAAATACAGTTATAAATTTGCTTTGTGAATTTATAAGCACATTAAAAGAAACTGCCGACAAAAACCCTTATTTAATGCCGGGTTACACTCATTTACAAAGGGCGCAAGTAATAACAATGAAAGCGCATTTAATGGCGTATCACGGTATGTTTAACCGTGACATCGCAAGGCTTAAATCCGCCTTGCAAAATATGGACGAATGCCCACTTGGCTGTGGAGCGCTAGCCGGCACAACGCATTATATTGACAGGCAATTTACTGCAGAAAAGCTTGGTTTTTCAAAGGTTTACGATAGCTTTTTAGATGGCGTTTCTGACAGAGATTATCAACTTGAAGTGATAAGTGCATTTTCGATAATAATGATGCATTTATCTCGCCTTTCGGAAGAGCTTATCCTGTGGGGATCCAGCGAATTCCGTTTTGTTTCGCTGCACGATGCCTATACAACAGGTTCTTCAATTATGCCTCAAAAGAAAAATTTTGATGGAGCAGAGCTTATACGTGGTAAGACAGGCAGAGTTTACGGTTCTTTACAAGGCATGTTAACTTTATTAAAAGGGTTGCCCCTTGCATATAACAAAGATATGCAAGAAGACAAAGAGCTTTTTTATGACGCACTTTGCACGGTAAAACTTTGTTTGCCTATTGCCGAGCGCATGATAGCCACAATGACAGTTCATCCCGAGGCTATGAAAGCCAGCGTAAAAACAGGCTTTTTAAATGCGACAGAAGTTGCGGATTATCTTGTTGCAAATGGTGTTGCATTCAGAGATGCGCACAGCATTGTTGGCAAAATTGTAATTCGCTGTGAGGACGAAAATTGCGCTATTGAAGATTTGCCACTGAATGTTTTGCAAGAGTATTCGAGTGCAATTAAAGAAGATTTATATGATTTTATCGACTATGATGCAATTTTACAAAAAGGCATAAAAAAAGAAATGCTTTAATTTATATTGTGTTAATGGCAAGCATTG
>CAYJGV010000068.1:0-12023 GCA_964369715.1 uncultured Bacteroides sp. | reverse complement strand
TGTTGCTAGTGGGTGCTAATTTGAAAACCCGCTTATCTACCTTTAGTTTTGTTTAAAACTTTGTTTCAATTGCTAAATTTATGAATTACACTTAACTTTTATTTATGGGTTTGCTTTATTTGCTAAATTCGCAAATTACACTTAACTTTTTATTTATAGGTTTGCTCTAATTGCAAATTTTGCAAATTACACTTTAGATATAATTCAACTCGTTATAGCAAAGCAACAAACTTCCCTCTTAAGCACACATTAAAAACACACGCTTATATTAGTCGTCATCGCCATCATCGTCGTCCCAGTCGTCGCCATCATCATCGTCCCAGTCATCGTAATCGTCATCCCAATCATCATTGTCGTCTGCATCGTCCCAATCGTCGTTGTCGTCTGCGTCATCCCAATCATCATCGTCATCGTCCATGTCGTCATTATCGTCTTCGTCGTCCATGTCATCCATGTCGTCCATGTCGTCAACATCATCGTCAATATCATCGTCCATATCGTCGTCAACATCGTCGTCAACATCGTCGTCAACATCGTCGTCAATCGCATCGTCAATATCTATTTCGTTTTTAACAATCTCGCCTGTCAACGCATTAATTTCATACGAATATTCAACATTGTCAACATCAAAATCAACTTCATAAACCATTATGCCGTTTTCTCTGTCTAAATCAATGTCAACATCGGTTTGTGTGCCGTCAGCCACTGATGCATGTGCCAAACTTGCCGCCAATGCCGCTTGCTCGCCAATATATGCAGCATCGCTTGCTGTGCCATCAACCACTATTGTGCTTGTTGCATTTTGCGCAATTAAAGTTAAATCGTTAACGCTTAATGCGGCTAAATCTTCAAAGTTTTTGCTTGGGTCTTGTGCTAAAATTTGTTCAATAAGTTGTGCTTTGCCAAGCGAAATATCATTTTGTGCCGCTTGTTGCGAAAGCGTCTCGTTTTCATCTACACTTTGGCTTATTATGCTGGGTGTTACTCCGCCTTGCTCTAATGTAGTTTTAACACTTTGTGCTATTGTGCTTTGCAATTCTTGTTGTTTTTGATCATCTTCACTTTTTACACTAACAAGAACACTGTTTGCCTCAGGTGTTATATATCCCTCTCTCAGCATAGAACCCAAAATCGCATTCACACCGATATTAATGTCAGTACCTTTTAAATCCATGTCGCTAATAATATTTTGTGCGTCTGTGTTAATTGCGTTTACATTAACAATTTCATCTTTGCTGTTCGCCTCAAGCGATAAACTTGGGTTAACATCCAATAAAACCGTTGTTTTAACAGCATTGTTCGAATTATATACCGAAAAACTCGATATAGCCACTATAGCAACAACTGCTGCAGTTGCTATCATTCCAATTAATTTTGTATTTTTATTTGTTTTTGTTTGTGTCATAATAATCACATTACCTTTCTTGGTATCGCAATCGGCAAGTATTTTATCAAGCACATTCGGTGTAGCGTTTTCAAAAGCATTTTTCACTTTTAATTCTATATCTTTATCTGTCATGATATAATATCCCCTTTCGCGATAATCTCTTTCAATTTCTTTAATGACCTATTGTATTTTGAAAGAACCGTAGAAAGACGCATGTCTAAAATTTCTGCAATTTCTCTGTGCTTAAAGCCGGAAACCGCATGTAATATTAAAATGTTTCGCTCTTCGTCAGACAATTGCTCCATACATGAAGCCAAAATAATTCTGTCTTCTGTCTGTAATGCTTCATTATTTTTAAGTTCGCTTTGCCAATCCTTCACTTCATCATCGGCATTTCGTTTTTGTTTTCTTATTTTTCCAAAGCATAAATTTTTCGTAATTGTCAATATCCACGCCATAGGCTTTCCATTAGATGTATAATTTTCTGCCGCTGCATACATATTAATAAAGCAATCTTGCAAAACATCTTCTGCGTCCACAGTGTTTTTCAAAATAGAAAGAGCAAAAGCGTAAACCCCGCTGCTTGTGGCGTTATATAAATCCGCCAGTGCATTTTTATCTCCTTTAGCCATTTTAAATAGGCATTCGTCAAGATATTTTGCATCGGGTGCATTTTGCGTGCAGTCCTCTGTTGAGCTCAAACAAAGAAACAGCATAATTTCACCTCTTTCACTATATTAATGCAATCAAACTGAATTTTATTGCACGATTATAAAATATTTTTTTAATTAATATTTAGAGGATATCACAATTTAATGCACTACGTCAAATTTTACTTGCAAAATTCCTTATAAAGGTATAAAATTATATTATTAAGAGGAGGGTTCAAAATGGATAGTAATTCTTATGTTGAAAAATATAATAAATTGCGTGAAAAATTTTGCGCATGTTTTAATAAACATTTAGCGGCCGGTGTTATATTTATGTCATCTGACGGTATTTTAATTGATGACAGTGTACAAATAGCCCCGGGCGCTACAATTTTGCCCGGAACTATTTTAAAAGGCGATACCAAAATAGGCACGGGCAGTGTAATTGGCCCAAACACAATTTTACAAAATGTAATCGTGGAAGAAGATGCAATTATAAACGCAAGCCAATGTTATGACAGCCAAGTAAAAAAAGGCGCAAGCATAGGGCCTTTTTCACATATACGTCCCGATAGCATCATCGGCGAAAGGGCGCATATAGGCGATTTTGTCGAAACAAAAAATGCACAAATAGGCAGCGGCACAAGTGTTAGCCATTTAACTTATATAGGCGATGCTAAAGTTGGCAAAAATTGCAATTTTGGCTGTGGTGTCGTTGTTACAAACTATGATGGCGTAAGCAAAAATTTAACCATCGTGGGCGATTATGCATTCATAGGCTGCAATACAAATTTAGTTCCGCCTGTAACTGTTGGCAACGGTGCATACACCGCCGCAGGCAGCACAATTACAAAAGATGTGCCCGATTATGCGCTTGCAATTTCACGCACAGAGCAAATAAACAAAGAGAATTGGGCGAAGAATAAACTAAGTGCATATATAGAGAAAAAAAATAAAGCCGAACAAAAATAATAAGTATAAAACAAATTAAAGGGTGGGGTTAATTATGAATTTTCACGGAAAAGACATCAAACTTTTTACCGGTAACTCGAACATTCCGCTTGCAAGTGCAATGGCAGAGGCCCTTGGCATAAATGTTGGACGCTGTGAAGTGAACTCGTTTTCAGACGGCGAAACCCATGTTTCAATACAAGAAAGTGTGCGCGGCAGTGAAGTTTTTGTTGTGCAAAGCACCTCTTACCCCGTCAATGATAATTTGATGGAATTGCTTATTATGATGGACGCTTTTCGCAGGGCAAGTGCGGGAAGAATAACGGCGGTTATCCCCTATTTTGGCTATGCAAGGCAAGATAGAAAAACAAAGGCAAGAGACCCTATCACAGCCAAAGTTGTCTCCGATTTAATCGTAGCGGCAGGCGCAGACAGAGTTGTGACGATGGATTTGCACGCAGCGCAAATTCAAGGTTTTTTTAATATACCTTTCGACCATATGCAAGGCGCGCCGATTTTAAGCGCATATATCGAGCAAAAAATCGCAAGCTATAAAGATAATGTTGTTATAATGTCGCCCGACCTTGGCAGTGTCGCACGCTCTCGTGCTTATGCCGAAAGGCTTGATGTTCCGCTTGCAATTGTGGATAAACGTCGCCCTAAGGCGAATGTATGCGAGGTTATGAATATCATTGGCGACATAATGGGCAAAGATGTTTTTATTGTCGATGATATGGTGGACACAGCAGGCACGCTTGTAAATGCGGCAAATGCTGTTTTAGAGCGTGGCGCAAGAAGCGTTTGCGCCTGTGCGACACATGCCGTTTTAAGCGGCCCTGCAATAGAGCGCTTGCAAAACAGCCCTATTGAGGAAGTTGTCGTGCTTGACACAATTGAACTGCCCAAAGAAAAAATGATAGATAAAATTAAAATAAAAAGTGTTGCGCCTGTTTTAAGCGAGGCGATTGCCAGAATTTACACCGATAAACCTGTCAGTGCACTTTTTATCTAAGAGGTAAAAATGTTTTTTAAAAAGCCAAATATAGATGCAATTATTGTGGGGCTTGGCAACCCCGGCAAAAAATATGAAAACACACGGCATAATGTGGGCTTTTGCGCCCTTGATCACATTGCAAAAATTTGCGGTGTGAAAATCGTTAAATCTAAATTCGATTCACTTTGTGCAACGGCAAATTTAAACGGCAAAAAAGTTTTATTGCTTAAACCGCAAACATTTATGAATTTATCGGGGCAAAGTGTAAGCAAAGCGGCAAAGTTTTATAAGGTAAGCGCAGAGAACATAATAGTGCTTTTTGATGATATATCGCTTGATGTTGGCAAATTAAGAATAAGAGCAAACGGTTCTGCCGGCGGACACAACGGCATAAAAAGCATTATAGACTATATCGGTGCCGATTTTCCTCGCATAAAAATAGGCGTGGGAGAAAAACCTAATGCCAATTACAATTTGGCAGATTGGGTTTTATCTAATTTTACAAAGGCAGAAAAGGAAAAAATAACCGCAAGATACGACGATGTTTGCGCTGCAAGCGAGCTTATAATAAAAGCAGAATTGCAAAATGCACAGGCAAAATATAACGGTTAAGTATTACCCTATTTCGTCTTAATGCCAATGTTTTAAATTCCCTATTACATTAAATTATAAATGCAATACATCGAGGAATGCACAATGATATCTAACAATATTAAAAACACAAATGAATATAAACAGCTTCTCGCCGCCACCAAAAACAAGAGCAATGTGGTGGCGCTTTTTGGCTTGCCGCCCTCTGCAAGGGCGCAAATAATTTCTGCTTTATGCGAGGACACAAACCGCAAAGCACTTATAATTTGCGACAGCGAGGCCGAGGCAACAAGGTTTAGCCTCAATTTAAACTCCTTTGGCTCTAAAAGCGAGGTTTTCCCTGCAAGGGATTTTCTCTTTCGCTCTGCCGAGGGACAAAACCGTGAATACGAAACAAGGCGCCTTAGCGTAATGGGCAATATTGTGGGTGAGCGAACTGATATTGTTTGCGCACCTATTGAAGCTGTTTTGCAATGCACTATGCCACACGACGAGTTTTGCAAAAACACAATCACATTAAAAAAAGGCAGTAAAATTTCTATAAAAGAACTGAGCACAAAATTATTGCAAGCCGGTTATTTTCGCCGTGCTCAAGTAGACGGCATTGCACAATTCAGCACAAGGGGCGATATTGTGGATATTTTCACCCCTGAAATGCAAAACCCTTGCCGCATAAGCTTTTGGGGCGATGTAATTGAAAGCATACATAATTTTGATTTAGTAAGCCAGCGCCGAGATGCCGTTATAAAAAAAATACACTTATCCCCTGCAAGGGAGGTACTTTTTGCCGAGACTGAAAATGCACTTAAAATTTTAAACAATGCCTTAAACAGCGCAAAAGATAAAAGCCGATTAAAAAAAGTCATGCAAAACGATATACGCTCGCTTGAAAATGACATAATGCCCTCGTGCATGGATAAATATTTGAATATCCGCTATGAAAAAGAGGGGCATATAATAGAATATCTAAACAGCCCCATTATATTTTTAAACGAACCCAGCGCAATAAGAGATTCGCAAACTGCGTTTTTGTTCCGCTTTGGGCAAGAGATAGAAAACTATTACGAACACGATGATTTATGTGCCGATTTAGGCGATTTTTATAAGCAAATGCCGTGGCTTCACACCCAGCTTTCAAAAACAGGCGGCATAGTGTGCGAAAATTTCACACGCTCTATAAATGATATAAAATTAGATTTAACCGTAAATATGCCCTCTCACGCTTTACCGCCTTGGTCGGGCGAGCTTTCCTCTTTGCTTGAAGAAATCACCCCACTTATTGCACAAAAATATTCTATTGCAATTTTGGCGGGCACAAAGCGCGCTGTAAACGCCCTTGTGGGCGATTTACAAGGCGCACATATCAATGCAATTGCAGTCGAAAATTCAAAGCAACAGCTTGAAATTGCACCCGGTGGTGTCGCCGTTTTAGAGGGACATTTAACCGCAGGTGCGGAATATCCTTTTGCAAAATTTGCCGTTTTTACAGGACGTAGGCATTCATCTAAAAACAGCAAAAAACCTGTAAAAGCTAAACGAAAAGGCCTCAGCGCCTTAACGGATATTTCACCAGGTGATTATGTCGTGCACCAAAACCACGGCATCGGCCTATATGTAGGCATACAAAGGCTGGATTTACACGGTGTTGTCAAAGACTATTTAAAAATAAGTTACAGCAAAGGCGATACTCTTTATGTGCCTGTAACACAACTTGATATTGTAAGCCGATACACCGCACCGGGTGACAGCGAAAAAGTTAAGCTTGCAAAACTTGGCACAGACGCATGGACAAAGACAAAAAACAGAGTTAGAGCAGCCACAAAAGAAATGGCACGAGAGCTTATTTTGCTTTACGCAAAGCGAAAAAAAGCCGAGGGCTATGCTTTTCCAAAAGATGGCGAATGGCAGCGAGATTTCGAGGCTCGCTTTGCCTATGACGAAACAAACGACCAATTGACAAGCACACATGAAATAAAAAAAGACATGGAACGTGCCACACCCATGGACAGGCTTCTTTGTGGTGACGTTGGTGTTGGCAAAACTGAAGTTGCATTGCGTGCCGCCTTTAAATGTGTAATGGGTGGCAAACAGTGTGCAATTTTAGTGCCCACAACAATTTTGGCATGGCAACATTATAATTCGCTTATAAATCGAATGCAGGCATTCCCTGTAAAAATTGGTTTGCTTTCACGTTTTCGCACAGCGGCACAACAAAGGGAAACCATACGTGGGCTTTTACACGGCACTGTCGATATAGTTGTCGGCACACACAGGCTAATTCAAAAAGACATTAAATTTAACGATTTAGGTCTTGTTATAATTGATGAAGAACAGCGCTTTGGCGTAAAGCACAAAGAGCGCTTAAAAGAGGCATTCGTGGGCGTGGATATGCTAACTTTATCTGCAACGCCAATACCACGCACTTTAAACATGGCATTAAGCGGCCTGCGTGATATGAGCACTATAGACGAGCCGCCAATTGAAAGACAACCTGTGGAAACTTATGTCATGGAATATGACGATGTTATAATTTCAGCGGCATTAAAAAAAGAACTTGGCAGAGGCGGACAAGTTTACTATTTGCACAACAGGGTCGAAACCATCGATGCATGTGCTATGCATGTAAGCGCACTTGCACCGGAGGCAAGAATTGCCACCGCCCACGGCAAAATGGACGAAGCCACGCTGTCTAAAGTTTGGCAACAGCTTATGGACGGCGATATCGACGTATTAATTTGCACAACACTCATCGAAACAGGTGTTGATGTGCGCAATTGCAACACTTTGATTATAGAAGATTCTGACAGAATGGGCCTTGCACAACTTTACCAATTGCGTGGACGTGTCGGCAGAAGCGGCAGAAAAGCCTATGCTTATTTCACTTTTAGAAGAGACAAAGTTTTAACTGATATAGCGGCAAAAAGGCTTAGTGCAATAAGAGAATTTACAAGCTTTGGCAGTGGTTTTAGAATTGCCATGCGAGATTTGCAAATTAGGGGCGCAGGTAATTTATTAGGGCAAAGCCAACACGGACATATGGAGAGCGTCGGCTATGATATGTATGTCAAAATGTTAAACCAAGCCATTGCCTACGAAAAAGGCGAGGCGCCAAAAGCCGACAAAAGCGAATGCTTAATTGACATAAGTGTCGATGCATATATACCTGAGAAATACATCGAAGACACAGGCGCACGAATAGAAATTTACAAATTAATTGCCGCAATACAAACCAAAGAGGACGCAAAAGAAGTTAAAGAAGAGCTAAACGACCGCTTTGGAAAACCGCCCGAAAGCGCACTGGGCTTAATTGAAATAAGCCTTGCAAGGGTTATTGGCTCTAAATTAAACATGTATGAAATAACCCAGAAAAAAGACGTTATACTGTTTTATTCCGATGCTCTAAACGAACAAATGGCAAGGGGCATTTTGGTTGGCACACGTAATTCAAAAAGGCGTATACTTGTAAATGCATCTGCAAAACCTTATGTTAGCGCACAAATTTTGCAAGGCGAAAAACCGCTTGATGCCATGCTTTCAATGCTTACGGAATTATACGATTTTTTACTGCAATCTGATGAAGAAAACAAAGCGTAAACAATCGCATTACAAACATTTGCCATTATTATATGTGTAATTTTATTATATTTTCTTTAAAACTATTGTCAATTAATGAAAAAAATTGTATAATATAAAGTACTTTTGTTTTAATAAAAATTAAAGCGTATTTTATTCGGTAATTATAAAAATATTTTATAATTCAAAGTATCAATGCGTTTTCGGAGGTATTATCTTGATTAACAAACTATTTAAATCTGTTTCATTAGCATTAGTATTAGTGCTTGCTTTATCGGCATGTCACACACAAACGCCACAAACTGTCGGCACTATCAACGATACACAAATTTCAGCAGGTATATTTTTAATTCACCAATTGAGAGTATATGACAGCGCTGTTGTACTAGCCGGCGAGGAAGAGCTTTCAAGCGCAACCATAGAAGGCCAAACAGGCACAGATTATGTCAAAAACGAAACAATTGCTGAATTGCAACGCTATGTTTGGATAGAGCAAAATGCCGGTGAAGATTTATTAACTGCCGACGAAATTGCACAAACAGAAGAATACGCTGCAATGAATTACAGCTATGCCACCACATATTATGCCGATAACGGCATCGGAGAAGAGACATATATAGAATATTCTTTAACAGAGGCAAAATATAATGCCATGTTAGCAGATTACACCGAAGAAAACAGCGAAGATATTACAAATGAACTAGCGCAAGAATATATGCAAGAAACTTATAAAAATTTATCTTCTTTGGTTTTCCCCGGGGTTAAAGCAGATGGCTCTGAATTAAGCGCAGAAGAAGAAGCCGAAATTCAAGCAATCGCAAGTGAATTGGTAAGCGATTTATCCGCAGGCGGCACAATGGAAGAAGAAGGCAAAGAAGCTTTGGAAAAAGCCGCTGAAATTGCAGGCATTGAAATTACCGATGATTTATTAAGCCAATATAATAACACTTCTTTCATAACAGAAGAAAGCGCAAATTCATATTACAGCGAAGAAGAAGCGACATTGTTTATGCAAGCAAGTGAAGGCGATGCAATGCTATCACCTACATCAGAAGCAGTTGTAGTTTATCAAATCGTGCCCAATTTTGCAGATGATGAAGAATTCGAAACAAATTATCTATCTTCTATTGTAAATGAAATGATTTATAATGATTTCGACGAAATTATAAGTACTGAAAGCGCTACTTATACAGTGTCACTTGATGATAACGCACTAAGCGCATATAGCACAAATAATATAGAAGCATATTAGTCTAAAATTTGTAGGGATAAAACTTTTAACGTAATTGTGTAATATTTACATTTACGTCGGTTTATCCCTACACTTATTTTTTTAAACTATTTATAAAAAGCATTAATTAAAGAGGTACTATCATGCAAGCATCAGCAACAAAAGCACTTGGCGAAGAAAAAATAGGCAAACTTTTACTTAAACTTGCCACCCCTGCAATTTTGGCACAAATTATAAATTTGCTTTACACTATAGTAGATAGAATTTACATTGGACGCATGGCAGACGTTGGCGCCTTAGCACTTACCGGCGTTGGTGTATGTCTGCCACTTATAATGACAAACGCAGCTTTTGCTGCACTTGGCGGCATGGGCGGCGCACCTAGGGCGTCCATGCAACTTGGCAAAGGCGATGTAGAAGGCGCCGAAAAAACTTTGGGTAATTCTGCAAGTTTACTTATAATATTTTCATTAATTATCACTTTTGTGTACATCACTTTTGGCGAACAAATATTATTTTTAATAGGTGCGAGCGAAAACACAATTGGCTATGCTAACGAATATCTTTCAATTTATTCAATAGGCAGTATTTTTGTACAAATAACTTTAGGTTTAAATTTCTTTATAACAGCGCAAGGTTTTGCAAAAACAAGTATGTTAACCGTTTTAATCGGTGCTGTGTTAAATATTATACTAGACCCAATTTTTATTTTTGTTTTTGATATGGGCGTAAGCGGTGCAGCCCTTGCAACAATAATTTCGCAAGCTGTTTCAATGGTGTGGATTTTAATTTTCTTAACAGGCAAAAAATCCACATTACAATTAAAACTAAAAAGGCTTAAACTTAAACCAAAAATATTTTTGCCTATATTGGCACTCGGGCTTTCACCTTTTATAATGTATTCAACCGAAAGCCTTTTAAACATCACTTTTAACACTTCTTTGGCAAAATACGGCGGTGATTTAGCCGTTGGTGCAATGACAATTCTCGCAAGTGTTATGCAAATTGCATTTTTGCCTTTAACAGGGTTAGTGCAAGGTGCACAGCCTATTGTAAGTTACAATTACGGCGCAAATAACGCATCACGTGTAAAAAAAGCATTTAAATATCTGCTTATCTCAAGCATGATATATTCCTGTTCATATTGGTTGCTTACACAATTATTCCCCGAGGCTTTTGTCTTAATGTTTAATAGCGACCCTGCTCTTGTCGAGTTCACCTCCGGCGCACTTAGGGTTTATACATTCGGGCTTTTCATCTTTGGCGCACAGCTTGCTTGCCAAAACACTTTCCTTGCTCTTGGCAACGCAAAAAGCAGTTTATTCTTGGCACTTCTTCGCAAAATAATACTGCTTATCCCTTTAATCTACATTTTACCTCATTTTTTCGAAGACAAAACCTTCGCTGTTTTCTTAGCTGAACCTGTCGCGGATATTACCGCCGCAATTTGCACCATAGCTTTATTTGCTGTACAGTTTAAAAAAGCTATTAAGGCTATTGAAAATTAAATTTTAATAAAAAATAAGGCTTAGATAAAAAGAATTGTTTTTATCTAAGCCTTATTTTATTGGCAATTATATTTGCATTTCTTAAATGCTTTTCTATTTTGTAATAACGATAAAGCCATTTTAAAAATTTTCTTCAATAAAAGCCATACTGCCCTCGTTTAATTCATATACTTTATCGCCATATCTCGAATAATACCCAGGCAATGCGCCAGCATTATAACTGGGCTGTTGTCTATCTAAAAACCCCCAAATTCTCTCGTAATCCACAATATCAAGCGCCGATATATTTGTGGCAATTTGCGAGCTGTTTTTTGTTAATAAATTAGCAAAAATCACCTTAATATTCCCATGTCCTGCCGATAAATAAAGCGAATACCCTTGCGCCCTCATCTCGTATTCATCCGCTTCATCAAAAGTGCACTCGCTTAAAATTTGTGAAAACAAACGTGGGGTTAACGTGTACATATCACTGATAATTTCATCTAATCCCATTTTGTTCATATCATCACTATCCAAAAAATTGTTTAACCGCATTGAAATTGTCCCAAAGGCTTCCGCTGTTTCCCAAAGCACTTGCTGTGAAACAAATACATAATTATCCACCTGTATGCCGAGTGTTTCACTGATTGCTTTTGCCGCTTGCGAAGGCCCTGCCGAGCGTGTGGCATCGCTTAATGTTATTGGCGATTGATTCAAAACCATAACTGTTTGTGGCGGCATACTTGCAATTGAAATGCTGTTTTCATACGCATTAAAGCTTATAATGGTATAGCTTTCTGCATTTTGTGCATTGCCCTCACCCACCATTAAAAGCACTGTTTTTTCATCTGATATAATTGGCTGTGCGATATAGATTCCGCTTTGTTGTTCGCTTGCAAATTCGGCATTGTTTTGCTCTACTGTCAAAAAATAGCCTATGCCATAAATGGGCACAATCACTGCCAAGGTTACAATAAAGCTTAATAAAAACACTTTCACTCTGCCCATTTAAACACTCCGTTTCATTTATTTTATCTACGGGTTTTAAATAGCATTGTCTTATTTTTAATTTTTATACATATAAACTGTGTTCTAAATCACTAATTACAGTGTTTTCAGGTAAAATCACCGCTTTTTCTTTTTCTCTATACGCTGTGGG
>CAYJGV010000067.1:0-12201 GCA_964369715.1 uncultured Bacteroides sp. | reverse complement strand
CTTACGGTGGTTGGTTTACGGCACTAGCACTGCGGTGCGTCGCGCCCCGGACCCCTAACGCTGTGCTCCAAGGACCGCAACAAAGAACAATCACAATCGCTCGCTAACATTTAGATTGACATACGCTCACGATTACATTGTTCTAATGTTGCTAGTGGGTGCTAATTTAATATTCGCTTATCTATCTATCGTTTTATTTTAAAGCTTGCTTTAATTTCTAATTGCATGGATTGCACTTTAGTTTTATTTATATCAGCCATAGCCGCATCGGATATGTCATTCTGAGGAGGTACGACGAAGAATCGCAATATAGTGTACTTTAAAGAACGGATTTCTCGGTTTGTCCTCGAAATGACAGGCGAATCAAGCACAGATTATTTATATTTGCCTACACATATGTTTTTCTGTGATTATATTGATTTTTGAAAGAGGTAGAAGATGATAAATGAAAAAATACTTATTGAGCATGGTTCACTTACATTATCATCACTAAAAACCGCAAGTTTATTTGCTGTAAAATTTGATAAAAAAGAAAATTTATATAAAAGTATAGAATTTTGGAATAATAAGTTTTTACACAGGGGAATAAAGATAATCTCATTAAAAGTTAAGCATAATTCAGCGCTTATATATCTGTATAGGGAAAATATGCTTAAAAAAGACCTTGAAGATAGCACGGCAAAAAATATTTTATCGGATTATGGTTATGATGGATTAAATGTAAACGATTTGCTAAAGCGCCTTGATGAGCGTCTTTGTACTTATGATGAATTCCCGCATGAAATCGGATTGTTTTTGGGATACCCACCCGAAGATGTCGAAGGTTTTATTTGCAACGGTGGCAAAAATTGCAATTTGTGCAGATATTGGAAAGTTTACGGTGACACAAATAAGGCTCTTAAACAGTTTGAAAGATATGATAAATGCAGAGCATTATATAAAAAATTATGGCAAGAGGGAAAAGATATTTTAAGGCTTACTGTTAAAAAGCAGGTTGTAGCTTAAAAATATAATTATTTATTTTAAAGGAGATTTTTAATTATGGGCAAAGTAGCAGTTGTTTATTGGAGTGGCACAGGAAACACAGAAACTATGGCAAATTGCATTGCAGAGGGTGCAAAAGGTAAAGGCGCTGAGGTGGATTTATTAACATCAGCTGATTTTAACAAAGATATGCTTGCAAATTATGATAGCATCGCATTCGGATGCCCTTCAATGGGTGCTGAAGTTTTGGAAGAAACAGAATTTCAACCAATGTGGGATGATGTTAAAGATGGCTTGGCAGATAAAAATGTAGTTTTGTTTGGCTCTTATGGTTGGGGCGACGGCGAATGGCTAAGAAATTGGGAAGAGGAAACAACAGCTAAAACTTTAGAAACATATATGTGCAATGAAACTCCTGATGACGATGCTCAAAATGCTTGCAAAGACTTGGGCGAAAAATTAGCATAATACAAAAATCTATATATAATAGTAAAAAAGCCTAAAATAATTTAGGCTTTTTTGTTTTTTTTATACCTATTTTAGTTTTAGTGCAAAATTTTTATACTATCAAGATAAAATTTTTATATCCTTGCTATAAATAAGCAATAAATTAATATATTAGACAAAAATTTGTAACAAATAAGATGTATTTTTACAGTTATGTTGTGAAATTTGTGTTAAACTTATGTAAAACAAAAGAGGTGAAAGCGAAATGTCTAATAAAAAACCGAATATTTTATGGATATGCAGCGACCAGCAAAGGCACAACTCGCTTGGTTGTTACGGCAATAAATTTACACATACGCCTAATATTGATGCATTATCAAAAGAAG
Source organism: uncultured Bacteroides sp. (assembly GCA_964369715.1). Lineage (GTDB taxonomy): Bacteria > Bacillota > Clostridia > Oscillospirales > Ruminococcaceae > Ruthenibacterium. The sequence continues at coordinate 10,384 of CAYJGV010000067.1, read as the reverse complement.
GTGTACAATTTGAAAACTGTTATGTACAAAACCCAGTTTGCTCGCCAAGTCGTGCAAGCTTCTTGACAGGCAGATACCCAAGCTTAACAAAACTAAGACAAAACGGGCAAATAATTCACCATGAAGAAAAAACACTTCCAAAATTACTTGCAAATGAGGGTTATACCTGCGGCTTAGTTGGAAAATTACATTTAGCACCTGCTGCACCTTCTGTTGCACCACAAATGGAACAACGCATTGATGATGGATATCATGTTTTTGATTGGGCACATGGTCATGCACCAAAGCACCCAACAAATCAATATCACAGATGGCTAAAAGAAAAAGGTGTTGAATATAAAACAACAAATTATGATGAGTGTGCTTGGATAGAAAAAGGTATGCCTGAGGAATATCACCAAACTACATGGTGTGTGGAAAAAGCCAAAAGCTTTATTGCAGATTGTGCTGATTACGATTTACCTTGGCTTTACTCGGTTAACTTTTTCGACCCACATCCACCTTTCGACCCACCTGAATCTTATATGAAACGCTATACAGACCGATTAGACGAAATTCCTTTACCGAATTTTGTAAAAGGCGAGCTTGATAATAAACCGGAATATCAAATGCTTCAACACAAAAAAAGCACAAGCACAAATTTGAAAAACATCAAAGAACTACCGGCAGACAGAATGACTGAAACAGATCACAGATATGTAAAAAGTGCATATTTTGCAATGGTGGATTTAATTGATGCTCAAGTTGGACGCCTTGTAGATTACTTAAAAGAGATTGGCGAATATGAAAACACAATTATAGTATATATGTCCGACCACGGCGAAATGCTTGGTGACCATGGGCTTTATTATAAAGGTTTAACAATGTATGAAGGCGCAGTTCACGTTCCACTTATAGTGCATTATCCAAAAGCTATAAAAAGCGCAAGCTATAAACCATTGATGGAAGCTGTTGAAATTGCACCGTCATTAATGGAAGCAGTAGGCTTACCGGTTTACGAGGGAATGCAGGGCAAATCGTTCTGGCAAGAGCTTTTAAGCGGCGAGCATAAACCTTCAAGAGATGTATATTGTGAATATTATAATTCGCTAATTGATAACAACGGCAAAAACTATGGTTCTATGCTTCGCAGCGGTGATTACAAATTGGTGGTTCACCACGGTTGTGATTTAGGCGAACTTTACGATATGGTAAACGATGCAAGCGAAACAGTAAATTTATGGAACGATGAAAAATATGCGCAAGTAAAATTTGATTTAATGAAAAAATTATGCGATAAACTTGCATTTATAAGCGACCCATTGCCAAGAAGAATAGCAAATTTCTAAGAAGTTTTTAAGCTGATATTCAGCCTGAAATAAAATTTAAGGAGAAAATTTAAGGAGAAAATTATGATTAAGAGAATTTTAATGTTAGTGTTATCTTTAGTAATGTGTTTTGCACTTTTTGCTTGTTCAGCAGAAGAAGCAACAGAAACAACAACAGAGGAAACAACAGAAACAACAGAAACAACAGAAACAACAGAGGACGCAGCACAAGAAATTGCATTCCCTGAAAAACCAATCGAACTAATTGTACCTTGGAACGCAGGCGGCGTTGCTGATATGGCAGCCCGTGTTGTTGCAACAGTAGCAAGCACAAAAATGGAACAACCAATTGCTGTTGTTAACCAATCAGGCGCAGCAGGCACATTGGCACCTACACAATATCTACAAGAAGACGCAGATGGCTATAAATTGCTTTTACTATCTACACCGGTTATCACAATGCAACCACACGCACGTGAAGTAATTTATTCTTGGGACGATTTTGCACCTATAATTGGCCTACAACAAATGGAACAATTCTTGCTTGTTAATTCTGCAAGCGAAGATTTTGACACATTGGAAGAACTTGCAGAAGTAGCAAAAGAAAGAGAACTTTCTTTTGGTACAAACGGCCCCGGCGCACCTGACCACATGTATGCAACAGCTTTAATGGAAGTTTTAGGCGTTGAATTTTCTTTAGTAGTTTATGATGATGCTATCAGCATTCAAAATGCTGTATTAGGCGGACACATCGATTTAGGCGTTGGCAACATGGGCAACTTTGAAGAGCACGTTAAATCAGGCAATTTATCAATCATTGGTACATTCTCACCTGATAATATCGAACTTGCTGACATTGGAACAGTTGAAAGCCTAACAGCACAAGGCGTTGAAGTTGCAGGCTCACTAACATACTTTATTGTTGGTAAAGCTGGCACACCTGATGAAGTTATCGACAAATTATATGGCGTTTTAAGCGAAAGCTTAGAAGACCCAACATTCATCGAGTTCATGGAAAGCCGTGGCCTTCGTTTGATAGAAAGAAACCCAGAAGAACTTGATACTTATATTCAAGGCGAAATTGCAGCAATAAATGAGTTCTTTGAATAATTAATTTTATATTAAAATAAGAACCTGCCGAAAAATCGCGACAGGTTCTTATTTTAACTAAAAGGAAAGGTATAGACTATGAAATTAAAAGTGAATTCTGATATTTTTAAAGGTTGCTTATTCGGCATAATCGCTTTAATTCTGTTTCTAATAACACCATCACAAGTTGGAATTATAGAGGGTGAAACAATTAACTCTCGTTCGTTCCCTTACTTAGTATTGACAATAATGGCAGTAAGTAGTGCTATTTTAATAATACAAGGGTTAACATCGAAATCAAAAACATATTTCGAATTTAGCCTTGAAGCGTTTAAAGAATGGATAATTCCACTTACTGTTTTTGCATGTATATTAATTTATGTTTTAGTTCTACCACACATTGGCTTTGTAATAGCTTCAATTATTGCATGCACATTGTTATTGGTATTAATCAAATGCAAAAAAATACCATATTATATTGTTAGTTACGTATGTGTAATTGCAATTTACCTAGTATTTACTGAATTGTTAATGGTGCCATTACCGGCAATGCCGTTTTTTTAAGAAAGGAGATTTAATATGATTGTACAAGCTTTTAATGAACTGTTTCAAATCTCCAATTTTCTATATATGAATCTTGGTATGTTTTTAGGCATAATTTTCGGTGCACTTCCGGGACTTAACACTCCTTTGGCAGTTGTGCTTTTTACGCCTATCACTTTTGGAATGGAACCTATTTCCGCAATGATGCTTTTACTTGGCTTATATTGCGGTGGTACATACGGTGGCTCAATAACAGCTATTTTAATAAACACACCCGGCACACCTGCAGCTTCTTGCACAGGTCTTGACGGATACCCAATGGCAAAAAAAGGCCTTGGTAAAAAGGCACTTGAAATGGCTTTATATGCTTCGACAATTGGCGGCATAATAAGTGGTGTTATTCTATTATTTGCAGCACCTGCAATTGCAACTGCAACTTTGTGGTTTGGCCCTGCTGAATATTTCTCAGTTGCTATTTTTGGCCTAAGCATAATTATAAGTGTTAGCGATAAAGATATCTTTGGCGGTATTTGTGCAGGTTGTATCGGCTTGCTTTTATCTACTGTCGGCATAGATACCTTTAGCGGATTGCCCAGATATACTTTTGGAAGCATAGACGCGATGAGCGGCTTTGACATGCTTATTTTAATGATTGGTATGTTTGCTGTGGCAGAGCTTATGATTAAAGCACGAGATATTGTATCAAACAAAGGCGAGAAAAAAGCTGAAAGATTAAGTATGGCAAAACAAGTTGGTGTAACTTTAGCAGAATTAAAACGTTGCATTAAAATTATTATTCGCTCGGCGCTAACGGGCGTAGGCATTGGTGCTGTACCGGGAACAGGTGCTGCTATCGCTGCGTTTTTAAGCTATGACGTAACAAAACGTACAAGCAAAGAGCCTGAGAAATTCGGCACAGGTGTTGTTGAAGGAATTGCGGCACCGGAGGCTGCAAACAACGGTGTTACAGGTGCAGCTTTGATTCCACTTTTAACTTTAGGCATACCCGGCGACACAGTAACCGCTATTTTAATGGGTGCTTTAATGATTCACGGACTTGTGCCGGGACCAAATTTATTTAGCGCAAGCGGTGATAAAGTTTACGCTATAATAATTGGCTTTATTGTAATTCAATTGTTCATGTTGTTACAAGGTAAACTTTTCTCAAACGTATTTGCTCGTTTGGCATCAGTTTCCGACGTAGTTTTAATTCCAATTATTTTATTATTCTGCACAGCTGGTGCGTTTTCACTACGCAATAGCGAGTTTGACCTTGTTGTTTTAGCAATATTTGGTCTTATCGGTTATATTTTACAAAAACTTAAAACACCAAGCTTGCCTTTGGTTTTAGGCATGGTTTTAGGAAAATTAGTAGAACAAAATTTCCGCAGAGCTATGACATTGTCCGAGGGTGAAATCCCAATTTTCTTCACACGTCCTATTAGCTTAGTGTTTTTAATTTTAGCAATTGGCTCTGTTGTTTTAATTCTTGTAAAACGTGCTAAAGATGCTAAAAAAAGCGCAAAAGCAGCATAAAGGAGATTTAAAAATGAAACAAGTTAAATTACAAGATCCACATAATATTGTAAGCGTAGAGGTAGAACCACTTGAATTACCGGCAGGATGGGTGCAAATTCGCACTGTTTGCTGTGGAATTTGTGGAAGTGATATTCACGCTTACAGTGGCGAGACAATTTTTGGTAAAATATATCCCTTTCATATAGGGCATGAGGTTGTTGGCTATGTTGAAAAATGCGCCAATGAAAATTCTCCCTTTAAAAAAGGTGATTTAGTTACACTAAACCCATTTTTCACATGCAATTCATGTGATAGTTGTTATAACGACCGCAGTAACGATTGCCAAAACCGCACAACTATTGGCTTAAAAGGCCCGGGTGGTTTTTCAGAATTTGTATTTGCACCTGAGACAAGCGTTTATAAAGCTGTTGGAGAGATAGCTCCTGAAAGGCTTTGCCTTGCAGAACCAATTGCAAATGTTATCTATGCTATAGACCGCATTAGATGGGACAATAAAAAAAGAATACTTATTAATGGTGTAGGCGCAATCGGTTTGGTGTTCTTGCAATTGTTAAAAGGCTATTATCCCACAAGTATTACTGTGTGCGATTTAAACACAGAAAAACTTGAGCAAGCAAAAAAATTAGGCGTTACTAAAGCGGCATTGCCAAGCGAAATGGGCGACGATGTATTTGATGTAATTATCGATTGCACAGGAAGCGCAAAATGTGTGGGCGATTCAATTCACAAATTGGCTTTTGGCGGACAGTTAGTATCATTTGGCGTGTGCCACAGCGAAGCAACTTTTGAGGCAAACCCATTTGAACTATACAAAAAAGATGCAACTATAATCTCCACTTTTGCGTTAAACAAAAGCAGTATGCAAAAATCAATAAACTTGCTTTCTAATCCTGATTTCAACACAGATGTTTTAATCGACAGTGTTCAACCTCTTGATAAATTAGAAGAATCTATCATCAAAATGAAAGAGGGACGCACAAAAGGCAAAATTGTTATTAACACAACATTATAAAAATGTAGGGCCGTGGCGAAATTATTTTCGTCACAGCCCTATAAAATTAAACATTATTTTTTCGATATTCACTTGGTGAACAACCAAAATGCTTTTGGAATAAAAAAGTAAAATAACTTGCAGAATCAAAGCCCAAATTTCTGGAAATTTCGACAATATTATAATCACCGTCTTGAAGCATTTGCTTTGCATATTTCATTTTGATATCCTGTATAAAATAAGTTATATTTTCGCCGGTTTCCTTTTTAAACAGCTTTGATAAATATGCAGGACTGACACTGACATGCTCGGAAATTTCTTTAAGCGAGATTGGCTCTTTATAATTTTTCATAATAAATGCGATTGTTTTTTCTATAATGGGAGAGCCTGATATATGTGTTGTTGATGTTTGTATATCGCTTAAAATTTGCAAAGTTTCTTTTCGCAAGCTTTCAAGTGATGTTAAAGATTCAAGCATAGCAATGTCATTGTTAACATTGCTCTCAGATGAAAAATTATGGCTGAGACGTGCAAGTGAAAGCAAGACATATTCAACTAGCCCAAAGATACGCTTTGGTGTATAATGCCTATCTTGCGCACATTTGGCAAAAAAAACATTAAGCTTTTCATTTATTGCAACAAAATTACCGCTGGCAATATCCGATGTAAAAATTTCAAATGGCGGTGGAGCATTGTTATGCATTGAGATTATATTTAAATCGTCCCAGTATAATGTGCTGTTGTTGCCTGTGAAAAATATTTCCTCAATAGCACTTTCTGCTTGTAAAAAAGCACTGTTTACATTACGGCTTTGTACAATTGAGCTAACACCTACCGAACACGGCGTATATTGTACAGACAATTGACTTTTAAGCCTTATAATGCTTGGGCGAATTTGATTTATATCGTTACTTAAAGGGATGAAACTATATAATATATTGTTTTTTTCAATACATAATATGTCATCAAACAGCCTTTTAAGCATTAAGTTAATTCCGCTAAAATGCTCTTCAACATTAAAAACACTGCTGTCAAAACAAGCGGCAGCCATTATCCAATTTGAATGCTTTTTGCTTAGTGTTAAAAATTCATCGTCGTCGGCTAAATCGTCAAATTCAAGTTTGCCGGTAAAAATTTGCTTTAAAATTGTTTGTCGACCGTCATGTTGTATTTTTGTGTTGCTATTTGTTGCAGAAACTTCATCTTTAACTTTTAATATAGCTTGAAGAAACTCATCTTTATTAGTTTGCATTTTAAGCAAATAGTCTTGTGCTTTAAGTTCAATGGCTCTCTTTGCATAGGAAAAATCATCATATGAGCTCATAATTATTACTTTGGTTTTAGGGTAAAGCACACTTAATTGACGTGTTAGTTCAAGCCCGTCCATATCACGCATTTTTATGTCAGTAATTACAAGGTCGGGCGTGTTATTTTCGCAAATTTGCAAAGCGGCAAACCCGCTTGAAGCCTTTCCTACAAGCTCTAAATTATGAAAATTCCAATCCACCATAGATTCCATGCTGTCAAGAAGTAGTGTTTCATCATCAACTAAAAGAATTTTCATATCATTCCTCCTCGTTAATTATAGGTATTATTAAGTTCACGCAAGTGCCCTCGCCCAGTGTGCTTTCAAAACGCATATAGGTGTTTTTGTAATAAAAGTTTAAGCGTGTTGCAATATTTGGTATGCCGATACTCTGCTTGTCATTTTTATCTGACAATTTTTTACTTAATAAAACATTGTTGATATAGTCTAATCGCTCGTTTGTTATTCCACAACCATTATCAATTATTTTTATATGCACTTTTTCATTGTCATCTTCGGCATAATCTATATTTAATTTAAGGTATAATGTCGTGCTGTTGTCAAGGTCTGCTGCATGTAAAATTGCGTTTTCGAAAATTGGTTGCAAACTTAGACGTGGAATTAAAATATTAAAAAATTCTTCAGGTGTTTCAAACGAAAAATCAAACGAGTAATTATAACGCATTTGCATTATCAATAAATAGTCCCGAAGTAAATCAAGCTCTTTTGAAAGTGGTATCATTGTGGCTTGGCCTACCATGCTTTCTTTTAAAATTCGAGTTAAAGCAATTACGATACTGCTCATTTCCTCGCTTCTTCCTTGCTGAACTAGATAGGGGAGTGTTTTAAGAGTATTATGTAAAAAATGTGGATTGATTTGTGTACGTAAAAATTTCATTTCAGCTTCGTTTTTTTCACGTTCTTTTTTCATTAGGTGGTCCATCATTTTATCAATGCTCATCGCCATATCAGAAATAGTTCGGCCAAGCAATCCTATTTCGTCTTGTGAAAGTTCACCTATTTCTATCTTTAAATTACCTGCATCAATTTGCTTTACTTTTTCAATTAAAGTGTTAATTGGCTTGATTATGGTGCTTGATAAATAATAGGATAAAATAGCGGACAATACAAGCCCCATAAGCATAATTAAAATTAAATTTATAAGAAGTTGAGATGTATCAGCTTGAAAAGTGCTTGAAGGCACGATAAACACAATTTGCCAAGGCGTATTTACTACTTGTGATGTAATCAAAAAATTGTTTTCGCCGTTTGTGGAAAAAGAAGTCTTGTTTTCAGCAATGGCATTGTTTAAGTCGGTATTCAAGACAGTGCCTAAGGTTTCGTTATCTGTTCCACTAATTACATAACCTTCGTTGTTAACGATGTAGGCCGTGTAGGGTATTCCTAAAACATTGTGCAATTCATGTTGAATAAATGCCTCGTTAAAACCTATACGAAGTGTGCCTAATTTGGTATTATTATAAGGGTTTGCCAAATTGCGTGTGATGTAAAAATAAGGTGATAATGTTGCTTCGTTTTCAAATTGGCTGCTATCCATCCAACCTAAATTTCCGGAATTGTATTCGCTTTGTAAAAACCAATCTTGTGTTAAAAATTCCTTTGTGCTATAAGGTCTAAAATAGCTTTGTGCACCGGAATAAAAAATATCACCGTGTGTAGTAAAAAGCAAGGTTTCCAATGAAATTGAATAATTATTTGCTTTTTGCGGTAGATTGTCTTCTATATGTTGACGTATGAAAATTTGTTGCAGATCGTTATCCGTTTCATAATATTCTTGCAAATCGTTTAAAATTATTTCATTTGCTGATAATGTGTTTGCAATATTTCGCATATCCAAAAAAATATACGATAATTTATCGCTTAGCTGCGATATATTTAAATTGTAAGAATCCAACATCTTATCTTCAGTATCTTGCTGAAAAATTAAATATACAAATGTAAATGTCGCAAATAAGGTGATGTAGCTTACAAAAAGCATACACAAAAATATTTTATTTCTCAAATGTAATTTAGAAAAGATTTTCATTTTGCCCCCTGTTATGCTATTATATTTATATACACAAATCGCCTTGGGCATAGCCACAAGACGTTGACATGTTGACGTTAATGTATATACAATTATATCACGATTTATAATATTATGTCAATTTTAGGCAACACGATGTAAGCCGAAATTTATTATAAAATTCAGCATTACATCGTTTATATAAAACAAAAATTAATATGACATCAGTTCACCTGAATTAAATGTACGTGAGCTGAAAAATTAAGCCACAAAAGTGGCAAGAAGGAGAAAATTATGGCATTGATACCATTGCGTCCTTTAATGGACAGCGCAGAAAAATACAATTATGCTCAAGGAGGTTTTAACGTAAACGCAGTTGCACAGGCAAAGGCGGTTATCGAGGTGCATGAAATGTTCCGCTCGCCTGCAATTTTGCAAGGCGCAGACCTTGCAAACGGATTTATGGGTGGCTGTGCAGATTTTATGAATGCAACCCTAGAGCAAAAGCAAATCGGCGCAAAAAACATTGGAGATGCTGTTAAAAAATTTGCAGCACAAACAGATATACCTGTTGTTTTACACTTAGACCACGGCAAAGATTTCGACAGTGTAAAGGCTGCAATCGACGGTGGATACACCTCTGTAATGATAGATGGTTCTTCACTACCATTCGAGCAAAACATAGAATTGACACGAGAAGTTGTAAAATATGCACATGAAAGAGGCGTTAGCGTAGAAGGCGAACTTGGTGTGCTTGCAGGTGTTGAAGATCATGTAAACCATGCAAATTCAACTTACACAAACCCAATGGACGCAATAGAGTTCTTTAAAAAGACAGGCTGTGATTGCCTTGCAATAAGCTATGGCACAATGCACGGCGCAAGCAAAGGCAAAGACGTAAAATTGCGCAAAGAAATTGCAATTGCTATAAAAGAATGCATGTTGCATGAAGGCTTAAACGGCACACTTGTAAGCCATGGTTCTTCCACAGTGCCACAATATATCGTAAATGAGATAAACGAACTTGGCGGAAATATTACAGGCGCATACGGTATTGCATTAAGCGAGCTTAAATCGGCAATACCTTGTGGAATACGTAAAATTAACGTTGATACGGACATTCGTCTTGCAGTTACTCGCAATTTAAAAGAGCTTTTTGCAAAAGTGCCAGAACTAAGAACAAGCGAGCATGTAAAAGAAATTTATACTCTGCTTGAAAACAACAAAGAAAAATTTGACCCAAGAGCATTTTTACCACCAATTATGGACACAGTAATGTATGGAAACATTCCGCACAATGATGTTAAACTTGTGACAGATTGCGTTGAAAAAGGCGTGAAAGAGGCAGTAGGCACACTTGTTGTTGAATTTGGCAGTTTTGGAAAAGCACCACTTGTGGAAAACAAAGGCCTTGAAGAAATGGCAGAATTTTATAAAAAACAAGGTGTTTAAATTAAACAGTATCAATCTGCTCTTAGATTGTATTGCATAGACATCGCTTTTTATAGACAATTTTTATATTATGTATAATAAAAAGGCTCTTTGTCAATAGTTGGGGTAAACCCGAAAAAAGAAGAATTGCA
>CAYJGV010000066.1:0-12236 GCA_964369715.1 uncultured Bacteroides sp. | reverse complement strand
GTTTGTTTAAGCCTTTGGATATTGACTGTACTTTGTGACAAAATTTCACCCTCCTATCCTATATTTTGCGCTGATTGCTTTGCCGCTTCTTCCGCTTGTTGCATTTGTTTTGCGGCAGATATTAAAAATTCACTTAATTCGTTTAAATATTTAACCTTTTGTGTTAAATCTGTTTCTAAATTTTCTAAATATGCTTTAAATTTTTTTGCTGTGTCTCCTGTCCATGCGGCATCCACATTTGTGCTCATCTCTTTTATTGTATTAACGCAAGAGTTTTGCAAATCTGTGCCCACTTCTTTAATTTGGTTTGCCTGTTGAACAGTTAAATTGTAATCAAATTGAATTGTTGACATTTTTACACCTCTTTAGCCGTTATTTCATAGAGCCTGCATCAAAACCAAGCGTTTTGCTTTGTTCTTGTGCAGATTTTTCGTGTTGGTCGTAAACCCCGGCAAGTTCGTTTAAAGTGGTGCGGTAAGCACTTAGATTTTGTGAAATTGTTGCACCGCTGTTTTTCATGGAATTTGCAACTGCCCTCACCCTGTCCGAAGTGTCTCCTTGCCAAGCATTTCTTAAAGTGCTAAGCTCTTTTACATAATTATTAAATGCATCTGTTATTTGTTTTTGAGCTGTGCCAATTTCTTCTGCCGCTGTCACAAACGCTTTTATGTCAACTTTTACTTCGCCTTCTCCTGCCAAAATGAACCCTCCCTATATGTGTTTTATGGCTTTACGCACAATTTTTAATTCGGCTTGGGTGAATAAAATATTCACCCAAGCAATAAATTAAAATTAACGTAAACTGCTTATTTTTCCTGCTATATTATTTTCAGATTCATCAAAAGATTTAGCCATTGTTTTAAGTGATTCGCAAATTTCATACATTTGATCCACCATTTCTGTCATGGCTTCGCTATCTCTTTCGTAAGATTGCATAAATATGCTTTTATTCTCACTAACCCAAGTGCTGTCTAATTTTGTAATAGCTTCTCTAAAAGCTGTTATTCCATTTTGTACATTGGAAACTTCTGTTTCCATTCTGCCTGCACAAGATACGATTTTATCGGAATCTATATTGCTTAATTCTCCCATAGCTCCTCCTAAATCAAAATAATTGTATCGCCGCTTTTAATTTCCATTGCGGCAAGAATTTCATCGTCACTAAGCAAACCGCCCAAGGCTTTAGAGCAAAACAAAACTTGTGATAAATCTGTAAAAATTTCTCTGCCCTCAAGTGCGGAAATTTGCTTTGCAAAATCGCTTTTAACCCTACCGACACTAAGGTTGTCGCTAACGGAAAATTCATAATTTTTTGCCATGCCGGGTAGCTGTACATCAAGTAAAATTTTAGCCATAACTACCTCCTAACCTATATCGTTGTTTTGATCTTGTTCTGAAAGCGGCGTTACAATTTTTACAAGTTCGCCGTTTTTGTCTGCGGTGTAAGCCCTGCCCGGTGGCAATTGTCTTACACTGTCCGAAGCGGACATATCAATATTTAACGCACCTTGTTGGTCGAACATACCGCCCAAATGCACACCTGTGTTTTGGTCTGTCCATGAGCGCATTGCAGCAAAACGTGCATTATCGTAATAGTCATCAGGGGACATAAGTGCAAATAAATTAATTTTATGTTGCTTACCTTTATTTAATGCAACTTCTAAAAATTCGTTCATCTTAACCTTTTGGCTGTAAACCGCTTGCATAAATTCGCCCATATTGCCGATAATCAGTGTTATCCTTTGTTCGCCTGCCATTGCGTCTTTCACGCTGTTTCCTGCGTCTCTTGCATCATTTACAATGCCGTTACGGCGTATAAATTCAGGCACAATTAATTTTTCCATAAGTGCAAATAATTGTTCATCATTATGGCAAACACTCTCAAATACACCAAGTTTTTCAAGTTCGGAACCCTCGACATCAAACAAGAACATTTTGCTGTTTTTTGCTTTGCTTTGTTTTGCAATGCTTTCTATTAAGTCCATTCTGCCTGTATCTGCAAAACCGCTTATTGTATAGCAGAAAACATCATCAAGATCAAGTTTAACAACTCCGCTTCCGTCGCTGTTTAAGCCGAGTGCTACTTCATCTTTTGAAAGTGCACTTACACCGGGATATGCCATCAACGCATTAAATGTAATATTTTCAACTTTTGCGCCAAGTTTTTTTACACCGCCTGTTGCAGGCGCTTTGTTTTTAATTTCGGCAAAACGTTTGCGAAGTGTTTGTGTTTGGCTTGTGCCTGCATCTTCTTTAACGCAAAACGCAACTTGGAATTCCATAGGAAGCGGTGCTTTTATCAGGCCGCGGCCAGGTGTTCTGTCGTCAGGTAAAATATCACTGCGGCTGCCCAATACTGCTTCGTATTCATATTTGTCTGACATTTGAAGTGCAATGCCATTTGTGAAGTTTTGGTGCATTCGGCTGCGGATATCACCCGAATTATTCATTGATAGAATGATGTAAATGCCGTAGCTTGCGGCTTCACGTGAAAGCTGAATTAGCAAATCTTCATAGCGTCCGTATGAATCAGCAAAGGCTACGTAATTGTCAATGAAGAACAATATTGCGGGGCAATCGTCTTTTTGTGCAATATAATCACGATATGAGCCAACACCCATTTTGCTGAATGAATTTTTACGCTCTGAAAGTGTGCTTTTTAGCATGTCGAACATTTCTTCGATTTTCTCGTCTTCGCCCTCGAAAGTAACTGCGCCAACGTGAGGCATGTCGGCAAACACAGTCATTGTTCGGCTGGAGAAATCGGCGACGTAAATATTAACTTGCTGAGGAGTATACCTTGTTACAGCGCCATAAATAAGTGTTTGTAAAAGGGTTGTTTTACCGCTGCCGCTGCTGCCACAAACAAGCAAATGTCCGTCTCTTATAAAATCAACAGCTACAACAAATTGGCTTTGTGTTTTTGGGCTATCTGCCACACCAACAGGAAGTTCAATTGAAAAGCCTTTTGATTTATTGCGATAATTAAGCTGTTCTAAATAAATTGTTGTTGGAAGTGGAGCCAGCCAAATTTGACGAAGTGCCGCAATTTGATTTGTTTTTGCAACTTGATTTAGATGTTTAACAACTGCGTCAAGTTGGGTAACTTTGCTTATATTGTCGCTTTTCTTTTTGCTTTTTTTCTTTGGCACGCCATTTTTGCCTGTTAAATTAATAAGTTCGACTTTAGCGTTTTTCTCATCAGAATATGGGATATTCGGTTCGTATTCAGCACCTGACCAACCGCTTTGGAATTCGTCGAAAATTTCATCGTTACCAACTTGGAAATAACCACGGCCTGTGCCTGTAATAAATGCCGCTTCAGGGCGTTTTAGCATTTCGGTTGAATCTTGTTTATCAGCAACACGAAGGCATAAACGGAAACGTGTATTCGACCAAATTTCGTCGTCCACAACGCCGGAGGGCTTTTGTGTCGCCAATATCAAGTTTACACCCAGTGAACGGCCAACCCTTGCAGCTGATACAAGTGCACGCACAAAGTCAGGTTGTTCTTTTTTAAGCTCTGCAAATTCATCGGCAATTATCAATAAATGCGGCATAGGCTCTGTTGCAACACCCGAGCGATAAAGCTCGATATATGCATCTATATGTTTAACTTTAAACTCGTTAAATACACTTTGCCTATGTTTAATTTCTGCATTGATAGAAAGCAATGCCCTATCTGTTGCGTTGCCGCCAAGGTTAGTTATAACGCCTGCTAAATGTGGCAAACCGATAAAGCTTTGCGCCATACCGCCACCTTTATAGTCGATTAAAATAAATGCAACTTCATGTGGGTGATAATTAACAGCAAGCGATAAAATATAACTTTGCAAAGTTTCGGATTTACCTGAACCTGTGGTACCTGCAACAAGACCATGAGGCCCATGATATTTTTCGTGTAAATCTAAGTATAAAGGCTGTGAACCCGCTTTATAGCCAACCATAGCTTTCATGCTTTCATAAGTGCGGTTTTCAAGCCATTTTTTATGCACTTCCAAATCTTCAACATTTGAAGTTTTGTACATATCTAAGAAGGTTAGCATCTCGGGTATACCTGCCGAGGTATTCATTTCACGCACACGGAAGTTTGAAAGTTTACGTGCGTATTTATCCATTAATTTTGTTGGAACTTGTGGGAACGCCACAGGCACACGTTCTTCAAATTCACCTGTTGTGCTGTAATATCCGTTGTAATCATCGTCATCACGTATAATTGCACTGCATCCTGCCGGCAATTTATCGGTAGAGCTAACAGGGAAAATCACTGTCATATTAAGCTCTGGTAACGGTGAAAGCAAGTATTTTGCCATCGGCTCGTTTTCGATAAGTGCAATATCGCCTATTACAACTACATAATGCGGCAATATTTTTGCTTCATCTTTTTTGCCGCCTTTTGCTTTTTCAAGCCTATCACGAACAACTGTTGAAAGGAAATAAAGCACATCACCTATGGATTTTTTATCGTTCGCGATTAAACGTATGCTCCCATCAGGCGACCAGCAATGTGGCAAGAACCTTGTGTAATCCCAATCGTCTGTTTCGTGCATGGGGTATACAAAACTTGTACGAAGCTCTGTATAAGGGTGGAGTGCTGTCAATTGTGCTGTGACAACTTTAATTAAATTCAATGCTTTTGCCCTGTCTTTGCTCACAATGCCAATCATCATATTATCTTCAAAAGATAAATTTGAAGGCACATTTTTTAGCATCGACATCGCATCTTTAATATTAGTTAAATTATCGTTAAGTGGGTCGTATGCTGACATTCCTTGCTCTTTAGGCATTATAATTTTGTTAAGTGCAGGCATATCGCATTCGCCTATATTAACATGCAAGAAATCTTTATGTACACTGCTTTTTTCCCATAGCCTTGGGCTATCGGCAAGTGCAAAATCAAGCGCTTGCTGTGTGCTTGGTAACATAGTGTGTAACACACGGTGGTTATATTGCATTTTTTGGCTTATTTGGTCGGAAATTTTTGCAAGATAATTATTATAGGCATTAATTCTTTCGCCTTCTGTCGCAATTGCCTCTTCTTTATTGTACTTGATATTCATAACTGCCCAACCACCACCGATTGCCGCAGCGCCTATTGACATTACAAGCGCACTTGCAATATTGGTGGAGTTGCCACTTAACATTGTGCCTGCAATCATGGGTATAACCATTGTGAACGACGGGCCTAATGTTAAAAATAAAGGCTGTTGCTTTTTATTTTGTTTTGAAGGTGCACGCTCCATTGAAAAGCTCTCTGTATCAGTAAGTTCAACTTTTCTGGGAGTTCTTAAAAAATATACATCTTCTGATGTAAAATCTGTTGCTTCTTCTGAATAAACCGTTGAGGGTATTTTAATAATTTTTAATTTGTTTTCATCTACAGTGCATTCATCTTTTGGATTGTTCACAGCAATAACATTGCCAAGATAAACAATTTTTAAGCCAACTATATAAATAACATCGCCATAAGATAATGCATGATTTTGTGTAAGTAATCTGCCATTTACAAAAGTGCCGTTTACGCTGTTTTTATCACGCAAATAGGGGGTTTCGCCCTCCATGTAAATTTCAGCATGAACAGGCGAGCAAAAACGGTTTGAATAAGCAATTGTGTTTTTATCTTTTGCATTACCAATGCTTACAACACTTAGCGGGGATAAATTAAAGAAATATTTATCAAATGTCATATTTCCTAGATTTGCTTGTGTAACCGTAAGTGAAAAAATTATCTCGGTGCCTTTAACCGCACAGTTTAATAATGTGCCAGGTGTTAGCTTTGCACTTTGCATTACTTGCTCATCAATTGTAATATCAAATTGCTTTGTGGATTCCATACTCCATTCACCGCTCCAAACTTCAAGCGGTAAAACTATATCGTCCACAAGCCCTGTTACAGATGGACGTATTTCGATGGGATAGTTTCTGTTATCAACAGCAGGTAAGTAAATTTCTTGAAATCCGTTTTCAAAAATAGTGGTAATCAGCAAACTATTCATAAATCAATCTCCGTTTTTATATTTTTTAAGGTGCTATTGTCGGATAAAAATAATAATAATATCCTGTCATTACATCAGCATAAGTATAATCATCTATAATTTCATAAATTGCATATTCCATATCGTTAACATAAATCGCTGTATATCCATCTTGACTTACCCAGTAGCCTTCAAAGCTTTCGCCTGTTTGGCTAACTCCGTCTGCAAAACCATCATTATATAAATTGAAATAGCCGTTTGCAGGGTCGCCTTCCATAACAAAAGCATTTTCATAGCTTGATGCACCGCCACCGCTTAAAGCTGCAATTGCAATTATTAAAACTAACACAAGTGCTGCTGCACCTATTACTATGCCTAGTTTTTTCTTGTCTTGCATTATGTCGTTTATAATATCATTAACTTTATTTGGTGCTTTTTGCGTAACAGGTGCAGGTGGTGTAAAGCCAGCTTGCACAGGTTGTGCAACAGGTTGTGCAACAGGTTTAGGTACAGGTTGCACCACAGGCGGTGGAGTAATATTTTGTTTTTGTGGCATTGGAGGCTGTTGCACAGGTTTAACCGGCATTGGTGGCGCTTGCATTGGCATTGGTTGCACCGGTGTTTGTGCAGCGCGCATTTTAGCCTCTCGCTCTTCTCTAATTCTGTCTTCCTCTGCACGGCGACGGCGTTCAATTGCTTCCTCTTCAACACGCCTTGCATCTTCCTCCGCACGCATGCGACGGTCGGCAACTTCTTGCTCTAACCTGCGCACTTCTTCTTCAGCGGCTAACCTTGCCGCTTCTTTTTCTGCCGCTAATCTCTCTTGTTCTTGTTGTGCTAGTTGCTTTTTCCTCGCAGAAACAAACAATGCAGATGTATTATCTGTTGATGGAGCTCCTTGGTTGTTTTTATTTTCGTCCATATCTATACCCCTTTTTTTATTAGTTTTCTTAATTTTACCACCCAAACAAAAATATAAGAAGTAACTTTAAGTTACTTCTTATCGTAATTTATGTTATTTTATAAACTTTTTTATCTCTTTTCTGTTTGCAATATCTAATTTTTCAAAAATTTTGGACACCAATTGTTTTACATACCCATATGAATAATGCAATGTGTTCGAAATTTCTTCATTTGAATACCCTTTTGACATATATCTTAGTATTTCAAGCTCGATATCTGTAAGCTCTTTCGAAACCTCTGCCAATTTTTCAAGCTCCAAAGCATATTCTGTCACAAGCCTTAATTCTATTCTCGCTAAAAAAACAGCATCGTTAAAAGGTTTTGTTATATAATCTTTTGCGCCTAATTTTAATGCTTTCAGCTCAAAATCAGGATCTTTTGCTCCTGTTAAAAAAATAACGGGAATGTTATCGCATTTTTTTATCTGTCTTATTTTTTCAAGTGTTTCATATCCATCAATATTCGGCATCATGATATCAAGCAAAATTAAATCTGCTCTGTTTCCACTTTCAAAAAAAGCAACGGCTTGTTCACAACTGCTTGCAATGCTAACAGCGTATTTTTCAAAAAGCAATTCCTCTGCCTGTGCCAAAATTGCATTGTCATCATCAATGACAAGTATTTTGTATTTATACATATTTTCACCCTAATTCATTTACTAAATTTTTGGTTAAATCAATTGCTTTTTCAAACTCCATAAATCGAACCGCTGCTATAATATCTTCCAGTTTTTCATTTAATTCGGCAGTGTTCTCTTCACACACAAAAGCGACAAGCATATTTTCGGCAAGTTTTCTTTGTCTGCTTTGTATCAATTCCAAAGCATTGTTCAAGCCATCTTTGTCAAGTTTTCTGCTTTTGGTATCATCGCTGATATACTCTGTTAAGGCGTCTTTAACCAAAAGCATACTATTGTAAGCGTTTTTCCACAAATAAAACAAGTACGGCATTTTTGCAATTATTTCATCATGATTTGAACCTGAACACAGCATTTCAATATTTTCACAAAGTTCGGATAATTTTTCAGCGCCAATATTTTTTGCATTACTTTTTAATGTGTGCATATAATACACAAGCTCTGCAAAATTTTTATTTTCCAAAAGGTTTTCTACTATAGTTTTTTCACGCTCGTAATATTCAATTTGATTACACACAGCTTTGTAATAAAGTTTATAATCATCTGAAAAATAAGCCAATCCACTTCTGCAATTTATTGTGTTAGCCAGTTCATTATCTAATTTTTCTATACTGCTTTCAACATCATGTTGTGATATTATTTTCACTGTATCAATCAAGCGATATTTATTATCAGGCAAATGTTTTGCTATTGTGGTTTCAAGCAAATTCCAAATTATAGGTTTTTTCACATAATCGCAAAAACCGCTTTCAATCAAATGCTCTTTTGTTCCGTAAACAACATTTGCTGTTACGGCTATAACAGGTGTATTAAAGCCATTTATTTTATTTAGTATAGAAAGCAACATAACACCGTCAACTTCAGGCATCATATAATCCATTAATATTATATCATATGTATTTTCGTTAACTTTTTCAATGCATTGCTTTGCATTTTGCACTATATCTATTTTCATAGAAGTATGCTCTAAAAGAGATTTTAAAAGGTTTAAGTTTTCGGGATTATCATCTATTGCAAGCATTTTAACATCAGGTGCAACAAGGCTTTTTTTAACATATTCTCCGCTAGTGCTCAAAGCATTTTTAACAATGTTTTGAGGAACTTGCACACTGAATTTGCTGCCTACTCCGCGCTCGCTTTCAACCGAAATATCACCATTCATCGCTCCCAGCAATTGCTTTACAATCGAAAGCCCAAGCCCTGCACCCTCTATATAAATACCGTCCATATTATCAACACGTTTAAATGCCTCGAATATCTTTTCTAAATCTTCTTTATCTATTCCTCTTCCTGTATCCAAAACATCAAAACACAAAACACAATTTCCGTTTGCATCAGGCTTTTTTTGCACTTTAAGTGTTACTTCGCCTCTTTGTGTATATTTTACGGCATTGTTTATTATATTTAACAATATCTGTTTAATTGCTAAAGAATCCCCAAGCAAGGTCGAATCATCAATATCTAACGTTTCAAGTGTAAATATTAACTTTTTCTTTTGACATAATATTTTAGAATTTTGCTCTATTTCGTTTATTAATGCTTTTAGTTTATATTCTACGGGTAAAATTTCTGTTTTTCCGCTTTCAATTTTAACCATATCAAGTGTGTTATTGATAAGTGCATCAAGCATTTCACTGGCTGTTCTTATTTTTTCAACATATTCTTTTACTTTTGCCGATTTGCTATCCCTTGCAACAAGTTCATTCATGCCAATAATTATATTTATCGGTGTGCGTATTTCATGGCTCATATTTGCCAAAAAGCTACTTTTGGCCTTATTGGAGTTTTCCGCTTCAATTCTGGCTTGCTCCAACAAATTTTGTTGTCTTTTATAAAGTTTAAATTGAATATACATTGTCGCGCTTAATATAACGCTTACAGTGACAAAACCAACAACAATGTCAAGCATAGCTTCAAATTCATTGCGATAATGCGTAATTATATTAGGGTTATAATATGCCATAACGCATAAATAAATATAAGTTATGTATTGAATAATTATTAACGTCGCCATTGTTTTGCCTTCAGTTAAATAAACTGTGAAAACTATTGCAAATACAAAAAACGACGGCATACCACCTTTATAGCCATCATTTCCTAAAAAAATTAATGAAAACCCAACAACAAAAATAACAAAAACCGTTATAGCGCTACACAATTTATAGTTTTTTGTAATTGCGTGTAAAACAATCATACCCACAGAAAATATTCCGGAGATAAAATTAATAAATATTTCTGCGCTTGAACCATTTGAAACAAACGAAATACTAGACATTAAAATGCTAATCACAATACCTGCGGTTGCCAGCACATTGAAAATTTTGCCCCTTAAACTATATTGATTACCATATAATGCATCGTAAATTTTTAATAAAGTTTTATTCAAATAAATCCTCCGTTATATAATATTTTTTACTTTATAATTAAATATTACAATAAAAATTTCAAGGCGAGTTAATCACTTTTTTATTTTATAAATTGAAAATCTTTTGAAACTACTAGATATTCTTTTTTAGCATCTTGCGCATAATGCACATAAAAGTGCATACCTTCTTCTTTCCATTGTAAAATTAAATTTTCAACACTAGCAGCATTTTGCTTTAAAGAACTTACACAAGGATTATCCCGCATTTGGATAAGTTCTTCTGCCGATTTTTCTTCGACTATTAAAAGTTTTTTGCCTTCGAGTGATTTATCAATTTGCCAGTATATGCAATTTTGATACTCTGCTTTACTGCTATGCCCATGTGAAGACTGCACAACTATTTCCATGGAAATTTCATGCTTTATTACTTCTATTATTGTAACAGGCCCGTAACAATATTTAGACAACATATTAAAATCCCCATTCTTTCCCAAAATATATTGGTATTCTTATATTTTTATATTAGCATAGCGAAACTAAATATAAAAGTAACTAAAAGTAAGAATAAAAAACTTTAATGATGTAATTGCTTTCGAGTAACAATTGCCTTTTTATCGTAATATTTATTAAAATTGTTGTCAAGTATAATATTTAAAAAGCGAGCTGTGACGAAAAAACAATATTTTCACAGCTCGCTAATAATTAAATTATTTTTATTTTAATATTGTCCAAAAATCGAATATGTGTTTTTCCCTTTGCTTTTTGAATTATATAATGCAATATCAGCATTATTATAAAGCTCGCTAAATTGGCGAGCATCATTTTGCGTCAAAGCCACACCTATACTTATTGTTATGCTTACACTTTGACCGCTTTCCTTGTCCGAAAAGGGCAAATTTATATCTCTGCAAAGCGATTTAGCCTTTGCCTCAACAATTTCAATGCTTGTACTGTTTTTCATGAAAACGATAAATTCATCTCCACCTATACGGCCAATAATATCATGCTCTCTAAAAGTGTTTGATATTCTTTGAGATAAATATATAAGCACTTTGTCGCCAAAAGGATGCCCTTTTGTGTCGTTAATATTTTTAAAATTATCTATATCTATTATAAAAAAAGCACCGGAACTTTCATCTTTTAATGCTTCTTTTATTCGTTTTTCAGTAGCTTTTTTATTATATGCATCAACTAGAAGATCTTTTTCTGCTTTGTTTTTGCTTTTAACAAGTTCAGCACTTTGTTTTTCCAATGTTTGCTCTAATAATTCAGATTTCAATTTATATCCGTGAAGATAATCAAAACGAATCAGCAAAACCACGGCTAAAGTTACAACACCTGCCCACATTAGTGGCGCCACAATTTGATGTACAGGCAAATAATTTGATGTGAAGTTAACCGCGTAACCATAAATATAAGAATTAAATGTTAAATAGACAGTTGCAAAAAACAAAAATCCTAGTACAAACAAAATTTGCTCTTTATGTTGGTTTATTATTCTGACAAATCTGCCCGGAACAAAGAGATTTATTCCTGAGGATATTAATGCCAGTTGAAACCAAGAGATAACTATATGAATAAATAAAAGCTCGTGGCTGTGTGTAATATCGTTAATATTAACACCTAAAATAAGCGCGCCTGTTGAAATTATGACCGATTCACTGCATACTAAATAAATTGTCGCCATAAAAGAGCACATTAATATACCTAAAATATTGTTTTTAAACAATATAAAAAGCTCGAAAATACACCCAAACAGCACCATAGCATAAGTTATGATGGGTAACTGATTATAACCATAAACAATAATTGTAAATACAACACTGTTTATAAAAGCTACAATATATAATAATTTTTTGTTAAACCTTATACCATCCATTATCTTATAACATATGTTAAAAAACATACAATTAGTTATAAAAAAGAAGATAAAATATAATACTGTTAACATGTTTATCAGCATAAAAACACCTCTGCAACATTTTACCATAAAATGTATATTTTGTAAATACTTTGCAAGTTAGTATATAAGACAGTATTTAAATATTACACTATTATGATATTATTTGCAAGTGGTATTTATATTTGGTGTGGTAAGCTTTACCGTTTTGTCATTCCGAGCGTAGCGATAAGCACCGCAGTGCAATGCAAGCGAGCAACCGCCGTAAGGCGGCTCTTGGCGAGTCGTAGGAATCCGTTCCCCTAGGCAAGCCGTGCCCTGTCATTCCGAGCGTAGTCGAAGAATCCGTCTTTTTAGTCACTTGCATCTATCGCAAACTTTCCCACGAGGAGAAGC
>CAYJGV010000065.1:0-12281 GCA_964369715.1 uncultured Bacteroides sp. | reverse complement strand
AAAAACCAAGCTGACAGTTCATTTTAAATGAACCGTCAGCTTATTTTTTATATTGGGATTTTTTTATCTTATCAAAACTTTTATTTTAAGTGCATTCAAAAACCCGCAAATTTATTTTGTTATTATTCACCTGAAACAGCAATTTCTCCAATTATAAAAGAAGGTGAACCTATGCTCATATCGCTTTGTCCGTATGCGTCGTAATCGAAATACAAGTCATTTGCTATGCCCTCAATATTCTTCAATACTTCAAAGAAATTGCCTGCAATTGTAATTTGGTCTACCGCGCGTTTTATCTCTCCGTTTTCCACAAGAAGTCCGTTTGCAAGCAGCGAAAAATCTCCCGACAACATACTTACACCGGAATGTATGCCTGCTAAATCGCTTATAATTATGCCGTTTTGCATTTTATTAATAAGCTCTTGCTTTGAGGATTGTGTGCCTTTGATGTATAAATTACTGGGTATAACTTTTAATTCGCCTGCTGCGCCTAATCTACCTGCGTTAGAGGTGGATTTCACCCCTGCAATTTTAGCTGTTTTTAAATCGTATAACAAGGTTTTTAAAACACCGTTTTCAACTACATTTGTAATTTCGCTTGGAACTCCCTCTTTGTCAAAAGGGCGTGGGGCGGTTAAATTAAAGGGGTCGTCTGTGATATTAACAATATCCGATGCTATTTTTTCGCCCTCTTTGCCTTGTAAAAGCGATAATTTTTTCTGTGTATTTTCCGCACTGAAAACACCCACAAAAGCTGTTAAAAAAGCTGCCGCTGCCTCGTTTTCCAGCAATATTTTATATTTACCGCTTGGCATTGATTTTGCATTAAAGCAAAGCGATGCTTTTTTTGTCGCCTCTTTTGCACATTCTAAAAGCGAGTTAAATTTCTCATTTCTATACCACGCAAGGCCGTCTTTAAGCTCTTCGCCCTGTTTTAAAATAGATGTAACATAAACCTCGCATGTGTTCACATCATACTGTGCGCTTAGTCCTAATGTATTGTAAATTCCAATTTGCTTTGTATCTTTTCCCGCATAACAGGTTTTAACTCTTAAAAATCTATCGTCAGAGTTTTTTGCATATTCCTCAAGCTTTAATGCTGTTTTGATAAGCTCTTCTGCGCTCATATTTTGTGCAGGGCACAAAGGTTTTTCAAAGCTTTTATATTCTGTAAAGGACTGCGCGGGTCGCTCTTCTTCGTTTTCAATTATTTTTGCATTATCCATTGCCTTTTCAACAAGGCTTTTGGGGTTTGAAAACTCCTCTGTATAGGCATAGCCGCTTTTTGTGCCGATTACCACACGCAAATTTGCACCTATTTTATTGCTTGATTTAAAATCGCTAAGTTCGCCCTCACGCACTTGTGCCGAAACATTGCTTCTTTTTTGCATATATAGTTCAGCAAAATCACATCCAAATTCATTCGATATTTCAAAGGCTTTATCTTTATACAAATTGAATTCCATTAAATTTCACCGCCTTTTCCGCCAACGGTCATCGCCGTTACCCTTATTCGAGGTTGCCCCACATTTGTGGGCACACTGCCCGATTTCGAGCCGCAAAGCCCTGCCGCCATTGTCATGTTTTTTCCAACTTTGTCTATTTTCATAAGCACATCTGCGCCTTTTCCAATTAAAGTTGCACCTCGCACAGGGCAAATAATCTCACCGTTTTTAACCCAATAGCCCTCTGATACGGAAAAGTTGAAATCGCCTGTCAGTGGGTTGACACTTCCGCCGCCCATCGATTTGGCGTAAAGACCTGTGCCCATTGTCTTAATCATTTCGTCTTCATCGTCATTGCCGGCGGCGATAAATGTATTGCTCATTCGTGAAGTTGGCGCAAAGGTGTAATCCTGCCTGCGTGAGCTTGCTGTGTGCCGGGTATTCATGCGCCTTGCGCCTAATTTGTCTATCATATACGATTTTAAAATGCCGTTTTCTATCAGCACCCTTTTACGTGTTTCATTGCCCTCGTCGTCCATTCCGACACTTCCCCACTCAAAAGGCATTGTGCCGTCATCAATTGCCGTCACGCAATCAGCGGCAATTTTTTCGCCAAGTTTGCCACAAAATTCGCTATTGCCTAAAGCAACAGCTGTCGCCTCAAGCGAATGTCCGCACGCTTCGTGGAAGATAACACCACCAAAACCGCCGTCGATAACAACAGGGAAAGTTCCCGATGGACAATCTTTTGCATGTAGCATTGTCACAGCGGCTTTTGCGGCATTTATGCCAAGTTCTTCTATATTTAAATCTTCAAAGCTCTCATAGCCTGCGCCAAAACCCGGAGAAGCTCTTCCGCTTTGCACTTCGTTTTCATTTTTTGCAGTTGCGGCCACAACCAGCCTTAAATACAACCGTCTGTCTTTTGCAAAAACACCCTCGTTATTGCAAACAAGCACTTTTTTATCCGAATCCACAATTTTGACAATAACTTGCGATATTTCATCTGAATAATTTTTTGCCGCCTTTGCCGCTCTGCGCAAATACTTTGCTCGTTGTTCATTGTCAACATCTTGTGCGGCAATTTTAGGCACAGCTCCATAGTCTTTTTCCACAAACGGCAAAATTTGCGCCCTTTTGTCAGATTTAATAGTGGCACAGGCATCTCTAGCCGCTTTTATCAAATCTTCTTCGTCTGTGCCTGCGGTGTAAGCATAGGCAGTTTTATCGCCTAGCATAACACGAATACCTGTGCCGTAAATTCTTTTATAATTTGCATTTTCTATTTTATCGCCTATTAAATCGATGGAATTACTAACAGTATCCTCAATATAAATTTCGGCAAAATCCGCACCGCTTTCAAGCGCAACGCCAAGCACTTTATGTGCTAAATCTTTTCCTATCATATATTAATTCCTTTCACAAATTCACAAATAAATTCATCACATGCCAAAAAGTAGCGCAATACCTATATAAACCAATGAAATAATTATCACAAGCGGCACAAAAGTGATTAAAGCCGCAACAAGCATTGCAAAATAATCGCCTTTTTCCAAATCCATATTATCATAATGTTCATCAAGCTCTTTTTTGCTTTTTTTCTTTGGCATTATATTTTTATATTTGTCAAAAAAACTCATTCGCTTCACCTATAATTTTTCTTGTGCATTTAACGGATAATGGCAAGCCACAAATTGCCTTGGTAGACATTCCACAAACGCAGGCGCTTGCAAGGCGCATTTTTCTTTTGCATATTTACACCTTGTTCTGAATTTGCAGCCCGTGGGCGGATTAATCGGGCTTGGGATATCACCCTCGATAACTAAAAGCTCTTTATTCGCCTCTTCATCTGTGGTGGGAATTGCATCCATAAGTGCTTTTGTATAAGGGTGCAAGGGGGTATTAAACATTGTGTCACTGTCGCCAAGTTCAATTATATTGCCAAGGTACATAACGCCAATTCTATCCGAAATAAACTTAACCGCACTTAAATCGTGGGAAATGAAAAGATAAGTTAAATTATCTTTTTCTTTTAAATCCATAAGCAAATTTATAATTTGAGATTGAATTGAAACATCAAGTGCTGAAACCGCCTCATCGCAAACAACAAATTTTGGCTTAAGTGCAAGTGCCCTCGCAATTCCTATGCGTTGACGCTGTCCCCCTGAAAACTGGTGCGGATAACGATGTATCATGTATTTTTGCAAACCGCATTTTTCCATTATTTCTATTATATAGTTTTCCATCTCTTTGCTGCCACGCTTGAACATTTTATGTGCCACAAGCGCTTCTGCAATAAGCTGGCCAACAGTTAAACGTGGGTTTAAAGATGCATAAGGGTCTTGAAAAACAATTTGCATTTCACTGCGAAGTTTGCGCATTTCTTCAGCTTTTAAATATTTAAGCGCTTTGCCATTATATAAAACTTCGCCTGCACTTTGTTTGTAAAGCTGTAATATAACACGCCCCAAAGTGCTTTTTCCACAGCCGCTTTCGCCGACAAGCCCAAAGGTCTCGCCCTCATAAACATCAAGGCTAATGCCGTCCACCGCTTTGATGAATTGCTTTTCTTTTTGAAAAACACTGCTGTTTTTTAGGGGGAAGTGCATTTTTACATCATCAAGACTGATTAAAACTTTTTTGCTATCCATCGCTTCTCGCCCCTTTTCTTGGATTAAAGCAACGCACGCTTTGCACATCGTTTACATCTACAAGCTCCGGCTCGAAATTATGACATTGCTCTGTTGCAAATTTACAGCGAGGCGCAAATTTACAGCCAATTGGTAAATCAAGTGGGTGTGGCACACTGCCCCTAATTGCCTCTAATCGTTTGCCTGAATTGCCTCTAAGCAAAGGGATGCTTTTTAAAAGCGCCTGTGTATACGGGTGCGAAAACTCTGTTATATTTTTAAAAATACAGCTGACAGGGGCAGTTTCCACAACTTGCCCACAATACATAACAGCAACTGTGTCTGCCATTTGGTTTATAACGCCTAAATCGTGAGTTATAAACATAATGGCGGTGTTTGTTTCACGTTTTAAATCGTTCATCAAGCGCAAAATTTGTGCTTGAATTGTAACATCTAAAGCAGTTGTTGGCTCATCGGCAATTAATAGCTTTGGCTTACATGCAAGCGCCATTGCTATCATTACACGTTGGCGCATTCCGCCTGATAATTGGTGCGGATATTGATTTGCCATTTCTTCGGCATTTGGTATTTTAACCGAGTTTAAAATTTCTATGCTTCTTTTTTCTGCTTCTTTTTTAGACATATTTTGGTGCAAAATCAAAACTTCGCTAATTTGTTTTTTGATGCTGAAAACAGGGTTAAGGCTTGTCATGGGCTCTTGAAATATCATAGATATTGAATTGCCTCTGATTTTGCACATTTCTTTAACGCTTAATTTGCTTAAATCTTGTCCGTCAAATAAAATTTCTCCGCCTGCTATTCTTTGGTTATTTTCAAATAATTTTAAAATGCTCATTGCTGTTTGGCTTTTTCCGCTTCCGCTTTCGCCAACAACACCTAAAGTTTTGCCATGCTTTACACTAAGCGAAACACCGTTCACAGCTTTAACCACGCCTTTGCGTGTATCAAAATAGGTGTGCAAATTTTTAATTTCAAGTAAGTTCATTTTTCGCCCCCCTATTTCTCATTAGCTTTTGGGTCCATTGCTTCACGAAGAGCATCGCCCACAAGGTTTGCACTTAGTGCGGCGGCTATGACAAAAAGCGCAGGGATAATCCATCGCCACCAGTAAAATTCAATAACCGTGGTGCTTTGTGCACTTGTCAGCATATTGCCCCATGACGGTGTCGGCTCGGCAACGCCAAAACCAAGGAACGAAAGTGCGGCTTCGCTTAAAAGCGAGCTTGCATAGCTTAAAGTTATATTAACAATAACAAGGTTGAATATATTGGGCAAAATATGCCTGTACATTATCACCCTTTGTTTAATGCCAAGTGCCCTTGCCGCCAAAACAAAGTCTTTTTCACGTTCAAGCAATAATTGTGCGCGTATAAGCCTTGCAAGTGACATCCAGCCAAGCAAGCCTAAAATAACCATTATAAGGAACATTCTCTGCATTTGGTCCAGTTCGTTGCCTATGGCGTAAGAGAGTGTAATTGCAATTGGATAAAATGGTATTGCCGAGAAAATATCTGTTAAACGCATTAGTAATTGGTCGATGATTCCACCGAAATAACCTGCGGTTAAACCCACAAAAAGCGCAATCACAATTTGAATTGCAACTGCTATGGCGCCAACAACCAAAGATATGCGACCACCGTGAATTACACGTGTTAAAATATCTCTGCCAAAATGGTCTGTGCCAAAAAGATAGCCATTGTTGCCCCATGCACTTATATTGTTTTCTGCATCCACTGCGTAAAATTGAAAGTAATCCGCAAAAATTTGCTGTGTATCTCTTAAATTATTCGGCACGTCTAATTGGCCTAAATCGTCACTGCCCCAAACAATAACTTCGCCGTTTTCAAGCAAAATGCTAAAATTGCTGTAACCGCTGGCAATCTCTTTAACCGCCGAGTTAATCGTCGGCAAAGTGGAAAGTCCGTTTTCAGAACTTCCCCAAAGGTGTAAATTGCCCTCATCATCAAGCGCCAAAACATTTCTGTTTGTTGCAACTACATCTACAAAATTAACACTGCCGTCTTTTGTGTTTTCGGGTTGCTCTGTTGCAAATTCTGTGCCCCTGTCGCCTATAACGCTAATTGTTCCATCGTCTAAAAGAAGCGCCATATTGTTATCGCCTGCGGCAATTTTTGTTATTCTGCCTTTTACCGCGCTTGATACAAGCAAAACGCTTTTTGCCTGTGTACTGCCCCAAATATACACATTTTTATCCGTGCCCAAAAGGGCTGTCCACTGTGTTGCCGCTGCAATTTGTGCAACACTCACATTAGGGTCTTCAAAAACTGCGGCAATATTATCGGGCATAATTGTTTGGTTACTGCCGTAATATCCCCAGCCATATAAAACATCGTTTTCGTCTATGGCTAAAACATGGTTGCCGCCACATGCTATATCAACAATTTTATTGTTTAAGACTTCTTGTGGCACGTCAAAAATATAATCTGAAACATTTTCTTGCTGTTTATTTGACTCTGTGCCCCAAATATAAAATTCGCCGTCTTGTGTAATTGCCGCACTGAAAGAAACGCCCGAGGCAATTTTAGCAATGGCTTTGCCTTGCAATTCGCTTGGGACATCAAGATAATTTATACCCGGCTTTAAATCGGCATTTGTAAGTTCTGTATATGTTTCGTCCATCGGAATTATTGCAGAACCAACAAACGAGAATAAAAAAATAATTATAAAGCCAGCTAGACCTATGACACCTAGCTTGTTTTTAAAAAAATTTATTAATATAGTTTTAAAAGGCGTACGCACCGCTTCTTCTTTTAGTACATTATTTGAAATTGTTTCTTTGCCTATAAACCTTTTAAATAGCGAGGAAAAAGATTTCGCCAGTTTTTTTCCTGTGCTGTTATTTTTATTGTTTTTCATATTCCACACACCTAACTCAATTTAATGCGTGGGTCTACAAGACCGTAAACAATATCTGCAATTAAAACCGAAACCAAACTTATTGTGGCAAAAAACAAATTCATAGTCGTTACCATTTGATTATCACGTCCAAAAACCGCACTAATCATAAGTTTGCCTATTCCGTTATACTGGAAAACCGTTTCGGTAATGGCGGCGCCGGCAAAAAGCGAAAACAATGTGCCAATTATAATAAAAGAAACAGGAATAAGCGCATTTCGAAAAGCATGCGAATAAATCACTATTTTTTCGCTTAAGCCTTTTGCTCTTGCTGTTCTTATATAATCTTGGCTAAGTGCTTCAACCATAGCGTTGCGCACATATCTAATTGCACCTGCAAGGCTTACTATCGTAAGTGTTAAAGTGGGGAGCGCCAAAGTTTTTATCCATGCAATAACAAGCTCGCTGCCTTGTGTAAATGCTGTGTTTGGCATACCGCCCATGGGAAACCATCCTAAATTTATTGCAAAAATATAAATTAAGCCAATGGCTATAAAAAACGACGGCATAGAATATGTAATAAGAGAAAAAACCTGCCATGTATTATCAAAAAGAGAATTGCGTTTCGTTGCGCATTTAATGCCGACAGGTATGGCAATTAATAAATATAAAATATTTACACCTATATTTAAAATAACTGTATTGAGAAGCGGCTCTGCAATAGCGTCTGCAACAGGGCGGTTAAACATGCTTGAATAACCAAACTCACCTTTAAAAATATCACTTATCCATATAAAATATTGCTCGGGTAAACTTTTATCAAGCCCCAATTTAATATACATTGCCTCATAAGCCGCATCATATTGTTCTTCTTTTAAAGTAGTTGGCAACATTGAACGAACAGGGTCTCCCGGCATTATTTTTACAATAGCAAAAAGCATTACTGAAATAATAAAAGCAACAGGTATTAATATTAAAATGCGTTTTATTACATACTTAACCAAATTCGACACTCCTTCACTGTATATCCAAAAAAAGGGAATGGTAAAGCCATTCCCTTTCTGTAAGTTTAGTGATTAAAATTATTTTGCTGATTTGGTAATTCGACAAATCACAGTGTACCATGCGCTAAACGGTGTTGTCGTTAATGGGTCAACGTTTTTGTGTGTAATGTCAAATGTCTCGTTAGAATAAAGCGGAATTGCAGGCATTAACTCGTTCCAACGAACTTGGAAGTCAAACCAACCGTTTAGATATGTCTGCGTATCTGTTGGGTCTGCACTGCGCAATGCTATCATAGTGGCATCAAGTTCTTCATCAGACAAATGTGTTCCGTTTTGCCATGTGTCTGCAAAATCTGAATGCCAGTTATAATATTTATCATCAATTACTGTTAGATTTGTTGCAAGGTTGAAAGAATGGAAAAATCTATCTTCACCTAAATCCGGATCATTATAATAATTGCTTAGCATAGTTGAAAAATCTGTTTTAGTTATATTGAATTTAACGCCTGCCAAAGGAGCATTTGCTGTGTATTGAATTTCAATTATATCTGTGGCAGGGTTATCAGTAATACCGTTGTGTTCGATAACAAGCATTTCGCCCTGTGCATTGTGGCGATAATATTCACTGCCCTCACCTGCCAAAGCGGCATCAAATTTAGTTGTGCCATCTGCCTCAAACACATATTCTGTTTTATCAAGATATTCATTAGCTACTGCGATATTGTAAGAAATAGGTATTAATGTTTCTTGTAATTCTGCCGCTTTTTCCTCATACATCCACTGTGCATAAGCATAAGCTGAATCCACAAGGCCGCCATATCCGCCCAAAACATGGTTGATAACTTCGTTTCTATCAATTAAGCTTGCAAGCGCCCAGCGCACATTAGAATCTGCTGTGGGGCCAAAATCTGTATGCATAGCTAAATGTCCATAACCTGCACGCAAATAGCTGTGTAAAACCGCTGTTTCGCTTGCGCGTGCAGCTTCAATTTTTTCACCCTCGACAATACCGGGGATAAGGTCAACTTGTCCGTTTATAACCCATTCGATATTTGTATCTTGTGGGATGGATTGTATAACAATATTTTCAAATGTAGGAGTATTTCCTTCAAAATCGCCCTTGAAATATTCGTTGCGAGAAAGTGTTGCTGTTTGGTTTTCAAAACTTACAAATTTATAAGGCCCGGGTGTAACTGTTGGGGCAAAGCGCTCGTTTTCTGCAACTGCCAAAGCAGCCGCCGCAAGGTCGCCCTCTGTCCATTCAAACCAAGAGCCTGTTTCGTCACTCATTACAGTAGCGGTGGGATAATATGTTCCTCCAAAAATTGGGTCGACAGCCATATAATATGTCTCCCAATAATATGGAAGATTTTCTGCAAGAATTGTAACGGAGAATTGATAATCCCCAAGCAATTTAACGCCTTCAAAAACCATTGTTTCGCCTGCATAATATTCGCTATATCCAACAATTGCATCGCCAAGTGATGATGTGCCACCTGCCGCAAGCCATTCAGGTGATGCCCTTAATAAAAAGTTTGCAACATAGTTTGAAGCCATGATAGGTGAGCCATCATTAAACATCAAATCTTCGTGTAATGTAATTGTATAAGTTTTATTGCCTGCTTCATCTATTTCAGTAGCATAATCAGCAACAACGGTTTCGTTCATTTGCAAATTGCCGGCATCATCTGCAACTACAGTGGCACAATAACCGCCAACCAGTGTTTTAACTGCAAGGTCATATGAATTGTTGCCAAAATCGTCCACAAAGTCACCATTCATTTCAGCTGTGCCTACAACAAAAGTATCAAGCGCAATTGTAGCCGCAGTTGTTTCTTCAATAGCTTCTTGCGTAGATGCATCTACAATATCACTTTCTGATGTAGCTGTCGTTGTATCACCGCAAGCTGCAAAACATGCAAGCATCACAGCAACAATTAACAAAAGCGCTAAAAATTTTTTCATGCTTTTCTCCTCTAAAATTCGATGTTTTTTAATATTAAATTATATAAATAAAAAGGCAAAAAACCACATTAATATTTATTATAGTTTTTTACATGTTAATATATAAAATTTTATATCATGTTCACAATTTTGTCAATAAATTTTTACATAAATTCCAGTGTTTGCCACATATTTTAGTGTTTACTACTATTTAATAATTATTTTTTTAAGAATACTCATCAATTTTGCATACTTATTCGGGCTAAGGCTTTGACAAAAGCAAATTAACGCATATTTATTATTTTTTCGGGCAAAAATACTTATATTGGTAAAAGGTCTAGCCAAACACTGTCATTCCGAGTGGAGCAAGGAATCCATCCCACAAGGAATGCGGATTCTTCACTTCGTTCAGAATGACAGGTTTGATTTTTCACACTCGTCATTCCGAGTGCAAGCGATAAGCACCGCAGTGCATGCGAGCAACCGCCGTAAGGCGGCTCTTAGCGAATCGCAAGAATTCGTTCCCCTAAGATAATAAACGTTAATTTGAAACGGAGAAATTATGAAGATAACAAAAAAAGAATATTCAAAGCTTGTTAAAGAAAGCGAACCGCATTCACCCTCTCTTAAAAACTGCACATGGGCATTTTGTGTCGGTGGGATAATATGCGTTATCGGTGAGGGTTTAAGCACTGCTTTTTTAAACTTAGGCTTTGCCGAAAAAGATGCGGCATTACTTGTTAGTGCAAGCCTTGTAATTTTAAGTGCGGCTTTAACTTCCATTGGTGCTTATCAAAAAATTGCCACAAAGGCGGGTGCAGGCACGCTTGTGCCAATAACAGGTTTTGCAAACGCAATTGTTTCACCGGCGATTGAATTTAGATGCGAAGGCTTTATAACGGGTGTCGGTGCTAAAATTTTCATAATTGCAGGGCCTGTCATACTTTACGGTGTTTTATCAAGCGTTTTGTATGGTGTAATTTACTTTTTCATCGGAGGTCTCGCATGAAACAAATAGGTAAAACCATTGTTATGGAAAATGCACCTTCTTTTTTATCTTATGCGGCAGTTGGCGCAAAAAAAGAGGGCGAAGGCCCACTTGGAGATAAATTCGACATAATTTTTAACAATGCATATTGCAATAAAAAAACATGGGAACAAGCCGAAAGCGAAATGACAAAGCAATG
The DNA here is from genome assembly GCA_964369715.1 of uncultured Bacteroides sp. Taxonomy (GTDB): domain Bacteria; phylum Bacillota; class Clostridia; order Oscillospirales; family Ruminococcaceae; genus Ruthenibacterium. The sequence continues at coordinate 1,194 of CAYJGV010000065.1, read as the reverse complement.
TTTGCAAAAAGCACTTCTAAAGGCGAATTTAAGAGCGGATAATTTAAATGCTGTCATCGGTGGCGATTTGCAAAACCAATGCACAGCCACACATTTTGCGCTTAGAGGTTTAAATGTGCCGCTGATAGGAATTTATGGTGCATGCAGCACCATGGCGCAGGCAATTGGGCTTAGTGCCTGCATGGTTAGCGGCAAAGCATTCAATAAAGTTGCCGCATTAAGCAGCAGCCATTTTTGTGCGGCGGAACGGCAATATAGAACGCCGCTTGTATATGGTGGCAAACGTGCGCCCACCGCACAGTGGACAGTTACCGGAAGCGGTTGCGCCATAATTGCAAACGAAAACGAAAACCGTGGTGTTTATATAAACAGTGTTACCTTTGGGCAAGTGGTGGATTTTGGCGTTAAAGACATAACCAATATGGGTGCGGCAATGGCGCCTGCGGCGGCAAGCACAATTTTAAGGCATTTGAGGGACACAAGGCGAAACCCCGAAGATTTCGATGCAATTTACACAGGAGATTTAGGTGCAATTGGAAAAGTATTATTGTTGAATATTTTATCAAAAGAGGGTGTAGCACTTCACAATCACAGAGATTGCGGCCTTATAATTTACGATAAAAGGCATCAAAAAGTACTTGCAGGCGCAAGCGGTGCGGCATGTAGCGCCACAGTTTTATGTGCGGACATATTGCCAAAAATTGCAAGCGGAAAATTAAAGCGAGTGCTTTTTTTATCCACAGGGGCACTTATGAGCCAATCTAGCTTTTTTCAAGGCGAAAGCATACCTGTAATTGCACATTTGGTGGAGCTATCGAGTGAAAAGAGGTGCATTTTATGAATTTTGTGTGGGCTTTTGTTGTAGGTGGTTTAATTTGCGTTGGTGGGCAATTGCTTATAGATTATACAAAAATGACACCGGCTAGAATATTGGTGTTTTTTGTAGTTCTTGGAATTGTATTAAGTGCACTTGATATTTACAAGCCTTTAGTTGAGTTTGCAGGTGCAGGTGCGAGTGTACCGCTGATTGGCTTTGGGCATTTGTTGGCGGAAGGCGTGAGAAAGGCAGTTGAAGAACAAGGCCTTATTGGCGCTTTGACAGGAGGGCTTACTGCAAGTGCAGGCGGCATAACAATTTCACTTGTGGCTGGGTTTGTTTTTAGCCTGTTTGCGCAAAGCAAAGACCAGAATTAG
>CAYJGV010000064.1:0-12474 GCA_964369715.1 uncultured Bacteroides sp. | reverse complement strand
TTTATATTAGCCATAGCAACATCAACATGTCATTCTGAGGAGGTGCGACGAAGAATCGCAATTACCACAAGCGTTAAAATAGGAACGGATTCCTACGACTCGCTAAGAGCCGCCTTACGGCGGTTGCTCGCATGCATTGCACTGCGGCGCTTATCACTTGCGTTCGGAATGACAAATATGCAAGCACCCAATATTTATATTATGGAACACTCTAAGTACAAATTTGCAAAAACATTTAAAACACACTTGCACACGCCAAAAGCGAATTATGTAAATCTTGCCTATAATTATGGCTGAACTTGTTAAAACTGTTAATAACAACACCCTCACTGCCGTTGTGTGCTGTTGAATGAATAAATTCGCCCTCGCCTAGATAAATTGCCACATGCCCGGGAAAATATAATAAATCTCCACGCATCGCATTTGCAAATTCAATTTGCTTTAATGGGTAATTATTGTGCAATTTTGCATCCCTGTAAATTATTATACCGCATTTTAAATATGCTGTAAATGCCAAACCGCTACAGTCTATTCCAAAATGTGTTTTTCCGCCCCATCTATACTGTGTTTTAATGTAATTTAACGCTTCTTCGCAAATTTTATTGCGTATTTCATCTTTTTGTGCGCTGTTTAATTTGTTTAATATTATGTTAAAATTAGCTGTGTCTTCTATTTGACTGCTTTTAATATATCCCATTTTTCCATCAACAAGTCTTATTTGCAAAAAGCCATCTGTGTTTGGCCTGCTGATGATATTTACAAATGCACCCCTTGGCAAATTTGTTATTATTTCACTTTGCATTTTTGGCTGTGTTAAAACATCGATAAAATTTTTGGATACAACAAATTTTGCCTTGCATGAATCAAGACAAAATTTTGCAAAATTTAATGAATAATTGCTTTTTATATTTATATTATTGCTTATATTATTTAACTTTGTGTATATTTTAAGCTTATTATAACAATCGGTAGACACAAAACCTTCGTAGCCGTAAAAAGTTATCACCTGTGCAAAATTGTCTTGCTCTTTTAAAATAACAAGCGGCATACCGTACAATATTTCATCTGACAAGACAGAAAAAGACGGGTTTGAATAAAGTGAAACGACAGGTTTTTTGGCTATTGCGACAGGATAATTTGAAAGCATATAATTCACCCTTTTTATAAGTATTTTATAAACTATATAAAATATAAGGTGAAATTATTACTTTTTTTCGATATTGTTTTTTAAAAAACTATTTAAAAAGCCAGCTTTGAAACATCGCCAAAACAGCAAAATTAATCTTTAAAAGCCCACAGCCTTTGACCGATGTAATTTAAACCTGTAAAAATAACTTGCCCAAGAACCATGGCAATTCGTGAAAGCCAAACATCGTCTATCGCAATATTAATATTGTTTATTATTAGTGGCGTTAAAAAATCCGAAAAGCCAAAACCTATTAAATAGCACACTAAAATAACCACGCTAAATCGAAATATACTTTGTAAAAGTGGCGCTTTGCTTTCAAAGCTATACTTACGGTTAAAATAAAAGCTGGCTATACTGCAAAGCGCAAACATGATGGCAGTGCTTGCCCAATAGGCAAAAGTTGCCGATACCATTTCAGTAAACGGTGTCAACAAAAGTTGGCTGCCAACCATGCTTATAATCGTGTTTAAGCCGCCTATAATTAAAAATATAAGCAGGCTTTTATCCCAAAAAAAGCTGAACAGTTTTTTCATTATGCCTCGTCCACAATAGTGATGCTTTTGATAACGATGTCTTTAAGTGGTTTATCTCTTCCGTCAACGTCTGAAGAAGCAATTTCGTCCACAACTTCAATTCCGCTTACAACTTTGCCAAATGCGGCATAACTGCCATCTAAATGTGGTGAATCTTGGTGCATGATGAAAAACTGGCTTCCTGCGGAATTTGGCATACCACTACGTGCCATGCTTAAAACCCCACGCTCGTGTTTAATTGGGTTATCAACGCCATTTTTAGCAAATTCGCCTTTAATTCCATAACCCGGGCCGCCCATGCCTGTGCCGTCAGGGCAACCGCCTTGAATCATAAAACCTTCGATAACACGATGGAAAATTAAGCCGTCATAAAAGCCTTCGCTTACAAGTTTTGTAAAGTTTTCAACAGATATAGGTGCAGTTTGTGGATAAAGTTCCAATTTAATTTCTTTTTCGTTTTCTAATGTGATTAATACCATGATAATCTCCTTAATTTTAAGTGAATTTATTTTATAATGTGTAGATGTTTAAATATTAATTATTCATTAAAATTAATTTTTATAGTATAATTTGAGCAAAATATACTTTATCTTTTTCAACGATAACTAATGTGAACATCTTTTAAATATTATACCATAAAAAACAATAAATGCAATTTAGATAGTGTTAACAATAGTTGAATAAAAATATATTAAACAAATTTTTAAACTTTAACGCAAAAAATCATCGCCTGTTCGCAAAATTAAGCTTGTAAACACCATTACCGAAGATAGTTTACAAATACTTAATAAATTTTTGCAATAAAACACACTTTTATTACGTATAATATATGTGCACACAAAATTTTAAAAAACGGAGATAAAAAGATGAAAAAATTAACAATAGCTTTAATTATAGCGGCTCTTGCATTCAGCTTTGCCGCATGTACAAGCGAAGATAGTAATTCTGCAAGCACACAAAACACGCCTGAAACAGTGAATGAAAACGGCGATATAATGGAAGATATGACAACACAGGAACCTGTAGCAGAACTGCCGGGAGACGAAAACACCGAGGAAGACCCAGAGCCAACACCTGTTGTTGAAGCACCATAAAACATAATTAAATTATCTTAAACATTAAAACAGCTGTGACTAAATTAGTCACAGCTGTTTTAATATTTCACTATTATAATGTATATCAAAAGTTTTACTAAATTTTTTTCGAAAAAATTTCGGGTTCTTAGGGCAGCGCCCTAAGGCGTTTTCCGCAGAAAACGCAATCCTAGCCATAAAAAAGCTCTTTTGCGCTTTGTGCCGCAAGTTCAATATAATTTTTCAACTCGTCAATATTATTAAATTTAATTGTCGGCTTATCGTACTTTAAAAATTCTACTCTTATTGTTTTGCCATATAAATCTCCGCTGAAATCCACAATAAAAGTTTCGCATGTAATGCTTTCGCCGCCGACAGTTGGGTTAGTTCCAACGCTGGTTGCACCGGCATAATATTTGCCATTTACAAGAACTTTTGTTAAATAAACACCTTTTTTTGGCATTATCATATTGCTTTCAAACACTTGATTAATTGTTGGAAAGCCTATGGTTCTGCCAAGTTTTTTTCCGCTTAAAACCTCTTGCTCAAGGCTGTAGTTTTCGCAAAGCATTTCGTTTGCCTGCTGCACATTGCCGTTTTGCAATGCGGCTTTTATGCGTGTTGATGAGACAGTTTCGCCTTTATAAAGGGCGGTTTTCACTATATGAACCTTGATATTATTCTCACTGCAAAGCGAGATTAAATCATCGATGTTTCCGCTTTTCTTTGTGCCAAAAGTAAAGTTTTCACCACAGAAAACATCGCTTGCGTCAAGGCAATTAATCAAAATATCTTGTACAAATTGTTCTTTTGTCAAATTGCAAAAGCTTGAAAACTCGGGGCATAAACAATGGTTTACACCTTGTTTTTCAATGCGTGAAAATTTTTCGCTTCTACTTAATATATTTTTGCCTTTAATGCTTAACCCTTTTTGGGTAAAGGTAAACACCGCTGTGTTTTCTTTGTTTTGTGCAAAATTTACAGCAGTGCTTATTACTTTTCTGTGCCCTAAATGAACACCGTCAAAATAACCCAGAGCAACACAGTTTTTTTGTGTGCTAACCCTTTGTAATTTTGTATATATATGCATGTTTATATTATCATTCCTTTATAAAATCAGCGTTTAACAAACAGCTTTTTCACTCTTAATTCGCTATCATTGACAGTGCAAATTCCTGCAAAACTTTCTGTGTTTTCGGCTTTTCCTATAAGCTGGCCTTTTGCATAAACTTTATACATTCCGTTTTGCAAATCACTTTTTAATTTAACGCCATTTAAAAGCAATTTTATTTCTTTGTCGCTTGCGTTATAAGAGGGTAAATCCTTAAAAACAATTTCGGTATCTAAAATTAAATTGCTTAAATTGCCATTGTTTTTTTCTTGTTGAATTTGCTCTAATGTATAGGCATTTCCAATTGAAAAAACGCCTGATTTTGTACGTGTCAACGCAGTTGTTGTTGCAATTGTGCCCATTGCATTTGCAATGTCCTCCACAAGAGTGCGGATATACGTGCCTTTACTGCAACGAATTGTAAGCGAAAATATACCCGGGCCTATTTCACTTTCATCTACAACAATTTTATGCACTGTTATCGGGCGAGGCTTTCGCTCTATATCTTTGCCTTCTCGTGCCAGTTTATACAGTGGTTTTCCGTTTATTTTCACAGCGGAATACATAGGCGGAATTTGCATTAAGTCGCCTATAAAAGAGGGGATAACCTCCTTTAATTTTTGCATATTATGCTGTGCCAAAACAGGGCTTTTTTGCAATATATCGCCGCCAATATCACCTGTGTCGGTTTTTATTCCGCACATAAAAGAAACATAATATTCTTTTTCGTGGTTTGGTTGCAAATCTATCGCTTTTGTGGCATCGCCAATAAAAACAGGCAAAACACCGGTAGCCATAGGGTCTAATGTTCCCATATGGCCGATTTGTCTTGTGGCAGTAATGCCTCTTAATTTCGCCACGACATCGAAAGATGTCCACTTTGGCATTTTAAAAACATTAATTATTCCGTTCATATTTGTATCTCTGTTTAATTTTTTGTTGTGAAATTAGCTAATCCGATGTAAAACGCTTTCGAATTGCATCGGATTAGCTAATTAAATCATTGTAATAATTCTATTATTTTTGTCAAAATTAAAACTCTCGTGAAAAATTATCCGTTTAGTGCAGTTAAAACTTCTTTTAATACAGCACTTTTAACTTTATCTAAACTGCCGGTAATTTCACAGCCTGCTGCACGCTCGTGTCCGCCGCCGCCAAGGGTTTTGCAAATTTGTGCTGCGTTTAGTCCCTCGGTTGTTCTAAGGCTAACTTTATACGTACTATCGTCAATTTGCCTTATTGTTATGCCGGCTTTTACACCCTCGATGCTTCGTGGAATTGCTGTTATTCCCTCTAAATCTATTTGTTCAACTTTGTTTTTTGTAAGTTCTTCAAGTGTCAGCGTAATAACGGCACAAGTATCGTTTTCAAAAAATTCAAGCGAGGAATAAGCCATTCTTTCAAGGTCAATTCTGCTTCTGCTTCTGCTTTCAAACAAAAGGCTGTTTAGCATTTCAAGGTTAGCGCCCTCATCTATAAGTTTTTTTGCGATATCATGTGTATCAGCGCTGGTGTTTGAAAAACGGAAACAACCTGTATCCGTCGCAACGCCTGTATAAAGACAATCGGCTATAATAGGTGTTATTTCTGTGCCGAATGTTAAAATGAAATTATACATAAGCTCTGCTGTTGCCGCCGCTTTAGCATCTAGCAATGTGCTTAATGCATAACCTGTGTTAGATGGATGATGATCTATGCATAAATCAATTTTTTGGGTAAATTCTGCTGGTAAATTGCCCAAAAGCGCAAGGCTTGCTGTGTCTATTGCGATAATATACTCAGGTGTAAATTTGTTTGAAAACTCATCAATTTGCATATAGGCATATCTTGCTGGAATTTCATCTGCACAAATAACTGCGCATGTTTTACCCAGATTTTTCAAGGCATGCATAAGTGCAGTGGCACTGCCGATTGTATCGCCATCGGGGTTTTTGTGGCACAGCAGTAAAATATTATTTGCACGCATAAGTTCGCTTGCAGCGCTTTGCATATCTATTGTTTCAATTTGCATAATTTCTCCGTTTCTTTTTGGATGTGCTGTTTACATTTATTCTCGGTGTAATGTAGGTTTGTTTTAGTCAAATATTTTCCACATCCATAAGCCCAATATAGGTTTGCTTTGTTACGTTTTTTCGATAACACTACATTATAAACAACGAAATAAACTTATTTTTTCAAATCGTGCAACACATCGTTTATATGTGAAGCATAAGCTGCGCCTTCATCGGCAATAAACCTAAATTCAGGCGATTTTCTAATATGCATGCGTTTAGCAATTTCGCTTCTTACATGCCCTGAAGCTTTGTTAAGTGCCTTTACGCTATCGGCGGTTGTGTGCTCGCCCGAAAGCATGCTTATATATACTTTCGCACTGGATAAATCTTGCGCAACTTCCACACGCATTACGGTTAAAAAACCTTGAACTCTAGGGTCTTTCATCGAGGAAATTATACTTATAATTTCTCGCTTCATGTCTTCGTTTAAACGTTGTAAGTTTTTTGAATTAGGCATATTATCACACTCCTTTAATTTATTTTGAACATTTTTTATTTATTGCAATCAATAAGATAAATTTATAATATCAAGTAAAAAGAGGAACGATACGACAATATCGTCCCTCTTAATTTGCAATAATATTTAGGTGACAATATATAATATTATACCTATTATACTATAGTTTTATGGAAAAAGCTACAGAATATTGTTAAATCTAGTCTCTATATTCTTCAATGATGAATGCTTCGAAAATATCGCCCTCTTTAATATCAGAGAATTTATCAAGTCCGATGCCGCATTCATAGCTTGTTGCAACTTCTTTAACGTCATCTTTAAAGCGTTTTAGTGAATCGATAGCATCTTCTGCAAGTACAATGCCGTCACGCACAACACGAATTTGCGCATTGCGTGTAATTTTGCCCTCTTTAACATAAGAGCCTGCAATTGTGCCTGCCGATGAAATTTTAAACACATTTCTAACTTCTGCACGGCCAAGCTCAACCTCACGGTATTTTGGTGCAAGCATGCCTTTCATCGCCTGTGTAACATCATTGATAGCGTCATAAATAACTCTGTACATACGCATTTCAACTTCTGCGCCTGCTGCCTCTGCTTTTGCAATGTCGTCAGGGCGAACATTAAAGCCGATAACAATTGCACCGCCTGCATTTGCAAGCATGATGTCCGATTTATTAATTGCACCTACGCCTGTATGAATTACACGCACGCGCACTTCCTCGTTAGAGATTTTTTCAAGGCTTTGTTTAACTGCTTCGGCACTGCCTTGAACGTCTGCTTTAACAATAACAGGCAATTCTTTGCGCTCGCCTTCAGCAATTTGGCTAAACAAGTTTTCAAGTGTAACTTTTTTATATGCATTCCATTGATCTTGTTTTGTTTGTGTTGCTCTTTGGTCTGCAAGTTCTCTTGCAAGGCGTTCGTCCTCAACCGCATCGAATAAATCGCCTGCGCTTGGAACTTCGGTTAAACCTGTGATTTCAACAGGCATTGATGGGCCTGCCTCTTCCAAAATTTTTCCTGTGTCATCTGTCATAACACGAACACGACCAACAGCTGTGCCGGCAATTATTACATCGCCTTGGCGAAGTGTGCCTCTTTGCACCAAAATTGTTGCAATTGGTCCTTTGCCTTTATCAAGCCTTGCCTCAACAACAGCGCCCTTTGCCTTGCGGTTTGGGTTTGCTTTAAGCTCTTTAACTTCTGCTGTTAAATTAATCATTTCAAGAAGTTCCGGCATTCCTGTTCCTTTTGTTGCAGAAACCGGCACGCAGATAACTTCACCGCCCCATTGTTCCGGAATAATTTCATATTGTGTCAATTGTTCCATAACTTTATCAGGGTTTGCCTCGGGTTTATCCATTTTATTAATAGCGACAATTATTGAAACACCTGCCGCTTTAGCGTGGTTGATGCTTTCAATTGTCTGTGGCATAATGCCGTCGTCTGCCGCAACAACAAGCACGGCAATATCTGTCATATTTGCGCCACGGGCACGCATTGAAGTAAACGCTTCATGCCCAGGTGTATCTAAGAAAGTTATTTTTTTGCCGCCGCTTACAACTTGATATGCGCCGATGTGCTGTGTAATACCGCCGGCTTCGCCCTCGGTTACATTTGTTTTGCGGATAGCATCCAAAATAGATGTTTTGCCGTGGTCAACGTGGCCCATAACAACAACTACAGGTGGGCGCTCTTCAAGTGTTTCATCTGCATCTTCGTCAATTTCAAACAGTCTTTCCTCGATAGTAACATGCACTTCATGCTCTACTTTCGCGCCAAGTTCTTCTGCAACAAGGCTTGCTGTATCAAAATCAATTGCCTCTGTCATATTCGCCATAATTCCAAGCCCCATAAGCTTTTTAATAACTTGTGCGACATTAACTTTTAGGCGGCTTGCAAGTTCTGAAACAACAATTTCATCGGGAATAGACACTTTAAGCTGTGCTTTACGTGCTTTTTCAAGTTGGATACGTTGCAAACGTTCTGCCTCTGTTTCAACACGTTTTTTGCTGTAATTATTATTTCTGCCGCCAAATTTGTTTCTGTTGCCAAATTTTTGCTTATTGCCTGTTGGCATAGGTTTACGGCGGTTTTCAATATTTTTACTGCTTGCAAGCTCTGTATATTTTTCGTTAAATTTATCAAGGTTGACATCAGTTGTTCTTGTATCAACCGTAACCGTTACAACTTCGCGTTTTGGTTGTGCCGGTTTGTTATCTTTTTCCGGTTTAATCGCCCTTATGCGCTCTTTACGTGCCTCGGGAGGTTTGCGAGACTCGTGTTGTTTTGCACTTGCACTTGGTTTTTGTGCCATCGCAGGTTTGTGTGCGATAGGGGCATTTTGTGTTTGTTTTTGTTGCCCAGCAGGTGCAGCTTTAGGCGCAGGCTTATTGTTTTGCACTTGCGCTTTAGGCTGTGTTGCTTCAACTTTTTTAGGCGCAGAAGAATTGTCCGCTTTTTTCACGGATGGTTTTGCTTCTTCTTTTGCTTTTGGAGGTTGCACCGCTTTTTCCTCTTTTTTAGCTTTTGGGGCGGCACTGCTTAGATATTCTTCTAAATTATCCACAGCTGTGCTTTGGGTATAATGTTCCAAAACACTGTTAAGCTCTGCTTCTTCAAGCGGAGCTGTGTGTTTTTTCACCTCACCCGTAATATCTTGCAAAAGTGCTATCATCTCTTTGTTAGATTTACCCAAATCCTTTGCAAGGTCGCTTAGTTTATATTTTATTACCATTTATTTTCCTCCTTGTATCTCTGCCAAGATGGCATTTTGGCAGAGAACTGCCAGCCCTTTTTCTGTTATGGCCAAAACCCCCACAGGTTTTTTTGTAATTTGCGAAAGTTCAAATTGTGTCAAAGTTGTTTTATACACTGCCACATCTTGTTCCATTTGCCTAAGCATACGTTTTTTTGTGGCGGGTGAAATATCCGCAGCAAAAACAACTATAAATGCCTTATGTTTTAAAACGCTGTCTTTAACGGAATCGAAACCCGTTACAAGCACACCGGCTTTACGTGCAAGCGAAAGCGAAAATAATACTTTATTGTGCAATATCGTCCTCCGCTATTTCTTTTTGCATTTCTTCATATAATTCGGGCGAAATCTCACATTCAAGCGAACGTTCAATTCTTTTTGCCTTTTGCGCCTTTGCAAGACATGCGGCGTTTTTGCAAATATATGCGCCACGTCCTGCTTTTTTGCCTGTTAAATCAAGGCTTACTTCGCCTTCTTTATTTTTCACAACACGCACAAGCTCTTTTTTCACCTTAGATTCATAACAGCCCATGCAACGTCTAAGAGGTATTTTTCTCTGTTTCATTTTATCCCTTTTTATTATTAAATTAAAGTGACAATAATTTTACTCGGCTTTTTCTGCCTCTGTTTCATCTTCGCCATAATATCCACTTTCGGGACGGATATCTATATTATAGCCTGTTAAGCGAGCGGTTAACCTTGCATTTTGGCCTTTGTTGCCAATTGCTAGTGAAAGTTGGCCATCCGGCACTGTAACTTTGCAAGATTTAACATTGCCCTCAAGCACTTCAACGCTTACAACGCTTGCCGGGCTTAATGCTGCGCTTATAAATTCAACTGTGTCTTCGCTCCAACGAACGATATCTATTTTTTCGCCGCCAAGCTCTTCAACAATATTTGCAACCCTTGCGCCTTTAGGGCCAATGCATGCGCCAACAGGGTCAACGTTTTCGTCTTTGCTGTAAACCGCCATTTTTGTGCGTGCGCCTGCCTCGCGGCTAATTGCTTTAATTTCAACAGTTCCGTCAAAAATTTCCGGTACTTCCATTTCAAACATGCGCTTTACAAGGCCGGGGTGTGTGCGGCTAATCATCATTTTAGGGCCACGGTCACCTGCGATAACATCAACAACATAAACTTTGACATACATGCCCTCGGTTAATTGTTCGTTAGGTGCTTGTTCGGATTTTGGTAAAGTTGCAATGCCGCCGCCTGTAAATTCAAGCGTTACAATGCCCCTTACACGGTCAATAGCTGTTACAACTGCGCTTAAAATTTCGTGCTCTTTGCTTTGCATTTCAGCATACATTTGGCTGCGCTCTGCCTCTTTTAAGCCTTGACGTATTACATGTTTTGCAGTTTGTGCAGCAATTCTGCCAAAATCTTTTGTTTTAAGGGGAATTGCAAATTCTGCGCCCACTTTAGCAGTTTTACGTTTACGCCTTGCATCTTCCAAAGAAATCTCTTTGTTTGGGTTTTCAACTTCCTCAACAATGGTTTTTAACAAGCTTACGTTAAATTTACCTGTTGTTGGGTCTATATTAATGCTGACGTTTTCCTCTTCTACATCATAATCTTTTTTAACGGCAATTATTATTGCAGTGTTAATTTTTTCAAGTAGATATTCTGTGCTTAGGCCTTTTTCCTGTCCTAATAAAGTTAATGCTTCAAAAAATTCGGCGTTCATTTTTTCTTATCATCCATTCTTATTATATTTCGTTTTGCGTTTTAAGGCGCAATTTTATATATCTTAATTTGCAAATATTATATTATATTACTATATATACTTAAATATAATACTATTTACAATTTATATTTATTTTAATTACTTATATATTAAAATAAATCTTCATCATCACAAAGTTTAACATAACTTATGTCGGCATTTTCAATTTCAATTTCTTTTTCATTTAAAAGAAGTGTAAGTGTTTTTGCATCTCTTTTAACTAAAACACCTTTTATATCACGTTCACCATCTTCGTTTTTACGAATTAAATGCGCCATAACTTCACTGCCATTAAGCGAATCAAAATGCTCTTGCCTTGTGAGTTTTCTGCCAAGGCCGGGGCTGCCAACTTCTAAATAATAGCTTTGGCTGATAGGGTCTGCCTCGTCCAATATAGGGTTGATAACCCTTGTCGCTTCCTCGCATGATTGCATATCAAGCGGTGTATCTTTATAAATAAATACACGAAGGAAAAAATCAGGGCCCTCTTTTTCAAATTTAATGTCCCAAATTTTAAGGCCAAGCTCTTCAAGTGCAGGCGAAAGCAATGTTTCTACATATAACGCTGTATTTTGACTATGTGGTTTTTTTGCCATTGTATTCATTCCTTTTTTAGGCAAATTTAGCCCAAAACAATACTAAAGAGCGGCTCTTCTGAGCCACTCTTCACAAAATTTACTATCGTACTTGGGTATTATAGCACATAAAGCATTGAAAAGTCAAGCATTTGCACATAATTTATATCTTGCGTTTTATGCTTATTTTTATTATAATATATAGGTATAAAAGAAATAAGCTTCGAATTTTGTCTTAAAGGAGAATCGTAATGAAATTTTTTATTGACACAGCCAACACAGAGGACATAAAAAAAGCGGCAGAAATGGGCGTTGTGTGTGGCGTTACCACAAACCCAAGCCTTATTGCAAAAGAGGGCAGAGATTTTGACGAAGTAATAAAAGAGATAACATCACTTGTGGACGGTCCTATTTCTGGCGAAGTTAAAGCAACAAGTGAAACCGCTGAAAAAATGATTGAAGAAGGCAGAGAAATTGCCAAAATTCACCCAAATATGGTTGTAAAAATCCCCATGACTGTAGAGGGCTTAAAGGCTACTAAAGTGCTTGCATCAGAGGGCATAAAATGCAATGTTACGTTGATTTTTAATGCAAACCAAGCATTATTGGCAGCAAAAGCAGGCGCAGCATATGTATCGCCTTTCTTAGGTAGGCTTGATGATATAGGCGTGACAGGCATGGATTTAATTAGGACTATTTCAGAAATTTTCGCAAATTATGATGATATTAAAACAGAAATTATCGCAGCAAGTGTCCGTAACCCAATCCATGTTACAGATTGCGCCCTTGCCGGTGCAGACATCGCAACTGTACCATACAGCGTAATTGAGCAAATGACAAAGCACCCTTTAACAAACAGCGGCATTGAAAAATTTAAAGAAGATTACTTAAAAGTTTTTGGTGAATAAGAATTATTTAAAAATTTGCAAATTTAATAGTATTTTAAAAGGCACCTATAGGCGCAGTTATCAAGCTGCACTTGTGGGTGCTTTTAT
>CAYJGV010000063.1:0-12593 GCA_964369715.1 uncultured Bacteroides sp. | reverse complement strand
TTTATAGCAATTTTTACAGTTTGATTTTTTTAATTTTAAATATTCAGCCATATATTATCTTCCTAATGTAATTTTTTGTTTATTTCATTTTCGAAAAACATCTCTACTGTTTCAGGTTTAACAGAATGAACTTCGCCATCTATGGACACACATACTCCGTCCTGACATTTAGACATACAAAATTCACCTGCTAAATCAACTTTATCTTGCAGGGTGTTTTTTTGTATCAGTTCTCTGAGCTTTTCAACTACCGGCTTTGAACCTTTTAAATGACATGAGCTTCCAATACATACTTTTATTTTCATAATAATTCTCCTTTAAATCAACATTGTTAATATTTTAACACACTTTGCGCCACATGTAAACACTATAATGCAGTATGATTTTTCCAAATCTATTATATATTTGTTGTATTTTACTGCAACATCGCTTTTATTTTAGTTTTTGCGCTTATATAACTGATTTTATGGCGATAAACGGCAAAATGCGATTTCACCGCATAAATTTTTTGCAAAATTAAAAAAAGCTTTATCTCTTAAAAAACATTTTGTTCTATTCATTGACAATTTAAGTAAAATGTGTTAAGATAAACAAAATTTAATACGCTAAACCGTTGAAGCGGAGATAAAAATAGGAAAAGAGCTCACAGAGAGTCGGGGATTGGTGTAATCCCGACAGTAACTTCTTATTAAATGGACCGCTGAGGGCATAGTCAAAGGGGGCAACCTCGAGTATTCTATGACGTGTAGGCTTACGTAAGTAGCCGGAAATGTGTTGGCATTTCGCTAAGTGTACGGGGGTTTTCCCTGTAAATCAAGGTGGTACCACGGGTGTTTTATATTCTCGTCCTTGACAGATTAATTTCTGTCGAGGACTTTTTGTTTTTATATGGAAAATTTATTTATGGAGGAATTACTATGGATTATTATCCAAGCTTAAACCAAACGAAAGAGATATTGAAAGACAGTGATTACAAATCCATTCCTGTTACTTTGTCGCTTTCGTTGGACGTGCAAATAATGGACATCTATAAAAAACTGAAACATATTAGCAAAAATGTTTTTATTTTAGAATCTTGCGAAGACAGAGTAAACCTTGGAAGATACAGCTTTTTAGGCTATGACCCTATTTTGGAAATAAATGCAAAAGACAACTGCATAAAGATAAAATCCGCTTTGTCATACGAATTTAATGATAACGCACCGCATAAATACATCAGGCAAATTTTAGAAGAATATAAAAGCCCAAAAATTGATAAACTGCCACCCTTTACAGGAGGGCTTGTCGGTTATTTTTCATATGATTTTATTAAATACAGCATACCCAAACTAAAGCTAAATGCAAATGATGACGAAAATTTTAACGATGTCGACTTAATGCTTTTTAATAAAATTATTGCGGTTGATAATGCGGAAAACAAGCTTATTTTTATTGTGAATATTAAAACTGATGAGCTTGAAAAAAATTATAATAAAGCTGTGAGCGAAATTCGAAACATGATTACAATTGTGCTTTCGGGCGAGATTACAAAAGAGGGCAAAGGCACTCTTTTATCCGAATTAAAACCCACTTTCAGCAAAAATGAATTTTGCAAAATGGTTGAAAAAGCAAAAAATTACATCTATGAGGGCGATATTTTTCAAGTGGTGCTCTCTAACAGGCTTAGCGCAGATTTTAAAGGAAGCCTAATTGATGTATACGAAAGGCTACGAAAGCAAAACCCCTCCCCTTATATGTTTTATTTTTCAAGCAATGACATTGAAATGGCAGGGGCCTCCCCTGAAACCTTGGTGAAAGTTTTGGATAAAAAAGTCATGACTTACCCCCTTGCAGGAACAAAACCAAGAGGCAAAACCGAGCAAGAGGACAAAGCCCTTGAAAAAGAATTATTATCTGATGAAAAAGAGCGTGCTGAACATAATATGCTTGTGGACTTGGGCAGAAACGACATTGGCAAAATTAGCGAATTTGGTACAGTCAATGTGGAAGAATATATGAAAATACTCAAGTTTTCAACGGTTATGCATATCGGCTCTACCGTTACAGGCACAGTTAAAAGCGACAAAGATTCACTGGACGCAGTTGATGCAATTTTGCCTGCTGGCACATTATCCGGAGCGCCGAAAATTCGTGCCATGGAGATAATTGACGAGCTTGAAAATGAAAAACGTGGGATTTATGGCGGTGCCATAGGATATTTGGATTTTAGCGGAAATATCGATACTTGTATTGCGATAAGGCTGGCATTTAAGAAAAACAAAAAAGTTTTTGTTCGTTCCGGTGCGGGAATTGTAATGGATTCTGACCCCGCAAGTGAATACGAAGAGTGTATAAATAAAGCGAAATCCGTTGTATCTGTATTGGAGGGATAACGATGATTTTAATAATTGATAATTACGACAGCTTTTCATATAATTTATATCAAGTAATCGGCGAGATAAATGCCGATGTAAAAGTTATAAAAAACGATGAATTGACAGTAGATGAAATTGACAATTTAAATCCATCACACATAATTTTATCGCCCGGCCCTAAAAGGCCAATTGATGCAGGAGTTTGCCTTGAAGTGGTAAAAAAACTTTATCAAAAATATATTATTCTCGGCGTATGCTTAGGCCATCAATCGATATGCGAAGCTTTTGGCGCAAATATCACTTACGCAAAAGAACTTATGCACGGCAAACAATCTGAAATTAAAGTAGAAAAAAGCATATTGTTTAACACACTTGCAAATAAAATCAAAGTTGCAAGATATCATTCGCTTGCAGCGCAAGAAAGCACTATCTCAAGTGATTTAATTATCACAGCAAAAACAGACGATGGTGAAATTATGGCAATTGAACATAAAAATTATCCTGTTTTTGGCGTTCAATTTCACCCTGAATCAATACTCACGCCTGATGGAAAAACTATAATTAGAAATTTTTTGGAGGTAAGAAAAAATGATTAAACAAGCAATAATAAATTTAACACAAAAACAAGATTTAGCTGAAGAAACAGCTTTTGAAGTTATGAACGAAATTATGAATGGCGAGGCATCTCCTACTCAAATAGGTGCTTATTTAACAGCGCTTTCAATGAAAGGCGAAACCATAGATGAAATTGTTGCTTCGGCAAAAAGTATGAGAAACCACGCCACAAAACTTTTAAACGACCAAAACGTTCTTGAAATTGTCGGAACAGGCGGCGATAAATCGAATTCTTTTAATATTTCAACTACCTCTGCCATTGTCTTATCAGCTTGTGGTGTTCCAATTGCAAAGCACGGAAATCGCGCGGCGTCAAGCAAATGTGGGGCGGCGGACGTCCTAGAAGCTTTGGGCGTAAAAATTGATATATCACCTGAAAAAAGCATGAAAATGCTTGATGAAATCGGCATTTGCTTTTTATACGCACCTTTATATCATTCTGCTATGAAGAATGTTGCACCTGTGCGTAAAGAATTGGGAATTAGAACTATTTTTAATATATTAGGCCCGCTTTCAAACCCTTTGGGTGCAAGTATGCAGCTTATGGGTGTTTATGAAGAAAGCTTAGTTGAACCTATAGCAGAAGTTTTAACAAATTTAGGCGTAAAGCGTGGAATGGTTGTTTTTGGCACTGATGGGCTTGATGAAATTTCAATATGTGCGCCTACAAAAGTATGCGAAATTAGAGATGGGTGGTTTAAATCTTATGAGATAAACCCTCAGGACTACGGATTTAAAGCATATGATAAATCGGAGATTTTAGGCGGCGATGCAAAAGAAAACGCAGAAATTACCCGTAATATTTTAAATGGCGGAAAAGGGGCAAAAAGAGATGCGGTTTTGATTAATTCCGCAGCTGCGTTATATATTTCCCGTGACGATTTAACCTTTGAAAATTCGATAAAAGAGATTGAGAAAATTATTGACACAGGAACAGCAATAAAAAAACTAGAAGAATTTATAGCATTTTCAAATAGCTAGGAGGATAAATTTTGATTTTAGATGAACTTTCAAACCATGCCAAAATAAGAGTTGAAAAAGATAAGCAAAATATAAGCCTTAGCGAAATGAAAGAGCGTGCACTAAATTTGCCAAAAGGTGATTTTTGCTTTGAAAACGCATTAAAAAGAAATTTCCCTGCTTTAATATGCGAAGTGAAAAAAGCCTCACCTTCTAAAGGCATTATTTCAGAAAATTTCCCCTATTTAGAAATTGCTAAAAATTATGAAAAATCAGGTGCGACTTGTGTTTCTGTTTTAACAGAGCCGAAATGGTTTTTAGGCAGTGATGATATTTTTTGCACAATAAGAAAAAACATCAATTTACCTATGCTTAGAAAAGATTTCACCGTCGATGAATATCAAATTTATCAAGCAAAAATTATGGGTGCTGATGCAATTTTGCTTATTGTTGCAATTTTAAGCCCAAAACAAGTTAAAAATTATCTTGATATTTGCGAAAACTTAGGCATAAGCGCCTTAGTGGAAACTCATGATGAAAATGAAATTTTAATTGCAAAAAATTGCGGGGCAAGAATAATCGGAGTTAACAATAGAAACTTAAAGGATTTTACTGTAAATTTGAATAATTCAACCGAGTTAAAAAGTTTTATTCCCGATGATATGATTTATATTGCAGAAAGTGGCATTTTAACCCCTGACGATGGAATTAAACTGGTGAAAAACGGTGCAAGCGCACTTCTTATCGGCGAGGCATTAATGCGCTGTGAGAATACAAAACACTTTATTCAAGCGATTAAGGAGTATGATTATGAGCAAAATTAAAATTTGCGGCCTTTTTCGCGAAATAGATATTAAATATATAAATGAAACAAAACCGGATTTTGCAGGATTTATAATTGATTTTCCCAAAAGTCACAGAAGTATAAATTACGATATGGCAAAAAATTTGATATCACAGCTTGATAAAAACATAAAATCTGTGTGCGTTTTTGTTGATATGCCAATTGAACACATAGAAAAATTTGCCAAAATATGCGATATAATTCAACTTCACGGAAGCGAGGACAATGATTTTATCGATAAGCTTCGCAAAAAATTGCCTGATACCGAAATTTGGAAAGCCTTTAAAATAAAAAAATCTGAGGATTTAAATAAGGCGAAGGCTTCTACTGCCGATATAATTTTACTTGACAATGGCTATGGTACAGGTGAAGTTTTCGATTGGGGTATTATCAACGAAATAAACCGAGATTTTATTTTAGCAGGTGGAATAAATGCCGAGAACGCAAACGAGGCAATAGAGAAATTTATGCCGTATTCCATTGATTTAAGCAGTAGCGTAGAAAGCGAAAAAGTTAAAGATTTTACCAAAATAAAAAATATAATTGATATAGTGAGGAGCAAATGATGAGTAGTGCAAAATTTGGCGTTCACGGTGGGCGATATATTCCCGAAACATTGATGAATGCTGTTATTGAACTTGAAAATGCTTATGATTTTTATAAAAACGATGAAGAATTTAACAATGAGTTAAAAGAGCTTTTTAATGAATATGCCGGCAGACCATCAAGATTATATTATGCAAAAAAAATGACAGAAGACCTTGGCGGTGCGAAAATTTATTTAAAAAGAGAAGACTTAAACCACACAGGCTCGCACAAAATCAATAATGTGTTGGGGCAAGTTTTACTGGCGCATAAAATGGGTAAAACAAGAATAATTGCAGAAACAGGTGCAGGACAACACGGTGTTGCAACAGCAACTGCGGCGGCACTTTTTGGCATGGAATGTGAGATTTTCATGGGGCAAGAGGACATTGAGCGTCAATCTTTGAATGTATATAAAATGGAGCTGTTAGGCGCAAAAGTTAATGCTGTAACATCGGGCACTTCTACATTAAAAGACGCAGTATCTGAAACCATGCGAGAATGGACTTCTCGAGTATCCGACACGCATTATGTGCTGGGTTCTGTGATGGGGCCTCACCCTTTCCCCACAATTGTTCGTGATTTTCAAGCGGTTATTTCAAAAGAAATTAAAGAGCAATGCATGGAAAAAGAAGGCAAACTGCCGGATGCAATAATCGCATGCATTGGTGGCGGCTCAAATGCAATTGGCGCTTTTTATAATTTTATCGAAGATAAAGAAGTAAAGCTTATAGGCTGTGAAGCGGCAGGCAGAGGCGTAAATACTGCGGACACGGCAGCGACGATAGCCACCGGCACTTTAGGTGTTTTTCACGGTATGAAAAGCTATTTTTGTCAAGATGAATATGGACAAATTGCACCTGTATATTCAATTTCTGCCGGGCTTGATTATCCGGGCATCGGGCCTGAACATGCAAATTTACACGATATAGGCCGTGCACAATATGTGCCAATTACAGACGAAGAAGCCGTTGAAGCGTTTGAATATTTATCAAGAACCGAGGGGATTATACCCGCCATTGAAAGCGCACATGCTTTAGCACATGCAATAAAATTAGCGCCGACAATGGATAAGGATAAAATAATAATAATAAATCTATCGGGCAGAGGTGATAAAGATTGCCTATCTGTTGCACGACACAAAGGAAAGGATATTTCAGAATGAGTAGAATAAAAAATGCCTTTAAAGACAAAAAAGCCTTTATACCTTTTATAACTTGTGGCGACCCTAATTTGCAAACAACAAAAGAATTAATATACACCCTAGAAAAAGCAGGCGCTGATATAATTGAACTGGGCATACCTTTTTCCGACCCTACCGCTGAAGGCGTTGTTATACAATCTGCAAATATGCGTGCATTAAGCAATAAAATCACAACTGATAATATATTTGATATGGTGGAAACTTTAGATGTCAGTGTACCTTTGGTTTTCATGACTTATGCAAATATTGTATACACTTATGGCATAGAAAAATTTGCAAAAAAATGCAAAGAAATTGGAATGAGCGGTGTAATTTTACCTGATATCCCCTTTGAGGAAAAAGAAGAGTTTTCCGAAATTTTTAAAGAGCACGGAATTGATTTTATTTCACTTATAGCGCCCACTTCAAACGATAGAATAAAAATGATTGCGCAAAACGCCTGCGGATTTATTTATCTTGTTTCATCTCTTGGGGTTACCGGTGTCAGACAAAATATAAGCACTGATATCGACAGCATAGTTTCTTTAATAAGAGATGTCACCGATTTGCCTATCGCTATAGGTTTTGGTATTTCAACAGAGCAACAAGCACAAAAAATGGCCAATAAAGCAGATGGCGTTATTGTAGGCTCTGCTATTGTAAAAATTATAGAAAAGCATGGCGAAAATTCGCAAAAGCAAGTTGATGAATATGTTAAAACGCTAATACGTGCAATTGCCGATAGATAATGAATTGTATTGTTAAAATTAAAGCTTGTAATAATGCAAACACAAAAAAAGACGGGATAAAATAGATTAAATCTATTTTATCCCGTCTTCTTGGCGCAGAAGGAGAGACTCGAACTCTCGCACCGGTTTCCCAGCCTACGCCCTTAGCAGGGGCGCCTCGTCACCAACTTGAGTACTTCTGCAAATATGGTAGCCGTTTTAACTTATTAAATTAAAAAATGGCGGAGATGGTAGGATTTGAACCCACGGACCTGTTACAGTCAACGGTTTTCAAGACCGCCTCTTTCAACCACTCAGACACATCTCCATGTGTAAACTTGTAATTTAGCAACAATTAATTACTAAATACAGTGCTTTAATATATTAACATATTGAAAAATAAAAGTCAATACTTATTATTAAAATAACTTAAAAATGGCTAATTTATAAATAAATGAGAACATACTGTAAACAATAGCTTTACTCTATTGCACTTACAAAATTAAAATATTATAATTAATTTGTAAATATTTTGTAAGAGGAGCTTTTGCATTTGAAAAGGAAATTTGAAAATTTCATGCGTGGACGCTATGGCCTTGATGGCTATGGCCGCTTTTTAAGCACCACTTCTATAGTATTTATGCTTTTAGGGCTTGTGTTGTCTCGCATAAATCACAATTTTAATTTGTTCTCTAATTTAGGGCTTATCCTTATAATTTACACATATTTTCGTATTTTCAGCCGCCAGCATGCACGAAGAGCACAGGAAAACTATGTTTATTATGGCGCTGTTTCAGGCATTAATACAAAGATAAGTAAATTTAAAGCAAGAATGGCGACAAATAAAACTCATAAAATTTTCAAGTGCCCTAAATGCAAGCAAAAGCTTCGTGTTCCCAGAAATCGTGGCAAAATTGCAATTAAGTGCAACCGCTGTCACACAGAATTTATCAAAAAAACTTAATGGAGAAAAACAATGCAAAATGCATTTGAACGCAGTGAAATGCTGTGGGGCAAAGATGCCCAAAATAAATTAAAAACCGCCCATGTGGCGGTTTTTGGCGTTGGTGGTGTCGGTGGGCATGCACTTGAATGCCTTGTTCGTGCCGGCGTGGGCGAAATTAGCATTATCGACAACGACACAATTGCTAATAGCAATATCAACAGGCAAATCATCGCAACAAGTCAAAACATAGGCACGCTTAAAGTTGATGCTGCAAAATCACGTGTTTTACAAATTAACCCTGAATGTAAAGTCAATGCTATTTCTCTTTTCTACCTGCCTGAAAACGCACATGAAATAGAGCTAGGTAATTTTGATTATATCATAGACGCGATAGATACTGTAAGCGCCAAAATTGAGCTTATCACACGTGCGCACGATAGCAATGTAAAAATAATAAGTTCCATGGGTTGTGGCAATAAATTAGACCCCTCTGCGTTTAGTGTGACAGATTTGTTTAAAACAGACACAGACCCATTAGCCCGTGTATTGCGCAGAGAATTAAAGAAAAAAGGCATAAAAAAATTAAAAGTTGTGTTCAGCAAAGAACCGGCAATTAAGCCTATTGCAAATTTAAATGAAACAATAAGCGAAAAAGCAATTGATTGCCAAAGCAAAGACGAAGATATACAACAAGACAAAATTAATAATAACGAGAAAACCGCAAGCAAACGTTTCCCTGCAAGCGTAAGTTTTGTTCCGGGCGTATGCGGCATGATAATGGCAGGCGAAGTTATAAAAGATATTACAGGCTTAACAAATAATTAATACACAAGGAGTTTTTATGCATACACCGATTTTGCAAACAGAACGTTTACTTATGCGACCTTTAACAATGGATGACGCTCAGCATATTTTCAACGCATGGGCTTCTGATGATGAAGTGTCTTTATTTATGCGATGGAACACCCACAAAAGCATTGAAGAAACCAAAGAATGGCTTTTGTTAGAGCAAGCGAATATTGATAGCGACAATTACAATTGGGGTTTTGTATTAAACGAAAGCGGCAAGCTTATAGGCTCGGGTGGGCTTTTGCTAAACCATAAAAAAAACTGCTATGAGCTGGGTTATAATTTAATGAAAGCACAATGGGGTAAAGGTTTTGCAACCGAGGCTTCAAAAAAAATAATCGATTTTGCAAAATACACTTTAAATCTTAACAAATTATATTGCGGCCATGCAAATGAAAATTTCCGTTCGGAAAACGTAATTAAAAAATTAGGTTTTGATTATCACGGCGAAGATTTTTACACCAAATTTGATGGCACAAAAATAAAATCTAAATCATATTATATGCATTTTTAATTAATTGTCTATAATTAAAACAGGCAGTATGAATCAAAACTCATACTGCCTGTTTTTTTATAATGATTATCACAAAAATAAATCAATTCTTGCTTTTCTCTTTTTCAATCATAAACGATAAAAACGTCGACAAAACTTTACTTGAATACAACAAGCTGTTTATTTCTTTTTCTGTCCACACACGAGGTTGAAGACATGCATCGACACCAAGGAATAAACGCACATAGCCGTTTGCTATAACCTGTGTGTGCAAGAAAGATTTAATATCTTGCTCTGCCATCAACTCATATGCGCCCTCGGCCTTTAAAACGGTTAAATCGTTGCTGTAAATTACGCCCTCTGCGCTTGCGTCCCTGAAAAAATCGCCTAATATTTCAGCAGATAAATCTTTTAAATTATCGATTTCAGGCCTTATTCCCTCTGCACACCACTCATATGTGTTATCATATGATTTTCCCTCATCAAATGTTTCAAAAATATAACATCTATCAACTTTTAAGCTTTCGCCCAAATATTTCATAACCGCATTCACAGAAGAGCGAATATCATGCGATTCATACATTAAATTGAAAACAGTGCCAACAAGTTTTGCATCAAAATATGAATTGGCTATACGGCTTGCATTTTCAAATATAGTGCGGTTTTTCATCGTGCCGCCAAGCAAATCTTTTGTATAAAAAGTATACCTGTTTTTTCCGCTCAATTTAGATTGATACAGCGCTTTATCTGCCGCCATGTATAAATCTTTAAAACTCTGTCCGTCAATGGGATATCTTGCAATGCCTACACTTCCTGTGATTTTATAATTATTATATTCACCGGCATATTCTTTTTCAAAAATTTCGCAAATTCTTTTCGCTTTGCTTTCAATTATTTCTTTAGATTCAACATCGCTTATAAGAACCGCAAATTCATCTCCGCCAATTCTGCCCACAATGTCGTTTGTCCTAAAGCAACTTTTAAGGCCATTTCCTATTTCAGTTAAAACAAGGTCGCCAAAATGGTGCCCTAAATTATCGTTAAGCCCTTTAAAATTATCTATATCAATTATAAGCAAACAATGCTCGCTTAAAGGTGTTTCATCCAGAACTTGCTCTATCATAAGTTCTGTTGTAACTTTGTTTAAACATCCTGTAAGCATATCCGTTTTACTGCGCATTTCAAGCTTTTTCTTATCATTTACATCACTGGCTTTACCAATGATAAAATCATAAGCATCGCTATCTTTTTTGATAGGTTTGTAAAACACATTGTAAGGGTGCACCTTGCTATCAATATCAACAAGGCTTACATCACATGAACCGCTTATGCCCTTTTTTGAGTTTTCAATAATTTTATACAAACAATGAATATCTTTGTCTAAAAATAAGCCCAATTCTCTTATGCTATCCATTGGCGGAATATCATAAACACTGTTGTTAAATTTATACTGCTCTTTACTTGAACCAAAAAATTGAATTTTTAGCGCATTTAAATCAACAATAAAAAATAAATTATCACTTATGCTTAGTAAATTGTCAAAAAAATCTTTATATGTTATTTTGTCCTCGAAATATTCGCTGACAAAAACCGAATCGTAGAATTTGGTAAAATATTCTCTAAGGTCTGTGTCCTCGTCCTTAAACTTACACAGAAACTCATCTTTTCTCTTTTGCATATCGACGCCCTTTCTTCTCGCGAATGTAACAAACAGGTAACGTGTTGTTACATATTATACCAGAAAGCCTTGAAATATTCAAGAGAGAAAAAGTGTGAAATTTGACATATTATAGCCAAAAACCGCATTTCGAACACCCAAAATGTAACATCACAACAGCTTAACACAGCAGCAATGTAACAACACCAATATTTTCACATTTAGCAATTATTTGCTTTGGTATTCAAACGCCTTTTCGATTATATATTCCAAATCGGTAAAAGTTTTCATCGAGCTGCACTCTCTGCGAAGGGCCGCCGCACCTTTAAGCCCATGAAAATACCATCCTGCATGTCCCCTTGCCTGTTGCATTGCGACAAATTCGCCTTTATCTGTGCACATATCGTAAATATGTCGCCTTAAAATCTCAAAGCGCTTTGTTATGCTTGGCTCTTTTGGTATTTCTTCGCCATTAAAAACAGCCTTTATTTGTTCAAAAAGCCAAGGGTTGCCCATTGCTCCACGTGCCACGGCAACGCCATCGCAATTTGTTTTTTCAATTAAATCAACTGCGCCTTGTGCACTTGTTACGTCTCCGTTTGCAAACACAGGTATTTTAACAGCGTCTTTTATTTTGGCTATTTCATCCTCGTGTATTCCGGGGGTGTACATCTCCTGCCTTGTTCTTCCATGCACAGTTAAAAGCTGTGCGCCTGCCTCCTCACAGCGTTTGGCAATTTCTACGCCTGTCCATGTGCTTGCATCGTCCTTATAGCCAATTCTCATTTTAACGCTCACAGGTATATTATATTTTTGCGCAGAAAAAACCACACCTGCGGCAATTTCGCCGGCAAGTTTTGGGTTGTTAAGCAATGCGCTTCCCGCTCCACTGCTTGTTATTTTAGGCGCAGGACACCCCATATTGATGTCTAAAAAGTCGAACGGAACTTTATATTTTCCACTGCATATAAGTTCTGCCGCCTCTTGCATAACTTGCGCTTCACTGCCAAAAATTTGTATGCCAAATGGGGCTTTGCCGCCGCCACCCACCATAAGTTTAGGGCTTTTTTTATCATTCATTGTAAGCGCTTTTGCGCTAACCATTTCACTGACGGTGAAAATCGCGCCAAAGTCCTCACACAAGCGCCGCATGCTTTTATCGGTTGCGCCTGCCATAGGCGCAAGTGATGCACCTGCTTTTAATTCGTGTTTTCCAAATTTAACAATATTCATGAATATATTATACCATAAAAATTATATTTATGGTATAATAGTACAATATATTATAAGCGAATTTTTATAGTACAAGAACAACTTCAACACACAATCTAGCCAAACCGATGTAATACGAACCCATTTTACATCACTAGGCACACCTG
>CAYJGV010000062.1:0-12755 GCA_964369715.1 uncultured Bacteroides sp. | reverse complement strand
AGATTATTTATATTTTAATCAATAATTAAAACGTCTTATCAAACGCAATTTTTTCGCTGTTATCAAAGATGATTGTTCCGCAAAAAGCAAAACCGTTTTTCTTTAAAATATGTTGCATTTTCAAATTAGCTGCATCTGTGTCAATCCTGAAATAATGGATATTTTTCTGAATACTCATATCCTCGACTAATTTAATAACTACATCCGCCAAATTTTTTCCTCTTGCATTTTTATTAAATGCCATGCGGTGAATTACGACATAATCATCTTCACTTGTCCAATTCCCGTTAATGTTTTCATATGAAGATTCTCCATTGAAATCTATACACAAATATCCCAAAACAATTTCATTATCAATTATAAAATATCCTCTTTTGTTTTCTGCATCATTCTCAATGCACGCATAATCGGGATATCCTGTTTGCCACTGATCTATGCCTTGCTCTTTCAGGTGCTTTTTTGCATCCTCAATAATACACATAGCAATGTCAATTTCTTCTATTTTAATTTTTCTTAACTCCATAATAATCTCCACTTAAATGTAATAGCAAATTTATAGTAAAACAAATTTAAAAACAAAACTTATAGATAGGAAAGCAAAGCTGACAAACTTCATCCTAAAACAAAATTATATTATTATCAATATCCATTAAACTTTTACTGCTTAATTCGAAATATCCATTGTTTTCTATTAAAAGCACAGTAAATTCAATAGGCTCTGCAAATGTTATATCCCCAATGTTTTGCTCTAATGCATCAAGCATCGCATTTGCAAAAGCATCTTCAAACTCTTGTTCATTTAAATCTGCGCCTGTGTAAATTTCACTTACTTTCAAATCATAATATTCTTGTGTAATGCTTTTAATAACAATATCAATTGGGTGTATTGTAATGCCTATTTCATAGTCGTTTCCAATTTTTTCTGCCGTTCCAATTTCAAATTTTGCGCTTTTATATATTTGTTCAAATAAAAGCGTGCCTCTTTCAATTGTGCCCTCATTTATTGTATCTGTATTAATTCCACAAATATCTTTTAAAAACAAAATTGCGCTACTGCGTGCTTTTATGCTAAAATTCTCCTCTAATACCTGCTGTGTTATATCCTCATCATAAAGCTGTAATAATTCGCTTGTATATATATTTTTATAACTTGCGTTTAACTCGTGTTGCAAATATTCTTCGGCTTGCATTGCGTTTTGCGAGCAAGCTGTGAAGCTTATCATACAAGCACAAATTAAACCTATTATACTTATTTTAAATGTTCTAACCCTCATGAAAACTCCTGTGTTATATATCGTTTAATAACTAAACGTTTTTCTTATTTAATCATTTTAATAATCCACTTAATCAATACAAGTATAGCACAATTTATACATTAATCAACAAAAATATTTATTTTTATATATGCTATAAAATCAAGTGAAATTTCGCTGTTTTTGTTGACATTTCTCACAATAATGTTACAATTATATTGGTAAAACATTACAAAGCATGTCAGCACTTGATAGTTTCACAAAACCCAAAGCAATTTTAATTTGTATTATAGGTAAATTATGAAAAACATAAAAAATTTCATCAAATACAATAAAATACATGTCTTGTTATTTTTCACAAGCCTTTTAACCGCTGTGCTATCTTTTATTTTTCAAGATAACACTATTTTTGCCGAATTTATGGTTGAACACATAGTTAATCCAATAAAAAGAGCAATCGGAACTTTTACAGCTTTATTTACTTTTTCAATGGCGGAAGTCGTCTGGGTAATATTTATAATTTTTATTATCACATTCATTATTAAAGGCGTAATAAAAATTAAAAAAGCGCAAAAAGGCACAAAAATTTTAATAGCAATTTGCAAAATTTTAAATTTATGCACCATAGCTTTTACAATATGCACACTTGCAATTTTGTCTTGGGGCATAAATTATTATATAGAAAGCCCTGTGACGCAAATGGGTGTTGCCCAACAGGAAATAACCGTAGAGCAATTGGAAGAAGCCACTTTGCTTTTTATAAATAAAATCAACAGTGTTGCCGATAAGGTAGAGCGTGACGAAAACGGAGCCTTTAACAAAGATGTAAGCGAGCTTTTTGATGAAAGTGTTTCTGTTTTTGATAATTTACAAAGCGAATACCCACATTTATATTGGCCGCAAACACAAGCAAAGCCCATGTTTTTTTCATATTTTATGAGCATTCTTAATTACACAGGCTTTTATTTTTCTTACACAAGCGAAGCAAATGTTAACGATGAACAACCCCTGTGCTTTTTGCCTTCTACCATTGCGCACGAGCTTGCACATTTAAGAGGTGTTGCGCAAGAGCAAGACGCAAATTTTTTAGCCATACTTGCGTGCGAAACCAGCGGAAATGCAAATTATGAATATTCAGGCTACATGCTTGCATATCTTCATTTATCTAACGAGCTTTACAAGGCCGATAAACAAGCATGGGAAAACGCCTATGAAAATTTAAGCGAACTGGCAAAGCTGGATTTATACATAAACAATCAATATTGGGCGCAGTTTGAAACCCCTGTCGCCGAAGTGGCCGACATTGTTTACGAAAGCTACTTACAAAGCAACGGTCAAGAAGACGGCTTGCAAAGCTATGGCAGAGTTGTGGATTTACTGGTGGATTACTATTTATAAAACAAAACAAATTTTAGGAGTGCATATGATTGATATAAAACAAAAAGTCAGTTTAGGCAATTTCATGCAAAAAATCCATATAAAAAGCCTTGATGAAAACAATCCGGTTTTGCTTTTTTTACACGGTGGGCCGGGCGTTTGCAATCGTCACAGCATTATGACACAGCACACAGATTTGCTGGACACTTTCACACTTGTCGCATGGGACCAGCGTGGCAGCGGCGGCTCATACCACGGCGTTGATGTAAAAGATTTAACCATTGCACAAATGGTTGAAGATGCAAAACAGCTTGTTTCTTGGCTTTGCGAAAGATTTAAAAAGGACAAGATATTTGTAATTGGCGGCAGCTGGGGCTCTGAACTTGGCATTTGGCTTTCGTATAAACACCCTGAACAAATTGCCGCCTTTGTAGGCTTTGGGCAAGTTGTAAATGGTGCTCTTAATGAAGAAATAAGCTATAAATTTGCACTGGAGTGTGCGCAAAAAGCAAATGATGAAAAAGCCGTTTCAAAGCTTTTAAACCTTGGTGCACCTGTAAATGGTGTATACAAAGGCGGATATGACGGCATGATGATTCAACGTAAAATCATGATGAAATATGGCGGTTATTCAAAAGATAAAGCAAAACGCAGTTATTTTAAAGCAACGGTTTTGCCTATGCTTTTTTCAGGCGAATATTCAATTTCAGACATTTACGGTTTGATTATTGGACACAAATTAGTGCTTGAAACAATGTTGCCTGAAGTGGGTATGAATAATTTTACAAAAACATGTCCGAATTTCTCAATACCTATTTTAATTTTTGACGGCGTACACGACCAAAATACACCGGCTGAACTTGTAGAAGATTATTTCAATTTAATAACAGCCCCACAAAAAGAACTTATATGGTTTGAACATTCAGGGCACAACCCAATGAGTGACGAACCCGATAAATTTAAAAATCTTTTAAGGGAAAAATTAAACGAAATTAAAAAAACAAATTCAGAAAAAGGTGTGAAAATATGAACAAAGTAAAATTAAGTGAAAAATTCGGCTTCTGTGCTTTTTCAACAGCAATAAATGTAGTCTTTCAATTTAAAAGCATTTACTATTTATTCTTTTTGACAAATGTGTTAAAAATTGATGTTTTAGTGGCAGGCACCATCCTTGCGATAGGCACTGTTTGGGATGCTATCAATGACCCATTAGTTGGCTTTTGGGCTGTTAACAAACGCTTTAAAAACGGCGAAAAAAGCAGACCTTTCGCCCTTTGGTTTGCAATACCATGGGCAATTTCTCTGGTTTTACTATTCACCGATTTCAACACAACAAACACAGCAACTGTCGTTATATCACTTGTTCTTTACATAGTGTTCGAAACTTTTTACACATGTGTGGATATCCCCTACAACACCATGGCAGGCCTTGCAACGCCGGATTACACCGAGCGCCGCTCTATAAATATGTTCAGAAACATTGGCGCAACCTTAGGTTCTGCAATCGGTGCGGTTGCCTGTTTGCCATTGTTGCAATTTTTTGGCGCAATTGGCTCTGACGGCAATTTGATAGACGCAAATGCATCAAACGGCTTTTTATACACAGCAATGTTTATGGCCAGTGTTTGCATTGCCGGTGGGGTTATGCATTATTTCACCTCGAAAGAACGTGTAAAACCCTTGGCAAAAACAGAGGATAAAATTGCACCAAAAGCAATTTTAAAAATGTTAATCTGTAATAAATTTTGGCTTTTAAACACAGTTTACTTAAGCTTATACAGCGTTACAAACCTGCTTTTAATGAGCAGTATAACCTATTATGCCACTTATGTTTTAGGGCAAACTTCCGCCGCCACTCCAATACAAGCCGCCTATATTGTCGCTGCTCTTTTAACCTCTGTTCTCGTTCCGTCAATAGATAAAAAACTAGGGCGTAAAAACACAATGATTTTAGGCGCATGTGTGGCACTTTTGGGCAAAATATATTTTATCTTTGATCCATATTCCATAGTGGCAATTTATATAAATGCGCTTTCTGTGGGCATTTCTGCCACAATTGCATTCATTATGTTTAATATTAACCGCGCTTCAATTGTCGATATCATCGAAAAGAAAAACGGCAGACGAATTGACAGTATGGTTTCAACCAGTGACAGTTTTGCCTCTAAGCTTTCAAGCGCAGGCGCAACTCAGCTTATAGCAATTTCACTTTCGCTTTCAGGTTTTGATGCCTCTTTAAGCGGTGCTCAACCCGAGGCGGCAATCAACACAATTAATAATATGCTAGGCTTTGTGCCCAGTGTTCTTTCACTTTTAATGCTTTTTACTGTAAGCAGATTTAAATTTAACGAAAACGATAACAGCAAATAAAACATAGTTTAAAAGCAAAATATAATTTTAAACCGCTAAAATTAAAACGGCAAGTTTTCCGAATTTCGGAAAACTTGCCGTTTTCTTTACATCATTTCAATGTCGCCTACATCTTCTGCACCAATGTTTTGCATGTTTACAGTTCGGCGCTTCATTCTGTGTTCTTCAGATTTTTCTAATATGAAATCTTTTACATCTCTTGCATTTTTTATGTGCTTTAAGATTAATGTCGGGTGCGTTGTGTCGCCTGTTTGGCAAACAACTGTTCCAATTCCAACTATTCTTTCAAAAAAACTTGTAGTTAATGTCACGTCTTGAATTTTATACATATAGCAATCGTTTTCTTTTTTGTTTAAAAAGCCCTCTTCAATTTTAAGGCGCTCCTCTTCTACTGTATACACTGTAAATGTAAAAGGCAAAGCAAAAAACAACCAGCGTTTACGCTCTTTATATGCCATAATAATGTACCCACTTTCGTCAAATTCTAACTGATAAATATAAATAATTTACATTTAACTCGACTGTCATTTCGAGGCAAAGCCGATAAGCACCGCAGTGCAATGCAAGCGAGCAACCGCTGTAAGGCGGCTCTTAGCGAGTCGTAGAAATCCGTTCTTTTAAAAACACGCTATAATTGCGATTCTTCGTCGTATCTCCTCAGAATGACACGTTCGACGCTACTACAACTAATAATTATATTATACATTATCGGCTTAAAATTGTAAAGACTTAGCAAACACATTTTGTTTCGTCTTGTTTGTTCTTCACTTAGCAGTATTTTTGCTTTTCAACAATTTTAAAACGGCGTTTAAAATTAAACAAATCGGCACAGAGATAATCACCCATATTATTGTGAAACTCACACTTATTTGCCCCAAAAAATGTATGCTTTGGCCGCTGTAATCCCATACATTCCAGCCTAGCCATAAATTTACTATTATTCCGACAATTAATTCAGAAATCGTTATGCTTATACCGCCTAAAACAGCCTGAATTATAACAGGCGTAAAATGGAGTAGTTTTACAATTTGCCACAAAATAACAAGGCATACGCCACCTGTTATCGACATTGTCCAATGTGTAAAACCTCTAAATAGAATTTCCATTACACTATACCCTAACGCACCGACAGAAAACAAAATAAAATTGCAAAACATACTAGCCCCCAAAACATCTATTATAATAAAAATCATTCAAATTAAATAAACATTATATATTAATAAGTTTGAGTTTATTTTGCTCTATTTATTCATCGATTTATTATAATCCGCCTTGTTTTTTCACTTGTATTTTTCACCGTAAAATGGTAAAATAAATGTTAAGTATATTAAATTTAAAAAAATGGTGGGTTTGATGCAAAAATTAAAAGTCAGCGGTTGTATTGTCTCTTATGGCGGTTTTGAAGAAGTGCGAGATGCCATCAAAAGCATTACAAAACACACTAATGGTGTGGATTTAAAACTTTATATTGTAGATAACGCTTCCCCCGACAAAACGGGCAAAAAACTTGCAAATGAAAACTTTGGCGATAATGTAGAAATTTTATTGCAAAAAGAAAATTTGGGTTTTGGAAGCGGACACAATAAAATATTGCCTGTTATCGAAAGCGACTATCACGTTGTTATTAACCCAGATATTTTACTTGACACCGATGCAATTTCGGCACTTTGCCAATATATGAACGAACACCCTGAAATTGTTATGGCGACACCAAGGCTTGTTTTCCCAAGCGGAGAAGAACAATATACGGCTAAACGTTTGCCCACTTTCACTGCGCTTTTAAGCCGACAATTACCCTTGCCATTTTTGAAAAAAACCGAACTTCATTACCAAATGCGGGACGAGGATTTAAGCGTCCCAAGGGAAATTCAATTTTGCACAGGTTGCTTTTTTGTGATGAAAACCGAAGTTTTTAAAAAAATAGGCGGTTTTGACGAAGGGTATTTTATGTATGTTGAAGATGCCGATATAACAAGAAAAGCACAGCCTCACGGCAAAATCATGTATTTGCCAATAACAAAAGTTATACATGCATGGCATCGCACACCAAACAAAAAATTAAAGCATTTTTATTTGCAAATTGCCTCTATGTTTAGATATTGGAAAAAATGGGGCTTTAGGCTTCACAAAAATTAATTAATAAAAATCACAAAAGATAAAATTAAAGTTTTATTGCGTAAAAGCGCAAGAAAGGTTGTTTTTATGAAAGGCATTATTTTGGCTGGCGGCGCCGGCACAAGGCTTTACCCTTTAACCATGGTAACAAGCAAGCAATTGCTTCCTGTTTACGACAAACCCATGATTTACTATCCTCTTTCCACTTTGATGCTGGCCGGTATAAGGGATATTTTAATTATATCAACACCGGAAGACACCCCACGTTTTGAAGAACTTTTAGGCAACGGAAACCAATATGGAATTAACCTTTCTTATGCTATTCAGCCAAGCCCGGACGGCCTTGCACAAGCGTTTATTATTGGCGAAGAATTTATAAACGGCGATTCTTGCGCTATGGTTTTAGGCGATAATATTTTTTATGGCAGCGGTTTTTCCGCAATGCTTAAAAAAGCAGTTGAAAACGGAGAAAAAGGCAGAGCAACAGTGTTTGGCTATTATGTAAATGACCCTGAGCGTTTTGGCGTTGTTGAATTTAACGAGGACGGCAAGGCAGTTTCAATTGAGGAAAAACCCCAAAACCCAAAAAGCAATTATGCTGTTACAGGGCTTTATTTTTACGATAGCTCCGTTTGTGAAAACGCAAAAAAAGTTAAGCCAAGCGCAAGGGGCGAGCTTGAAATAACCACTTTAAACGAAATGTATTTACATGCAGACAATCTTGATGTTCAGCTTATGGGCAGAGGCTTTGCTTGGCTTGATACAGGCACAATGGACAGCCTTGTCGATGCTGCCGATTTTGTTCGCATGGTGGAAAAAAGGCAAGGCATTAAAATAAGTGCACCTGAAGAAATCGGCTATAAAAACGGCTGGATTTCAAAAGAAAAACTGCTTGAAAGCGCAGAGCGCTATGGCAAAAGCCCATATGGCTATCATTTAAAACAAGTGGCAGACAATAAAATTATTGCTTCAAAATAAATTTTATTTTTAACGTTCTTTATAAATGTAAGCTTTCTAAACAAATGTTTATATTTTAATTTTTT
Source organism: uncultured Bacteroides sp. (assembly GCA_964369715.1). GTDB lineage: Bacteria > Bacillota > Clostridia > Oscillospirales > Ruminococcaceae > Ruthenibacterium. The sequence goes on along the minus strand of CAYJGV010000062.1, from coordinate 4,597 downwards.
CAATAAAATTATTGCTTTATAGAAATATTTTAAAAGTGAATTTGCCACTTATATGGCATAGCGGAAAGGAAAACCCACCACGATGAAAATTTTAATAACAGGTGCAAACGGTCAACTTGGAAGCGAGCTTGCCTCTTGCCTAAAAAACGGCAAAAGTGAAATTGGCACCTTACAAAAAGAGGTTTTAAATGCCGAATATAAATTGACAGATATCCCCGAATTTGACATAACAAATTTAGGTGATGTCTCACAATTTATATGCGAGTTTAAACCTGATGTCATCATAAACTGTGCCGCTTACACAAATGTCGACGGCTGTGAAGCAAACGAAACCGACGCTATGCGCTTAAACGCATTGGGCCCACGCAATTTGGCAATTGCCGCACAAAAAATCGGTGCAAAATTAATACATATTTCTACCGATTACGTGTTCAACGGTGAAGTTAAAACCGCACCTGTAAGCGAATACGAATTGCCTTGCCCTAAATCTATTTATGGCAAAACTAAGCTTTTAGGCGAAGAATACGCTCGCGAATTTTGTAAAAAAACTATGATAATTCGCACCGCTTGGCTTTATGGCTATATTGGCAAAAACTTTGTTAAAACTATTGCCAACGCCGCACAAAACCGCAGCGAGCTAACCGTTGTAAACGACCAAATAGGCAACCCTACCAATGCCGCTGATTTAGCACACCATATTCTAAAATTATGCACTAGTGAAGAATACGGCGTTTACCATTGCACAGGCGAGGGCATTTGCTCTTGGTTTGATTTTGCAACTGAAATTGTACGTTTATCCGGCGCAAATTCAAAAGTTTTGCCTTGCACCAGCGCAGAATATAAGCAAAACAATCCTAATTCCGCAGATAGGCCGGCTTATTCCGCACTCCAAAACAGAATGCTTGAATGCACTGTTGGCAATGAGATGCGTGATTGGAAAGATGCACTTGAGTGTTACTTTAAAAACTGGGATGGCAAATAAATAAAATATTTTTTAACTCGAAAGGATATTAAAATGAAAACTTATCTTGTGACAGGTGGCGCAGGTTTTATAGGCTCTAACTTTGTGCTTTACATGCTAAAAAAATATAATGATATTAAAATAATCAACGTTGATGCGTTGACTTATGCAGGCAATTTGGAGAATTTACAAGAAATCCAAAACGATAGCCGCCACGAATTTATACATGCAGATATATGCGACAGAGACGCAATTACAAAAATTTTTGATAGCAATGATATAGATTATGTTGTTAATTTTGCGGCAGAAAGCCATGTTGACCGCAGCATTACAAACCCTGAAATTTTTGTAAAAACAAATGTAGAAGGCACAGTTAACATGCTACAATGCGCCAAAAACGCATGGCTTAAAGACGGCACTTGGGCAAGTGGCAAAAAATATTTGCAAGTTGGCACAGACGAAGTTTACGGCAGCCTTGGCGAGACAGGTTTTTTCACCGAGGAAACCCCACTTTGCCCACACAGCCCTTATTCTTCAAGCAAAGCAAGTGCAGATTTATTTGTGGCAGCCTTTGGCGACACTTACAAAATGCCTATAGTAATAACACGTTGTTCAAACAATTATGGCCCTTATCAATTCCCTGAAAAATTGATACCGCTTATGATTAATAACGCAAAACACAAAAAAGACTTACCTGTTTACGGCGATGGAATGAATATTCGCGATTGGCTTTATGTTGAAGACCATTGCAAAGCAATAGATATGGTGCTTGAAAATGGCGAAATAGGCGAAGTTTACAATGTTGGCGGCCATAACGAGCGCCCAAATATCTTTATTGTTAAAAAAATCATCTCTATTTTACACGATGTTTTAGACGACACAATAGACGAAAACTTGATAAAATATGTTGAAGACCGCCTTGGCCACGACAAACGCTATGGAATAGATCCTCAAAAAATTAAAGATGCCCTTGGTTGGTACCCTGAGACCACTTTTGAAGTTGGTATTGAAAAAACAATTAAATGGTATTTGGAAAATGAAAAATGGCTCAACAATGTAACTAGCGGAGAATATAAGAAATATTACGATGTTATGTACGAAAATAAATAAAATATAATAAGAGGTTTTTCCATGATTTATGACACTTTAGATAATTTAAATCAGTACACAGGTTTGTTTGAAAACTTAGATACTGCCATTAATTTTATAGAAAACACCGATTTATCAACTTTGCCACTTGGCAAAACACAAATAGACGGTGACAATGTTTTTGTTAGCATTTTTGATGTCGAAACAAAATTGACAGAAGATGTTAATTTTGAAACACATTCAAAATATATGGATTTACAATGTGATATTGAGGGCACTGAACTTTGTGAAGTCGCCCTTGGGGATATCAAGGAAATTAAAGCCTATAGCGAAGAAAGCGATATCGCTTTTTATGAGTCAGAGCTTAGTTGTGCACTTATTTTAAACCCTGAACGTTTTGCAATTTTTATGATTGAAGAGCCACACAAGCCCACTTTAAGAACTGCAGATTGTGAAAGAGTAAAAAAAGCTGTGTTTAAAATTGCATACGACAGCATTTAAATTCACGACATAAACAATTTTAAACCACACTAAACATTTGTTTAGTGTGCACAACGCACAAACAAGTTTTTATTGTTTTACAAAAAACCTAAACCAATTTTTTTATACTTTTGCTTAACAATGTAAGCATATGTTTATATTGTTAAGCAAAAGCAATATCGTGCTTAATTTTTGCATTTGCTATGCATTTTTATAGCTTTTAATAAAATTAAGTGCGTTTTTTATGCTTAATTTATTTGATTATTTAACATCTTAAGGAGATTAAAAATGAGCAGTGTTGTAATTGGTGTTGCCGGGGGAAGCGCAAGCGGCAAAACCACTTTAGTAAGGCGGTTGCGAGATGCCTTTGGGGATAATATTTGCGTTATATCGCACGATAATTATTATAAAGCACATGATGATATGAGCTTTGAAGAGAGAAAACTGCTTAATTATGATCACCCCGATGCATTTGATACAAAACTTATGGTAGAGCATGTGAAAATGCTTTGCGAAAACAAAACAGTTCAATGCCCTGTTTACGATTTTACTCAGCACAACCGCACAGACAAAATTACTTTACTTAACCCTGCCTGTGTTGTTATAATTGAGGGGATTTTAATTTTTGAAAATGAAGAATTGCGAAATTTAATGGATATTAAAATTTTCGTGGATACCGACGCAGACGTTCGTGTGTTGCGCCGTGTGGTAAGGGATGTTAAAAAACGTGGCAGAACTTTGGAAAGTGTTGTTGCGCAATATTTAACCACAGTAAAGCCAATGTACGAGGCGTATGTTGAACCAAGCAAACGTTTCGCCGATATAATTGTGCCCGAGGGCGGCAAAAATATTGTCGCACTTGATATGATAATCATGAATGTTCAGCACCATATAAATAAATCAGATTTGGAGTAAATATGCCTGTTTATTTAGTAATGACTATTTTGGCAGTTGCCTTTACATATTTGGCGCAAAAGCACCGTGTGCCGTTAAAAATCAGCTTTGATAAAGAAAAAATGTCGCGCAATAATGCGTTTAAATTCCTTTTTTTCGCCTTTATTTCAACTTTGCCTTATATTGTTGTAATGGGCTTTAGGTACGGTGTCGGCACAGATTATTTTTTCACCTATGAGCCACTTATTCAAGGCATGATGGAGGGCGCTTACCTCGACGAAATGAATGTTGAACCGGCATTTTTTTATTTGTGCCGTTTCCTTGCCTCTATGGGCTTTGGCATTACATATTTAATGCTGATTTGTGCAATTATCACCTTTGGCCTTTTGTTTATAGCCGTGTATCAGCAGAGCGAAATCCCATGGCTTAGCATATTTTTATTTGTTGGAGCGAGATTTTTCTTTATAGGCACAAATGCTGTAAGGCAAATTTTAGCAATGATGATAATAGTTTATGCCTTTAAATATATAAGGCAGCGCAAATTTTGGATTTATGTAATTTTCATCATTATAGCGATGCTTTTTCACACCTCAGTCATTGTTATGATTATATTGTATCCGTTGAGATATTTAAAGCTTAACCCATTTGTTGCGGCCGGCGCTCTCGCTCTATCTTGGTTTTTAAAAGAACCATTAATGGCCTTTATGCAATTTATCGTGAGCAAAACGCCTTACGCTTGGTATTTAGAATCGGTTTTCGCCTCTGCGCCACCGACTTACATGGATAAATTCTGGGCATTTTTACCGCTTTTTGCAATAGGTTCTTTCTATTACATAAAAGGTAGTTTCAACAAAAATGTGATGTTTAATGTCTATTTTGCAAGCATATTTGTGGTTTTAGGCATTTGCTTGCACAGGAATATAATCCCTTTAACCGAGAGAGTCTCATGGATGTTTGAAATTGCACTTATATTTTTAATTCCCATGCTTTTAAAGGCAGAAAAAAATAAATTTTTACGTATATTGTTTGGCATTATAATGATTGCACCTTTGGTTTATTTCACATATTACGAAATATTTTTGCATGGGTATCACGAAGCACAATTGTATAGGTTTGTGTTTTTCCCCGAAATTGCATTTATTTTATAAATAATTTGCACTTCGTTTCGATTAT
>CAYJGV010000061.1:0-13081 GCA_964369715.1 uncultured Bacteroides sp. | reverse complement strand
GCAACGCAAACTTGCCCACTGTTGCCAAATTTGCCGTCAGCTGTGCAAAAAGCCGCTTGCTTAACATCGGCGTCTTTTGTTACAACAACAGGTGCGTTGCCACCAAGTTCAAGCGAAAAATGCTTTACGCTTGTGGCACTTTGCTCAATAATTTTGCGCCCTGTAAATGTAGAGCCTATAAGCGTTACCATAGACGGAATTTCGCTCTCATTCATCACTTTAGAAACTTTGCTGCCTGCGCCGAAGATTATATTTATAACGCCATCTGGCAAACCTGCCTCTTTAATACATTCGGACAGCATAAGCGTTGCAAGTGGAGTATCGCCCGAGGGTTTAAGCACGCAAGTGCACCCGCTTGCAAGTATGGGCCCAATTTTGTAGCCAACATTTAAAAGTGGGAAGTTCCACGCTAAATTACACGCAATAACGCCAAGTGGTTTTCTTATAACCATGTTTAAATGCTCGTCGTTATAGTCGTGTATCATTTCGCCGTGCATGCGCTTTGCCTCTTCTATAAAAAAATCAAGGCAGTTTGGTATCATCTCAAAATCATAATCGGCAATGCCGTCACTCTTGCCTGTTTCTTCAATAAGGCACGCTTTAATTTGTGCTTTGTGCGCCCTTATAACTTCAATTAAACGTCTTATGTGCTCTTCTCTTTTTGCAAGGCTTAGTTTGCTCCATGTTTTAAAGGCTGTTTGTGCCCCTTGCAAAGCATCTTCAACTTGCTTTTCACTTGCAGCTTTTAGCTCTGTGATAACTTCGCCCGTTGATGGGTTTAGCACTTTAATTGGATTATCCTCTCCATCCACTAATTCACCATAAATGAGTTGCTTATATATATTCATAATTTACCTCTCGTCGAAAATTTCTATATGTTATATGATATATGATAACTTATAGAGCTGTTAATTACAATTCACAAAATAACTAAATTATTCGATGAATTTTGGGCGTATTACACATAGTGTAAGAAAATTAACAAGCACCACCTATAAAAAGGTGGTGCAGAAAATATATTACAATTGACTAAAACTAGTTAGATTTAGCGCTTTGAATTTGTTCTTGAACTTTTTTGCCTCGGCTCGGGGCTGTTTTACTACAGGCTCGCCCTATTCCAAATGGGTGTTTATCTACACCTTCGTGCCAGTTAATTCGGGTGCACTATTTTTACCACATGGAGAACACAATATATAAAACACTAATTTTAATAACAGTATTTTTCTAGTATTTTACGCTTTTGTTCAACATAATATTGATAATCTGCCATTTTAACACCGGGATGAACCCTGTGGTCAAGTGCAGGTATAAACCCACCTTTTTCAAGAATAGGTGGAAGCTTTGCAAGCTCTTTATCAATCGCATCTCTTCCTTGTGTTAAAACAAGCTTATTTATACCGCCAACTATTGCTAATTGTGGGTGTCTTGCACGTATAATTTCAGGATGTGCACCCGATTGAATTTCTAGTGGATAATGTCCGTTTACACCGGCTTTTACAAATAAATCAGTAAGCAAAACCGAATTGCCGTCTGAGTCTGCCAAAACTTTTTTTATGCCTCTGCTATGTAAAAAATCTATCATTTCAAGATAATACGGCATTAAGAACTCGTTAAATGTATCTGGGGATATAAAGCACCCTTGATTATAGCACATGTCTTCAAAAATACATGCATAATCCAATTTTGTTTTGGTAAGCACCATGTCGATATACTGTTTAATGAAATTTAAATGATGCCTTTGAATTTCATGTAAAAAATCTGGGTCGTCATGGAACATATAAAGTAAATTTTCAGGGCCAACTAAAATTCTTGGCCAAGCATAAAACCCATCTATCATAGATTAAATTCATATATTTCACAACACCAAAACAATTATATGGTATAATATTAATAATATATTAAACAATAGCTGAAGGGTAAATTATTAAACAGATATTTTACTGTAGCATCGGCAAAAAGCAGCACAGGCATTGGGCTTGCAATAACAAAGACACTGACATAGCAAATGTGTAGTAAAATTAGTGCAGAGCTTTCAAATGGCAATTTTCATGTTCGTGTTGTTTTCTGCGAGACTTAGTATTGCTTTTATGCAAAAAAAACTTGACACAAAACAATGTCAAGGTTTTTTTATTATATACAAGTATATTTTTCCATAATCTTAAACTGTGCATATTTATTTTGCAAATATATTTTTTACAAATCACACTATAACGAAAATTAACTTACCACCATTTAATTAGCTCTGTTACTTCGTTTCTAAGTTTAATAAATTCAGGGTCTGTAACATTTCTAGGTCTTGGCAAATTGTTTTCAAGTGTTTGTTTTATTGTTGTGGGTTTATTTGTAAGCACTAATATTTTTTCGCTCATATAAACAGCTTCTTCAATATTATGTGTTATAAACAAAACAGTTGTGCCTGTGCGTTGCCATAATTTTATAAGCTCATCTTCAAGTTTAAAACGTAGCTCAATATCCAGCTGACCATAAGGTTCGTCCATTAACAAAAGCTCCGGTTTTGTTGCAAAAGCTCTTGCTATAACAACACGTTGCAACATACTTGATGATAATTCATAAGGGTAATAACTTTTAAATTCTGTCAAACCAACTATATCAAGCACTTCGTCCACAGCTTCTTTTTTCTCTGTGCCACCAATGCCTTTAATATCAAGACCAAAGCCAACATTTTCTTCAACTGTAAGCCATGGCATAGTAGATTTTTCTTGAAAAATATATGATATATTATGCTTTTTCATATCTACAGGCTCGTTATTAACTAAAATTTCTCCTGAAGTGGGTTTATACAATTTAGTAAGGCTATTTAAAAAAGTTGTTTTACCGCAACCTGTTGGCCCAACCACGCATAAAAACTCGCCTTCCTCTACATCAAAAGAAACTCTGTCAAGCACTAATAAATCTCCAAAGCTTTTTGTAAGTTCTTTAACTTGAACTTTTGGATTTTTCATTTTTTTCTCCAATCTGTTGCAATGCTTTTGCTTTACAACGTTTTATCCATAAACTGTGTTATTTCATCTCTCAATTCAAGAAATTCTCTGCTTGTATAATCTCTTGGTCTTGGCAAATCTATAACATATTCTTTTTTAATTTCCGAGGGGCAGTTTTTCATTAAAATTATTCTATCAGCAAGATAAAGCGCCTCTTCTATATTATTAGTAACAAAAACAACAGTGCGTTTATCGTGTTCCCAAATACGAATAATTTCCTCTTGCATTAAATAGCGTGTTTGTGCATCAAGTGCGCCAAAAGGCTCGTCCATAAACAAAACATCGGGTTCATTGCAATAAGCCCTTGCTATGCCAACACGTTGTTGCATTCCGCCTGATAATTGGTTTGGAAAAGAGTTTTCAAAACCTTTAAGGCCAACTAAATCAATAAAATATTTAGCTTTTTCTTGGCGTTCTTTCTTTTTAATGCCACGCACTTTTGGGCCGTATTCAACATTGCCCATAACAGTTAGCCATGGATAAAGCGAAATTGTTTGAAACACAAAGCCTCTATCAGGGCCTGGTTTTGTAACTTTTTTATCGTTTACCAAAACTTCTCCGCCTGTTGGCTGTTCTAGGCCTGCAAGCATATTTAGCATAGTTGTTTTTCCGCATTGTCCCGGCCCAAAAAGCACAACAAATTCATTTGCTTGCACTTTTAGGCTGATATCTTTGATTATTTCTTTATCGCCTTTTTGAGTGTAAAACGTTTTTTGCACATGCTCACACTTAATAACATCTTTTACAGATGTATCTATATTCCCCGTTTTGTCCATGCACAAAGCCTCCCCTCAATAAATCTCATTAATATAGCTAATAGATAGCCTATAATACCAATTGCAATAACACCTACAAGTGTCATTACAGCGTCATTTGTCTCTTGGCTATTTATAATTATCCAGCCTACGCCCTCGGAAGAACGTATCATTTCAGCCGCAACAACTGTTGCCCAGCTTGATGAAAGCGCAATTTGCAAACCTGCAAATATGCTTGGCACAGAACTTGGTAAAACAACTGTCATAAAAATTTGTCTATCACTTGCACCAAGCATTTTAGAGCAACCCACTAAAACAGGGTCTACGTTTGTTGCACCGGCATATGCATTCATTGTTACATTCATAAATGCAGCAAGGAAAATCAAAAACCATTTAGAGCCTTCGCCAATGCCAAACCAAACAATCGCAATTGGTATCCACGCAATTGGAGGAATAGGCCTAATCATTTCAAAAATGGGGCGGAAAATCGCTTCCATAAATTTATACCAGCCCATTGTTATGCCAAGAACAATACCAAAAATAGCACCTAGAATATATGCCGGTAAAACACGATATACACTCCAATAAATATGCCAAAACATTGTGTGATAACCGATTGGTTCCACAAAGCTTTGTGCAAAACCTGTAAGCGCCTCTATTGGTGATGGTAAGAGTATGCCTAAATCTGTAAACATTGTGCCAAGTTGCCATATTACTAAAAATACAAATATAGAAATTGTGGCAGCAATTGCGCCTTCGAATTTACTTTGTGTTCTTTCTAAATTCATACGTCTCTCTTTCCTTTCACCAATAATTTTTCAATTTTGCCTAAAATAAATACCAAAACAGAACCGATTAAACCGATTGTTACCATGCCCACAATAATAATATCGGGGCGGTATATTCCGCGGCTTTGTTGTATCATAAAGCCAATGCCACTTGTGCTTGCAATAAGTTCTGCCGCAACAATTGTTGTCCAAGCAGAGCCAAGTGCAACCCTTGCGCCTGTCATAACAAAAGGCAATGCTGTTGGAATTGCAACTTTTTTAAGCATTTGCATATCTGAAGCGCCAAATGTGCGCGCAACCCAAAGGTGAACATCTTTTGTTTGCTTAACGCCTGAATATGTATTTAAAAGCACAGGCACAATTGCAGCAATAAAAATAACTGTAACTTTAGACATAAAACCTATGCCCATGATAATAATCATTAATGGCACCCAGGCAACACCGGGAATTGGTTTTAATAAATCGAAAATAGGTCTTACATATAAATCTACTTTATGGTACCAAGCCATAGCTATGCCCAAAGGCACACCTACTAAAACAGCAAAGAAATATCCTGTAAGTGTTATATTAAGGCTTGATGTAACGTGTTCTATAAGTGTTGCACCATCCGGATTTGGATTTGTAAGCTTATCAAAAAACGAAGTGACAACTTTTATTGGGCTAGGTAATGTAATAGGTTCAACCAGTTTCAAGACATCTGTACAAATATACCATATAGCTATAAAAACACTAACTGAAATTACGCTAATCATCGTATATTTTATTGATTTACCTTTCATGATAATCTCCTTATTAAATTTACTTGCTTATATTTAAAGGGGCTGTGACGAAATAGAAATAATTAGCAGATTGAACAAATTTGCAATACTATCTGTGAAGACGATATAGTCATCCATCACTACCGGTTTTTGTTCAATACATTAATTCCGTCATAGTCCCTTTAAATTAAAATTTTAAATTATATTATTCTGCCGGTGTGAATACTGGAATATCAAAGCCATAAATTTCTGAAATTAAAGAGCTGTCAATTCCGCCAGGAATGTTCTCGTATAAAGATGGGTCGATTTTGCCATCGCTAACATAGAACTCGCCCATGCCGTACATAACTGAACCTAAGCTGTAATCTGCACTGCGGAAATATTCTTCGCCTACAAAGCTACGCTCTGCAACTTCTGTTCTAACTTCTTCTTCTGTGTATTCTTTGCCGTTTTCTGTGTAGTAATCCATGCATGCTTGATATGCAATTTCATCATCTGTTGATAAAATTTCTTGTGCTTCGTAGATAACTTTCATGAACTCTAAAACAACTTCTCTGTTTTCTGCTAAATAATCATTTCTAACAGCAATACCATCCATTAGATTTGTGCCTGATGTTTGACCGATAGGGCCAACATTAATCATGCCTGCATCTTCAAGTTGATATGTGTAAGGTGGGTGAGAAGCAATAGCATCGCCCTCGCCTGCTAAGAATGCTTGAGCTGCTGGGCCTCTATCCATGTGCAACATCTCGTAATCTGTAGCTGTTAAGCCGAACATTTCCATCCACGTGCTTGCATTATATTGTTCTGCATTACCTAAGGGGCCTAAAACTTGAATGCCTGTCATTGTTTCAACGCTACCACGAACGTCAGGTGCGTTTTCAAAGCCTGGGTCTTCTGCTGCAATTGGGCTATCAGGGCGAACATATACTGCCATGCCTGATGCAATGTTGATTTCGCCAACCCATGTAACGTCGCCTGCTGCAACAGCATAAACAGTTGCAAGGCCGTTTAATGCGATATCAATTTGTTTTGCTGAGAAAGCCTCGTTTATTGGAGCGCCTGTTGGGAATAAAATACGCTCAACTTCGATGCTTGTATCATCAAACATATTGTTTTTTAATGCATAATCTAATGGTGTACCAACCATGATTGCTTGTGTGCCAACACGAACAACAGTTTTTTCGCCGCTTGCTTCATCTGTTGTTTCAGTTGAAGTATCTCCTGTTGTGTCTGCCGGTGTATCGGTTGATGCAGGTGGTGCGCATGCTGCAAGCATGAATACTGCAACAAGTACAAGTGCAAGAATTGTCATTAATCTTTTTTTCATTATTTTTCTCCTCAAAATATAATTAGTAGTTTTCTACGAGTTTAATTATATCTAACATTTTATTAACATTAAACTAACAATATTGACACATTTAGCTGTTTTTTTGACATTTACTATTGTTGTATACCATTTTTTTCAAAAACAATACCACTATTTTGACATTTCCTCCCTCAATTTTGAGGGTGTAATATTATGATGCTTTTTAAATAGCATCGAGAAATATTTTGGGTTTTTAATTCCTACCATTTCTCCTACGGCATTAATTTTTATATTGCTTTCTAAAATCAGTTCTTTCGCTTTAGTCATTCTTAAATTGTTTAAATAATTAGTAAATGTTAGCCCTACCTCACTTTTAAAAAGCCTGCTGAAATATTCTTCATTCAAAAACAAGCGTTTTGCCGCGTCACTCATTGAGATATTTTGTTTGTAATTTTCATCTATGTATTTAAGCGTGCTTTTAATATTGTCCGAATAAGTGCAATCACTCACAAGTTCGTTTATAAATTCAAACAAATATTTTTGCATATTTACAAAATTATATTCGGTTTCTATTTTTGTATTTATATTTTCACACAATTGCAAATTATTAAAATGCTCACATAAATTTTGCACAATGTCTTGCAATAAAACACGCACAAAAAGTATGTCACTTATCATTGTAAGCTTTAAATAATCAATTAACATCGTCATGCTATTTACCACTTTTTGTTTTGCAAATGGGTCTATACAGCTTATTTTGTTTATTTCAAAAGCCAATTCCACAACTTCTTTTTTATATTTAGTTTCAAGATAATGTGAATTTATTCCAATATTATGTGTATCATCATTGCTAATTTCCCCATGGTAAAAATCTGCACTTCTATTTAAAACAGCTTCAATAACAGCATTTTTAAATTTTGTTATATCGTTGTATAGTTTACTGCAACCTATATTTTTATCGCATTTTTGTTTTAATTCAACATGAAGATTGTTTAATATATCATTTTCATTTGCACTTATATTTGAAAAAAACAATAAATTGTCATCACCATAGGATATATAATATTTATTTTTAAGTTCACAATTTCGCAAAGCACACGTGTTTTCAAACCCATTTAGCGAGTTTGGCAATGCAACAACAAAAAAGCCCCAATTACCATCTGCTTCCAACATTATTTTATGTGTTTGTAATGAACTTTTACTGCTCTGCACATTTGGGTTGCTCAAAATTTCTTTTATATAATTACTTGCCAGTATAAGGTCAATATTACTGTTTTTATCATTAATAATTATATTATTTTCTTTTGTGTATTTATTTAAAATCGTATTTATAATTTCTTGATCTATTTCATTTTTCACAATATAATCTGCTGCACCTGCTTTAATTGCGTTTCGTGCATACTCAAATTCTTTATGCACGCTCATAATAATTACAACAGTTTTTGGGCTGTGTTTTTTAATAAACTCCAACAATGTCAAACCATCAATTTTGGGCATGGTAATGTCTGTAAACACTATATCGAAAATATTATTTTTTACAATTTCGATTGCCTCAGCCCCGTTTTTTGCAGTTATAACTTCTTTGGTGTTCTCATTATTTCTTGCGCACATTCCTATCCATTCTCTAATGGGCATTTCGTCATCTACAACTAAAATATTATTCATTTATCTGCACCCCATAATTATTATTTTCAAGCATTTTTATTGTAATCTCTGTTCCTTCCCATTTTTGGCTTTTAACTATTACATTGCTTTGTTCACCATATGCTAGTTTTACACGCTCACGTATATTTTTAAGCCCTATGCTGTTATTATTGGTAGATTTATGCTGTGTTTCACACCAAATTTGGTCTAGTTCATTTTGCGTCATTCCAACGCCGTTATCGCTAACCTTCACAACAACAAAATCCTCTTGTGTGTAAGCATAAATTTCTATAGCCATACGGCTTTCTTCATTCTTATCGTCAACCCCGTGTAAAATTGCATTTTCAATTATAGGTTGTAAAATTAAACGAGGCACCAAAAACGTTTTAACAGTGTCTTCGCAATCATAGTAAAGCTCTATATCACACCCATATTTTATTTTCATAAGCTCGAAATATGCTTTGGCAATTTCAAGCTCATCTATAAGTTTAATTGAATCTGACTTTGCTTGAATTGGCACTTTTAAAACCTTCATGAAATTATCCATCATGTGCACAGCTTTTTTTGTGTCTCCAAGCTCAATTAAACATCTTATAGAAAAAAGTGTATTGTGTAAAAAATGCGGTTTCATTTGCAATTGCAAAAATTTAAGTTCTTGTGCACGTTTAGCTCTTTCATTATTTTTTGTGCACTCTATAAGCTCTTCAATTTTTGTTACCATATCATTATAAATAAGCGTTACTTCGTAAACTTCTCTGCATGTTCCCATAGATTCCATCTTGTGAAAACTTGCATTTGAAGCTAGCAAAAGTTTATTTCTAAATTCCTCTAATGGGTTTGAAATCCGCTTTGAAATTGACCACGAAGAAATTAAAACCAGAATTAAAATTGCTATAAGCACTATTGCCGTAAACACAATAAAAACACTTGCGTATTCGTTAAAAACAGCAAAAATAGAGGTTTCACGCACAATTGTCCACTTGCTTTGTTCGTTATAATAAGTTGCAACAAGTGTTGGTGTGTTTTTTTTCATTTCGATGGTTACATTATTTCTTTCATATCTATCAAAAAAAGATTTCATATGCATTAGTTGCACATTGATTAAATTTTTATTTGTATGACTTATTGCATTGCCGTTTTCATCTAAAATATAAACAACACTGTTTTGCGTTATTAAATTTGCATATAAATCGTAAAAATGTTCTTCTGTTGAAGAAACCAATATTATGCCTTGATAATTGCCTTCTGCGTCTCTCAAAATTTCTCCATATGATAAAACATTGCCTGTTTCTGCCTTTTCATCTTCAAATCTGTGCACCCAAACATCGTTATTGTCGCTTATAAAATTATTGATATACCAATAATTTGTTTTAATAGCATGTGTGTCTCTATCTGTTTCGTTTTCAGAAAAATATTCAAATCCATCTTTCATTAATATTAAAACAGATAACGGCACACCGATTTCGCCATAAAAATCATCAATTGTTTGGTACATACTATCAAGCTCATTTATAATTAAGTCATCCTCAGAATATGACAAATTTAACAATCGTTGTCCAAAAACGTCTTCTATCTGCTGTGCAGTAACTATTGATGCATTTTGGATAACTAAAGCCCTTTGAGAAATTTGTTCTAAAGTATCAATTTGCTCTGCGTTTATATCGCTGAAAAAGCTAGCCATAACAAATGACATAAGCACAACACACAAAACCAAAATAGTTAAAAGGTTTACGCCTATCATATGCTGCATAACAATTGTTCTGATTTTTTTCATTTTAATATCCTTTTTTGTTTTAATGTTAATTTTATTTGAAATCATCTATTCTGTAAAACTTTCTTGCTTTTTATAAATAAACATTTATATTAATTTAAGTTAATGTAAATCGGCATGCGCATTGCACTAAAAAGCGTATAGCTACCATATATAATTTGCTTTTAAAGAATATAATACAAAAAGACCATCGTGCTTATAAAAGCCGATGGTTATTATTTGAAATTATATATTCATATCGATAATTTACATAGTCAAATATTTTATGTAAATTAAATATCTCTGTATGCTAGCGTCATTTTACCGCGCCCTCGCCCTGCCATAGTGCAATATAGCCACTTGTCTAGCCCCTAAATAACAGTAAATATTTCTAGTATCGATAGTATCTGCAGAGCAGAATTTATTATACAAAAAAAAACAGCATTTGTCAATTTCATTGTGCTGCTTTGTCTTGTTTTTTCTTTTTAATATTGAAAAAAGCAAAGGCAGGGTATCATGATACCCTGCCTTATTATCATGCTTTATCCGAGAAAATCACACAGGGAATTTAAAACAAATTTTTCCAACATTTTGCAATTTTTTTGTCGAAAATTGTTGACTAAGTAAAATTATTTGAGTATAATTTTTATATAAAAAGTATCTAATATGAAGCTTACAAGCATTTTAAATGATAATTCTCTAAATTTTATATGCTTGTCTTGCTATATTTTATATAGCTTGCTAATTCACTTTATCGTATTTTGAACTACGAATAAAACAATTGCTTGTTTTGTTATATCTGACCAATTGTGTATCTTAATATGGTGATGTAAAAATATTAAAAGTAAATTCAATTATATATAAAATATTATCGTATACCGGGGTGATGCAAAACAGAAAAAACACGAACAAAATTTATACACATATTCAACTTCAACATCTCCACTGATGGGAGTGTTGCTATACAAAGCACTCCTAAATCTATTTAAAGGAAAGGCAAGAAATTCACGTCTGAAATATTTTTTACTCTTTACACTACATAGAATTAATTATTATATCATATTCACACTCAATTGATATATTTTCGATGCCGAAACACACCTTACATAAAATTAGGAGAGAAGGTAATAATATGTCTTTAAAAGCTTCTACTATGCAACGGTTAAGAATTATTACAGTATCAATTCTTGTACTCTTGCTAATATTGTCTTTTATTGGGTCTGTAATATTAAGTGTACGCAGCAATGAATTTAGTGCAAATAGAGCAGATTTGATAATAAATTTGAATCGATTCATGGATGGATCGGCTTATTTAACCTCAGAAGTGCGAGCATATGCCGCTACAAGTGATATTGCGCACTTCGATAATTATTGGGAAGAAGTAAACACTTTAAAAAACAGAGATATTGGTGTTGAAAATATGCAATCTATAGGAATTGCAGAAAATGAGATTGCCATTATTACACAAATGCAGTCTATTTCAAACAATCTCATTCCGCTGGAAAGTGCCGCAATGGACTCTGTAACAGCGGGTGATACGCAAAAAGCAATGGAAAGTGTTTTTGGTGACGAATACGAAAACGGATTAGCCCAAATAGCTGTTTTACAAGTAGAACTGAGCGAGATGATAGACACACGAACTAATCAGCTTGTGGCAGACGCTATTTTTCAAAACACATTGATATATATTGTAATGGCGATTTTGCTTTTATTAATTATGGTAGTTCAGTTTATATCTGAAGTGATGATTAAAAACAGCTTAATTAAACCCATTGCAGACTGTTCGAATGCTCTGCTCGAAATCTCCAAAGGCAATTTGACATATAATTTGGATTTAAAAGCCGGCAAAAATGAAATTGGCGTGTTGGTAGGTTCTACAAAAGAGATGGTATCAAATGTGTCAAGCATTATTAGCGAACTTAGCGGAGGCCTTGCTGCTATGTCACAAGGCGATTTCACCCATAAAGAAATTAGCGGGCAGTTATTCAAAGGCGACTATGCCCCGTTATCCACAGCATATAACAAAATCAACAAAGAGCTGCCAGCAACACTAAAACAAATACAAAAATCATCAAACTTAGTGCGTGGGGGCAGCGAGCAATTGGCAAATAATGCGCAGGCCATGTCACAAGGGGCAAACTCGCAGTCATCGGCTATTAAGATGTTAACCGTTTCAGTAGATGAAGTGTCTGCCAGAATTAAACAAACTGCCGAGGATGCACGAAATGTTAAAATAGCAAATACAGCAACGCAGGAATCTTTACAATTAAGCAACGCACAAATGCAAGATATGATGCGTGCTATGGAACAAATTAATGATAAATCACACGAAATCAGAGATATTATCAAAGCCATCGATGATATCGCATTCCAAACAAATATATTATCACTTAATGCGGCCGTAGAAGCTGCACGCGCAGGTGTTTCAGGAAAAGGATTTGCTGTGGTAGCAGAAGAAGTACGCAATTTAGCATCTCGTTCTGCAAATTCGGCAAGAGATACAGCCACACTGATTGAAGAGACCTTATCGGCTGTAGAGCAAGGCAACAAAGTGGCTCAGTCCACTTCTGCTTCTATCACAAATATTTTTGAAGGAGCGTCTAAACTTAGCACACTTGTCGATGATATTGCCGGCGCTACTGAAAGTCAATCTGTATCTGCCGAACAAATTAAATCCAGCGTGGAGCAAATAGCTTCAGTAGTAGACATCAACACTAGTGCCGCAGAGCAAACAGCTTCTGTAAGTGAAGAACTTCTAAGCCAAGCACACACTCTAAAAACAATGACATCTCGCTTCACCTTTGGCAATTAATAATATAATAAACCGTAAAATAGCGACTCTACCAAATTGGTAGAGTCGCTATTTTGTAAATATAAATAATACGAAATTAAAGTGCAATTCATAAAGTTAGCAAATAAAACAAAGTTTTAAATAAAACTTATGGGATATAAACAAAGCTGACAATTAGCACACTTTAGCAACAATTAGAACAATGTAATCGTGAGCGTATGTCAATCTTATTGTTAGCGAGCGATTGTGATTGTTCTTTGTTGCGGACCTAAGAGCACAGCGTT
>CAYJGV010000060.1:0-13229 GCA_964369715.1 uncultured Bacteroides sp. | reverse complement strand
TTTGTAGCGTGTTTATTTTCTTTTGCTTACTTTTCTTTTTTAGAAAAGAAAAGTAAGTTAGGCCATTAACAAAGCCATAACAGCTTTTTGTGCGTGCATACGGTTTTCGGCTTCGTCGAAAATTTCATTTGCATGCGCTTCAAAAACTTCTGCTGTAATTTCTTCGCCTCTATGCGCAGGCAAACAATGCTGTATCATCGCATCTTTTTTCGCTAATTTCAAAAGTTCATCGTTAATTTGATACCCGTCAAACGCAATTTTGCGTTTTTCAGCCTCGCCCTCTTGCCCCATGCTCGCCCAAACATCGGTAACAAGCACATCAGCATCAACAGCACCCTCTTTAGGGTCATTTAACAAAGTGAAATTCCCTGTAGCATTCGCTAAATCAATAACATCTTGCGCTGGATAATACCCCTCTGGGCACACACATGTCATCTTCATTCCGGTTTTAACCGCACCAACAATTAAACTATTCGCAACATTATTTCCATCGCCGATATAACACATTTTAAGCCCCTCTAGGCGCTTTTTATGCTCACGAATTGTCTGTAAATCAGCCAATATTTGACACGGATGCGCATAATCTGTCAACCCGTTAATAACAGGTATCCCTGAATAATCGGCAAGTGCTTGCACTTCACTTTGCTCAAAAGTCCTTATCATTATCCCATCAAAATAACGCCCCATTACACGCGCTGTATCTTCAACAGGCTCACCTCTACCAATTTGTAAATCATTTGCGTTTAAATATACACCATTACCACCCATTTGATAAATGCCAACTTCGAAACTTGTACGTGTACGTGTTGACGCTTTAGAAAAAATTAATGCAACACTTTTTCCGCTTAAATGCTCTTGTTTCTTGCCTTGTTTTTGTGCAAGTTTTAACTCATCTGCCAAATCTAAAATTTCAATAATTTCTGCGGTTGATAAATCAGACATCTTCAATAAATGTTTCATCTTACATTTCCTCCAATACATTTTCAATAATTTTCACTGCTTCATTTATATCATTTTCACTAACTGTAAGCGGTGGCAATAACCTCAATTTTGTTTTTGCAGTAAGGCATAAAAGACCTTTTTCTTCGCATTTTAAAAGCACATCTTTTGCCGTAATATCGTCATTTAACACTATCCCAAACATAAGACCTTTTGCGTTAACTTCTTTGATTTTATCAATTTTTTCAAGCTTGCTTTTTAAAAGCTCACCCTTTTGTTTAACCTCTTGTAAAAACTGCGGTGTCAGCCTTTTTAACACTTCATTCGCACCGGCACACACAACAGGATTCGCTCCGAATGTGCTTCCGTGGTCGCTTGCGCCAAAGGTTTTTTGTGTTTTCTCCCCAAATAAAATTGCGCCTATTGGCAGGCCACCACCAAGTCCTTTTGCAAGCGTAATTATATCGGCTTTTATCCCATATTGCTCAATTGCAAGCAATGTTCCGGTTCTTCCTATGCCTGTTTGCACTTCATCTACAATTAATAAAATATCATTTTCTTTGCATAAATTCTCAATATTTTTCAAATATTCTTCTTCGATTAAAACAACGCCACCCTCACCTTGAACAATTTCAAGCATTATGGCGCAAACGCTTTTATCTTCGTTAATATAGTTTTGCATTTGTGTAAAGTCGTTTGCCTTTACATAGGCAAAACCACTTGGAAACGGAGCAAAATGGCTTGGGTGAAAAGCATCTTGGCCTGTGGCGGTTAATGCCGCAAGAGTTCTGCCGTGAAAACTACCGTCAAGCGTCACAATTGTGTAGCGCTCCTGCCCATATTTATCAAAAGAGTATTTTCGTGCCGCTTTTATTGCACCTTCATTTGCCTCTGCACCGCTGTTGGCAAAAAATACGTTTTTCATGCCTGTTTTTGTGCAAAGCTCTTTTGCAAGTGTCACACATGGCTCGGTATAATATAAATTACTGGTGTGCTGTAAAAGTTTTAATTGCTCTGTCACAGCATTAATCCAATTATCATCACAAAAGCCCAAACTATTTACGCCAATTCCACTTGTAAAATCTAAATACTTTTTATTATTTGCATCATACACTTCACAGTTTTTTCCTTTTGTTAAAACCACATTATTTCTACCGTAAGTGCCTGCAATATATTCTTTATCATCAATTTTTATCTGCTTTTCATCGTATGCGCTCATCTTTATTCCTCCGCACTGTATAAAAGTGTTCCGCTACCTTTTTTAGAGAATATCTCCATTAAAACAGAGTGCTCCATTCGTCCATCGATAATAGCGGCTTGTCGCACGCCCTTTTCAATACATTCTACACAGCCATTAATTTTCGGTATCATTCCGCCACTTATTATTCCGTTTTCCATAAGCGCTTCAACTTCATTTATTTCCACTTCTTCAATTAATGTCGTATCATCGTCTTTATCTTGTAAAAGCCCCACAACATCTGTCATCGAAATAAGCTTTTCCGCTTGCAGTGCAATTGCAATTTTGCATGCGGCGGTATCTGCATTTATATTATATGCTATGCCTTCGCTATCAACGCCAACAGTTGCTATTACAGGTATAAAACCGCTGTCCATTAAATAATTTATAAGCGTAACATCAACATTTTTTATACTTCCAACAAAACCTAAATCCGGATTTGTTTTCTTTTTTTTGCATTTTAAAATATTGCCATCCATGCCGCACAACCCTACACCATAGCCTTTTAAAAGTGCGACTAAATCCTTATTCACCTTGCCTGCAAGCACTTGCTGCACGACGTCCATAGTTTCAAAATCTGTAACACGCAAACCATTGATGAATTGTGGCTCTTTACCTATTTTTTTAAGCTGGCTATTAATTTCTGGCCCGCCGCCATGCACTAAAATAACACGTATACCCAAAAGCGAAAGCGTCACAAGGTCGTGCATAACAGCGGCTTTAAGCAATTGATTTTCCATCGCACTACCGCCATATTTCACAACAATCGTCTTGCCTCTGTAATTGCAAATAAATGGCTGCGCCTCGCTTAAAACTTTCACCATTTGTTCTGTTTTTATTTTTTCGTGATTGCTCATAATTTTATCCCCAATTATTGTATTTTATATAGTTTTGTCATTATGGATATAGTGAAAAATCGCTACTTTAGCCGATATAGCATTAATACAAATTCACGCAAACTTAAATTGACCAATTCATTTTTTGCAGCGCGCTAATTAAATTCATAATAAATTATAATCGTGTGCATGCTAACACGCTTGTGCAGCGCAACACGCTTTTGCATGCTAACATAAATAATATCGATTTTACGTCCTGTAATCACCATTAATTTTCACATAATCATATGTTAAATCACAGCCCCATGCAATTGCATTTTCATTGCCGTCATTCATATCGATCAAGATTTGTATCTCTTTCGCCTTAAGCACTTTTGCGGCAATTTCCTCGCTAAAGGGTGCGTGCATTGCGTTTTCGCACACTTTAACACTGCCGTGTTCGCTTTGTAAAACAACGCTTACGCCGCTGATATCAAAATCTCCATCGGCATACCCAATTGCACAAAGCACTCTGCCCCAGTTTGCATCTTCGCCAAACATTGCAGATTTAAACAAATCTGAACATACTACACTTTTGCTTATCGTTCTTGCGTTTTGCTTATTGTTTGCGCCTGTCACAATACATTCCAAAAGCTTGCTTGCGCCTTCACCATCTTTTGCTATTTCCTTAGACATATAAGTTGTTACAGCATTTAATGCCTTTGTAAAACAAATATAATCTTCGTTTTCACTGTCGATTAAATCATTTTGGGAAAGCCCATTTGCCATTATAATTACTGTGTCATTTGTGGATGTATCCCCATCGACGCTAACTTGGTTAAATGTATCGATGATATCCTCGCTAAGCGCCTTTTGCAATAATTCAGGCGTAATATTAACATCACAAGTAATAAAAATAAGCATCGTTGCCATATTGGGGTGAATCATTCCACTGCCTTTGCCGATGGCGCCTATATGGCAAGTTTTACCGCCTATTTCAAATTTAAACGCTACTTCTTTTTCGCAAGTGTCTGTTGTCATTATCGCGGTTGCGGCATCAAAGCCTCCGTCGTATTTTAAATTAGCATATGCTTGTGGCACACCTTTTTCAAACGGCTCTAGCAAAAGCTCTTGCCCTATTACACCTGTCGAGTTAACAAGCACGTCCTCGGCACTGATATTTGCACTTTCTGCAACGATATCACAAATTTGCTTTGCCACTTCATATCCATTTGGGTTGCATGTGTTTGCATTGCCGCTATTACATATAATAATTTGCGCTTGTCCGTCAATTAAATGTTCCTTTGTCACGATTAAAGGCGCACCTTTAACCTTGTTTGTTGTGTAAACTGCCGCCGCACTACATTTAACATCGCTTTTTATAAGCGCTAAATCATATTTTTCTTTGTTTTTTCTTATTCCGCAATGCACTCCACTTGCACTAAAACCCTTGGGTGCACATACTCCGTTTTTGCACTGTTCCATTTTTTCTCCTCTTTATTCAAGCCCGTCTCTTTCAGGTAGACCGAGCATTATATTCATGCATTGTATCGCCGCACCCGAACTGCCTTTGCCTAAATTGTCAAACACACATGTAAGCAAAATTTGTCCTTCTTCTTCATTAGCATAACAGAAAATATGCATTAAATCGCTGTATGCTGCAAAATTAGCATTTAAAAAACCATTGTCGGGTGTTTCGCCAAATTCATGCACGATAACACCCTTTTCTCCATTATAATAAGTTTTAAAGGTATGCACAAGGCTATTTGCATTAAAATCTGTAAAATCTTTTGCAAAAAGTGGCACATACACCGCCATACCCCTTGCAAAGTCTGCAACTATCGGGCAAAAAAGCGGTGTTTTTTCTATGCCGCTTATTTTTTTCATCTCAGGCAAATGCTTATGCTTCAAGCCTAATGCATATGCCCTTGGTGCCTCGTATTTTTCTTCTATTTCATCGGCTTCATATTCAGCTATCATGCTTTTGCCGCCGCCTGTATATCCTGTAAGCGACCACGAAGTAAGCTGTGTTTGCTTTGGCAAAATTTTGTTTTCAACTAAAGGCGCAACAAGCGCAATAAACCCACTTGCATGGCAACCCGGAACCGCCACCTTATTAGCATTTTTAATGTCATTTCGTCGATTATTAATCTCAGCAAATCCGTAAACCCATTCGTCATTTGTTCGGTGAGCTGTGCTTGTATCGCATATTTTTGCATCGTCCGGCAAATTGGCAACAATTTCTTTTGCAGCGTCATCAGGTAAGCACAAAATAGTTAAATCTGCATTTTTTGCTGCATTTATACGAGAACTTAATATTTTTCTTTCGCTTTCGTTCAAAACTATAAGCTCGATTTCTTCTCTTTCACTAAGCCTTTGCACTATGCGCAAACCAGTTGTACCAACGCTTCCGTCTACGAACACTTTATACATTTTTTCTTCACCTTTAATTATTGTATTAATTTTATAATAAATTATATTGCATATTTATGCATAGTTATATGTATATTATACATCTTGTTGCATAAAAAATCAAGTGTTTTGTAAATATAAATAATTACATACTATAGCGACAATATTTATGCACAAAAATCAAAAACCACTCTATAGAAAGAGTGGTTTTGTTCGAAACAAAGTTTCGATTTTTTAAATCACCCTGTGAGAGGGGTGGATTAGCTATTGTTAAAACATATCCT
This sequence comes from uncultured Bacteroides sp., assembly GCA_964369715.1. Taxonomy (GTDB): domain Bacteria; phylum Bacillota; class Clostridia; order Oscillospirales; family Ruminococcaceae; genus Ruthenibacterium. Next base: position 7,542 of record CAYJGV010000060.1, on the reverse strand, counting down.
CATAGCCCATTTTAATCAAATTAGCTCTGGATAGTGCAAGTGCTTCGTATGGGTCTTTTCCATAAGTATCGTCTTGCTCTATTATCAAGTATTTTGCGCCTGTTTCAATGCCTGATTCAATGATTGCAGGGAAATCTAAATTGCCTTCGCCAATCTCTGCAAATTGAACAATATTCATGAAAGCGCCGAACATTTTCATCATGTCTTGTCCACAATTTGAAAAATCAGGTGCTCCGATTCTGTAATCTTTAAGATGTAATAATTCTAAACGGCCTTTGTATCCTTTAATATACTCAACAGGGTTTAAACCGCCACGTTGCACCCAGTGCACGTCAATTTCAAAGCCCATTTTACTTGTGTTATCACGAATGATATCAAGCATATATTGGCCATCATATTTAATAAATTCAACATGGTGATTATGGTAATAAAGTTTGATGTCATCTGCCTCTAATTTTTCAGCCATGGCTTCAACTTTGTTTGCAAATTCCATGTTCAACTCTTTTGAGTTCAAATAATTAAATGGCATCATGCCTATACGCAAATAATCACAGTTTAGTGTTTTGCAGTCTGCAACTATTTTATCATAATCTGTTGAAAGTGCTTCCATGCCCGGCATCATAGCCTCAAGGCTTGCACTCATGGCTGCAATATCAATGCCAAAGTCTTCACAAGCACGTTTAATTTCTGCAACATTTTCACTCGTCATATCAACTTGAGAAATCTCAACACATTTAAAGCCTATGTCACTTATTTTTTTAAGAACCTCATATGCACCGTCTTTTTTAACAAGTTCTCTAAATATCATCATTTGTACGCCAATTTTAGCTCTTCCCATTTAAAACAACTCCATTTCTTTTCTTTGTTTTCCCGATTCTTGAATCATATCAATTACATGCAATGAACGTGATGCCTGCATAAGCGAAATATATTCACATGAATTATCAGCAATTGCACTGTAGTAGGCTTTTATCGCCATTAAATGGCTTGCACCATAATAGTGTTTAGAGCCTTCCAATTTAACATCTTCGCCCAACAATTTACGTTCTTTACCATTTTCTGTAACGAAGCATTTATTGTCTTCCATTTTAAGCACGCCATTTTCGCATACAATTTCAATTTCTACATTTGAATTTGAACAATATGCATTTGTTGCAAAAAATATACCGTTTGTTCCGTTTTTATAAGTTAAATTAGCAACAACTGTGTCTTCAACTTCAATGTCAGGCAAAGAAAGATTACCCACAATTGCATTTACACTTTTTGCATCGCCAACAATGAACTCAAGCAAATCCAGCGTGTGAATGCTTTGGTTTATCATGCAACCGCCGCCTGCCTCTGCCCATGTTCCACGCCAAGGTGCCTCGTTGTAATACTCTTGTGTGCGCTGCCATGTAACTATGCCTTTTGCACCTTTAATTGCGCCATATTTCTCTTTTACCACGATATCTTTTAATATAACACTGGTGTTGTTATACCTGTTTTGTAGGCACACACCAATTTTTACATTATATTTTTGCTCTAAGTCAAAAAGCTTTTTAGCTCTTTCATAAGATAATGTAACAGGCTTTTCTGTAAACACATTTATGCCGTTTTTTGCAAAAAGCTCTACAGCTTCATCATGTAAATAATGTGGCAAACAAATATGCACGCAATCAATTTCATGTGCATCTATCATGGTTTGCATATCTGTGTAAAAAGGTATGTCGCTTTTTGGTTTTTTATCCTCGTTTATATCACATACGCATACAAGCTGTGCTTCTTCACATTTTTCTATTGCGTGTAAATGTACGGGCGCAATTGTACCAAGGCCCACTACTGCTACTTTTAACATCGTTTTCTCCGTTCTTTATTAAAAAACACATGAAACATATTTTTTAATTGTGATAGCGCAAGCATAAATCTTACGCTATCACGTTATAAATAAAACTAATTATTTTTCGCTGTCAATTTTTTCTTGCAATTTTGCAAGGAATAAATCTGCATCGAAATCTGTGCTAACTTCTTCATCAAGCCAGCTTGAAAGATGAATTGCATTTGCCAAACGAACACCGTTAATGCCATCGCTGCCAGGTGCAACTAAAGGAGAACCTGTTGCTATTGCAGCAGAGAAATTCCTGATAACGTCTGCGTGTTGCTCGCCCCATGCACTTGGGAACTCGATAACTTCTTTGCTGATTAAGCCGCCCATAGTGTCGTCGCCGCCCATAGCGCCGCCCATCATCAATTTGTAAACTTGCATAACATCTTGTGTTTCAGCATTAACTTCTTGCTCTGTTTTTGCCATGCGAGTAACAGTTGCTGTTTTTGAACCCTCAACAACAATTTTACCTTTATCGCCTAAAATTTCAAGACGATCTGTGCCGATAAGGTCATGTGTGCAAGTTACAAAAACGCCTGTTGCACCATTGCCGTAATCAAGAACTGCTGTAACTTCATCTTCAACAGCGATATCACGTTTATAGCCATATTTTACTTTTGAATAAACGCTTTTTGGCATACCGCAAAGCCATTGTAAAAGGTCGATTTGATGAGGTGCTTGGTTAACCAAAACGCCGCCGCCTTCGCCTTTCCATGTTGCACGCCAATCGCTCATGTTATAATAAGCTTGTGGACGATACCATGTTGTGATTATCCAGTTTGTACGGCGAATATTACCAATATCACCATTATCGATAATCTCTTTTAATTTTCTGTATAGTGGGTTCATTCTTTGGTTAAAGAACACACCGAAAGTTAGCTCCGGCTTAGAAGCAGCCATATTGATAACTTCTTCAACTTGTTTTGTGTAAACGCCTGCCGGTTTTTCTAAAAGCACATGAATATCGCGTTTCATAGCTTCAATGCCGATTTCAGGGTGTAAATAGTGAGGAACAGTTGTAACAACAGCTGTAACAAGGCCGCCATCAAGCATATCAATATAATTATCATATACTTTAATATCAGGGAATTTTGCAGCAATCATTTCACGAATTTGTGGGTTAGTATCGCAAACTGCGCCAAGTTCACAGTTTTCAAATTCTTTTTTAGCTGCCGGCATGCCGCCCGGTTTCAATGCCTCTCCTGTGAACATTGAAAGATAAAAACCACCTTGTTGTCCTACACCGATAATACCTAATTTTACTTTACTCATTTTAGTACTCCATTCTGCCGAATTTACGGCCAATTATAATTATTTTAAAGTCGAATAAAAACTTAAACACCAATTTTATTTAATATTTCTTTTATTGCTTCATATTGCATTTTATAGCCTGTTGCTCCATCGATTTCAGCCTGAGTATTTACAACTTGTTCAACTTCATCAAGCTCTAAATCTTTTAGTGAGCCAAACATAGCAAGATGTGGTTCTAATGTTAAAAATCCCTCATAGCCACTGTCGAATGCCATCTTTAAAATTTCTTCGGTTTTGCCGTCGCCTGTGCCGCAAAGCACATTATAACTTACAGAATAACTTGCGTCTTTTATGTGGAAATACACAATATGCTCTTTCATTATTTCATAAGCCTTTAATGTGTCCTCGCCACATTGCACAAAGTTTGCAAAGTCAAAAATCGCTTTAAAATACGGCGATTTAATTTGCTCGAACATCACAGCACAACGCCTTGCAATGTCGCCAAAAATATCTTTTTCGTTTTCGTGCAATAAAATCACTTTGTATTTTTCTGCCACTGCCACAAATTGTTTCAATTTTTCAACTACTTGCGCTTCGTAATCGTCATAGTTTTCTTCTTTTTTAATGAAGAAGCTGAACATTCTTATATATTTGCAATCAAGCATATTTGCAATTTCACAAATTTGCCTTAGCATATTCATTTGTTTTTTAAAGCCTTCTTCATCATCAATAAAAACTTTGCCTATAGGCGAGCCTATAGAAGAAACTTTGATGCCCTCTGCATTTAAAACAGGCAAAACATCTGTTTCAAATTCCTGCGCGGTGAAATCGCCTATGTTTTTTCCGTTAATTCCTCTTAACGATATGTACTCCATCCCAAGGCTTTTCACAACCCTGATTTGCTCATTTAAATCATCGGAGATTTCATCGGAAAAACCTGAAAAACAATATTTCATATTTTTTCTCCATTTCATTACATTTTTGCAATAAAACAAAACCCAAAATCCAAAGACATTTTTTTAGGTTTATATTTATTTTTTGTTCACTTTTTAAACAGTGAATTAAGTGCCTAAAACACATGTAATTCAACTTAAATTTACTCTTTTCATAATCATAATAACAGATATTCAAAGCATTTACAAGATTTTAGCATTAACTACAATTAATTTCAGCATTATATTGATAAATCGCTGAAAATTCTGTCGTTTATAACTAATCTCATTTCATATTACGGAACAATTATTACAATTTATATACAATTTACACAAAAGTTATGAAATATTCGCAATTAGATTTTACTTGGTTGTTCAGCCAAAATTTTCCCTTGTTTTTTATGCATTATAACATCCGATTTTGCTTTAATATTAAAAAAATTTAGCATACCAAAACAAATTCATGTTTTTGGTATGCTAAATATAATTTTATTATTTATTCAAATGTCACGCCTGAAGTATTTTTTGGTATTACATCATGGCTTCCGCCCTCTACAATACTTGTTGATGAAACAACTGTCAGCTTTGCATCTTTTTGCAATTGCTCAATTGTAAGTGCACCGCAATTACACATTGTGTGCCTAACTTTAGCCAAAGTTGTGTTTACGCCATCTTTTAAAGCACCTGCATAAGGCACATAGCTGTCGACGCCCTCTTCAAAAGTAAGCTTACCTGAACCACCGACGTCGTATCTTTGCCAGTTTCTTGCACGGTTGCTTCCCTCGCCCCAATATTCTTTAACATAAGTGCCGTTTATTCTAAGTTTGTTTGTGGGGCTTTCGTCAAAACGACTGAAATAACGACCAAGCATTACAAAATCTGCACCCATGGCAAGCGCCAATGTCAAGTGATAATCATGAACAATTCCGCCATCAGAGCAAATAGGAACATAAATTCCTGTTTCTTCAAAATATTCATCCCTTGCTTTTGCCACTTCAATAACTGCTGTCGCTTGTCCTCTTCCAATGCCTTTTGTTTCACGTGTTATACAAATAGAGCCGCCACCTATGCCAACTTTGATGAAATCTGCACCGGCTTGTGCCAAAAAGCGAAAGCCCTCTGCGTCCACTATATTACCAGCGCCAACTTTTACTTTGTCGCCATAATTTTCACGTATCCATTTAATAGTAAGTGCTTGCCATTGTGAAAAGCCCTCAGATGAATCTATACAAAGCACATCTGCGCCTGCTTCAACAAGTGCCGGAACACGCTGTGCAAAGTCTCTTGTATTTATGCCGGCGCCAACGATATAACTTTTGCTTGTATCTAAAAGTTCGCTTACATTTTCTTTATGGCTGTCGTAATCTTTACGGAAAACCATGCAAGTTAAATTGCCATCATCGTCTACCAAAGGCAAAGTGTTAATTTTATTATCCCAAATAATATCGTTTGCCTCTTTTAATGTTGTGCTTGCCGGTGCGCAAACCAAACGACTAAGCGGTGTCATAAAATCTTCAACTTTTTCATCGCCTGTCATACGGCTAATGCGGTAATCTCTACTTGCAACAATGCCTAGCAATTTACCTGTTGAGCTTCCATCTTGTGTAACCGCCATTGTAGAATGGCCTGTTCTGCGTTTAAGTTCAAGCACATCATTTAAGGTGTCATTTGGACGAACATTGGAATCGCTTATAATAAAACCTTTTTTATATTTTTTAACACGCTTTATCATTTCGGCTTCGTTTTCTATTGTTTGAGAGCCATAAACAAACGCCACGCCGCCCTCTTTTGCAAGTGCAATCGCCATTGTGTCGTTAGAAACCGATTGCATTATAGCAGAAACCATGGGGATGTTTAACGAAAGAGGACAATCCTCTTTACCTTTTTTATATTTTACCAAAGGCGTGCATAAATTTACCGCAGATGGCACGCACTCTGTGCCCGAATACCCTGGAATAAGTAAATATTCGCCAAAGGTACGTGATGGTTCATTACAATAATAAGCCATAAGCTATTCTCCCTTTCATTTACAAAGGTTTTAACCATATTAAAAGCGGATATTTTTTGTAAATTGCACTAATTTTCAAAAAAATCACAACCGTATGTAATAGTTAAAATCCATTTTATTCTCTCTTAAAAATACATGTTTATTGTATTAATTATATTAGCACAAACACAAGGAAAATAAAAGGGTAATTGTGATATTTAATAATTTTATATAAAATTATTGTGAATTGTAACATATTTTTGTTGTATAAAAAGCGATAAACCTCCCATGCCTACACACACGGGAGGTTTATCTTTATCAAAATAGAATTTGAGGAGTGGTGCAGCCCAAAATTACAATTCAAGCACTATTGTAATAGGAGGAGAGGACGTACACCTGATGAAAAAGTACACTGACAAATCAGCTTGTAACTATCTTGCAATTAAATTGTAATACTTTTGACACCAAATGTCAATACCGTTTTGTAATGTTTTGTAATATTTTTGTAATATTTCACTTTTATTTAACATTTGTGCCCACTTCACATTGATTTTTGGCTATTCCTCCTAAAAACTTACCATAATTTCACATATTTACATAAAATTAAAATTCAACTTGTGCCTCAAAGCAGTTTTTATCTTCAATATTTGCAGAAAAATAATATTTATTATCTATAACTTCACCGCATTTTAATTCAAATTCTGCCAAAGCGGGTATTTCGTTGTGATAAGACACAACAAATCTTTTCCATTCTTGCTCTTTTAAAACATCAAACGGAATGTAATCGTAAATAATATCAGCATAATTTGTGTTATTGATGTGCATATTTTCATCACAACGCAAAAAAGTCGCTTTTTCTATATTTGTTGAAACTATTTCTGTTTTTTGAATTCTTAAATCTAACACAGTAATATCCCATTTTTCAAAAATATTTGAAATTTCTTCAGGCAAACGACGGAAGAGGCGTCTTGACTCTGTGTCTACAATTGCCCAAATAGATGTAACTTCAATTAAAACTTCATCAGTTTTTGCGTCTTTTATAACTGTGTAACGTGGAATTTGCACACGTCCGGTGAAAGCAACTTGTGTTGTGATTTTTATTTCTTGTGCAAATACAGGCACTTTGTGGCAAATTGCCGCCGCCTTTGCAATTACAAAATACGAATGCGTCCTTTCGTGGAAATCCTTGCTAAATCCCATTTCCCAGCCATGTTCGTTTGCGACTTGCTGCACATATCTTAAACATGTACCAAGTGTCATCCTATATCTCATGTCACAATCAGCAATTTTTACTTTAAAATTTTGTGTATACTCTTTCATATTCTCAATATTCCTTTACAAAATTATAAACATGCGCTATTTCGTAAACTTTCATTTAATATTCCAGCGCACATATTTTCATTTAAAAATACATATTTTAAAGTGTACCATGTTAATAAAAAAATGTCAAAAATTTTAACTATTTTTTTATAATCACCAATTTAATCCGATTTATATATCCTCGCAAGGGC
>CAYJGV010000059.1:0-13255 GCA_964369715.1 uncultured Bacteroides sp. | reverse complement strand
CTTTTTAATATTATCATTTATTCGCCTCTTTGTCAATGCTTTTTTTGAGTTTTTTTGCAAAAAACTACAATTTATTTTAAATATCGGCAATATATAATACACCTAGTATTTTACAGTTCTTTTTATACACTTTTATATTGCATTTTGGCACAAAACGCCTTAGTATGTTTTGTTAAATAAGTATATTTATTAATTATATTGCATTTTAATGTATTATTATATATAATATATATCTAATACATATATCCTACATTTGTATGTATTGAAAGGATTTTTTATCTTATGAAAAAAAGCAATATTCTAAGCATGACGCAAATAGCTATTTTTATCGCAATTGAACTTGTTCTTAATTTCACACCGCTGGGCTATATGAATGTACCCGGTTTAAGCATTACATTTTTAATGGTGCCTGTTGCACTTGCTGCAATTTTGCTTGGAACAAAAGCCGGTGCAATTTTAGGGCTTACTTTTGGGCTTACAAGTTTTGCACAATGTTTTGGCGCAAGTGTGTTTGGTGCAACACTTTTAGCACTCGACCCAATTTCAACTTTTATAGTGTGTGTTGTCCCAAGAGTTTTAGCAGGGTTATTGCCCGGAATGCTTTTTGCTTTAATAAGCAAAGGCAAAGAAGCGAAGCAAATTAAATATCATTGGTATATTATAACAGCATTTGTAGCAAGCGCATTAAACTCTGTGCTATTTATGACAGCTCTCATCATAGGTTTCTGGGACACGCCTTATATATCAGAACTTGCAACAGGCATGAATGCGACAAACCCATTAGTTTTCGCAGTGCTTTTTGTTGGTATTAACGGGTTGATTGAAGCAATTGTGTGTTGTTTCATTGGAGGAAGCATCGCTAAAGCGCTTCACCCTGTTGTAAATAAATCTAAAGCAAATTAAAGAATTGCCGATTACGGCTGAATGGAGATTGAAAATGATTAAAATTGTAGCAGAATTTCACGTACTTGATGGAAAAATTGACGAGTACATCAAAACAGCTAAACTACTAGAGGCAGAAAGCCAAAAGGAAGACGGCTGCGTTTACTATGTGGTACACCAAGATATTAACAACCCCAATGTTATCACTATGCTTGAAACATGGGAAAGTGAAGAGGCAATTGCCGCCCATAATGAAAGTGAGCACATTAAAAAATACGGTCCAATTTTACGTAGTTTAAGAGACCCTGTTATTAATATTAGGAAATATAAAGAAGTTTAAGGTTTTTATAATAATAAATAGGAGTGTTTTGCATGAAAATTTACAAGGTGGAAACTTGCAAAGTCAAAGATGCTGAAAACTTAATGAACGACCTTGCGAGCCAAGGATGGAAAGTAATATCAATTATGCCCAATCACTCTGTCGGCTTTGGGATGGTAATTACTTTTGAAAAAGGTGAGTAAAGCTAATGTGCTTCTTTACTGGCAATAATAGGATTTCGTGAAAAAACGAATTCCTCTTGTAATGATAAATTGCGCTAGAAACGACAAATTAGGTTAATTGAGGTAAAAAACAACAATGGAATGGAAACAATTATACGATATTGCAAAAGAAACGCTAAACCCCAGACAAATTTCACCTTTTATTGAAGCAGGGGGTGTTTCTGCTGCTATTTGTACAAAAAGCGGAAATGTATATGTTGGGGTTTGTATTGATACAGCTTGTTCGTTAGGAATGTGCGCTGAACGAAATGCCATTGCAAATATGATAACAAATGGCGAGAATGAAATTATAAAATTAGTTTGTGTTACACGAAATGGTAATGTTGGTTCTCCTTGTGGAGCGTGTCGAGAATATCTTATGCAATTACATAAAAATAGTAAAGATATTGAAATACTTGTTGATAAAGATAATCATAACACAGTTAAACTTGGCGATTCAGTACCTGACTGGTGGGGATATGGCCGATTTAACAAAGATTAATTATAGAATGTAACTGCTGATTATATTCCTACCCCTCACATAAACCAATCGGGCACTTCGTTTTTAAACGAAGTGCCCGATTATTTCTTTACCGGCGTTTATATTATCGCCTTTATATTTTATCATTTCAAATTAAACCAACAAAGCTTAATTTACAATTTATCTTTTAAATTAGCAATATGCTGCGGTGTTGTTCCGCAACAACCACCGATATAAAACTCTCCTTCAATTTCCGCTATAGGTAAAACCTCATTTGTGAAAATTTCGGGTTCTTCATACACAATGCCTTGCTGTGTCATATTTGGCACACCTGCATTAGGTTTGAAAATTATTGGCAAATTTGTGTGCTCTTTAAACATTTTTGCAATAGGCAGCGATTGCTTTGGCTCCATCGAACAATTTAAGCCAATAGCATCTATGCCAAATGGCACAAGCTCTTCAATCATATCTTGCACCGATTGTCCCATTATTGTTTTGCCGACAGGCGTAAAGCTCATACTACAAAAAACAGGCAAGTTTGGTGCAATCGCTTTTGCTTTTTTCACTGCTATTTTAAGCATTTCAAGATCTATGAAAGTTTCAAAAAATATTATTTGTGCACCCGCATTTACACCTGTTGTTATAATTTCTTCGTATATTTTTTCACACTCATCTTCTTCTAAGTCTCCATACGGCTCTAAAAGTTCTGTCAATGGGCCAATATCAAGTGCAACTTTAATTTCTTTTCCACATTTAGCGGCATCTAAAGCAATTTGCACCCCTTTTGCAATTATTTCAGAAGTAGAATACTCGCTATCGGGCTTAATCACTAAACTGTTTGCGCTAAAAGTATTGGCGCAAATTATTTTACTGCCGGATTTTATATAGTCGCAGTGGAGTTTTTTAACAACTTCACTGTTTTTAATATTGCAGACATAAACGTTTTCTTTACCGCTATATTGCATTAGCACGCTTCCCATAGCGCCATCAATCATAGTGAATTTATCCATTTTCTCCTCCGATTCAACACATTGTATTGTATATTTCAAGTGATTTATTTAATGTATTATATATTATACATTAAACTCTATTAACATATCTTGATTTTTATAACATCATTCACGGTAAATTTTATCATAATTCCGCTAGTATCACTGCCAATATTTTGAACATTTCAAAACAGGTTTTCTTGTTTTTTGCCAAATTTTACGGCTGGTTTTATACCCGCATTTTTGCAAATATAAAACGGCTGTGACAAATGTGTTTTGTCACAGCCTTATTTTATATTATATTAGTATATATGTCAAGAAAGCACAATTATAAATTAGAGTAAATTTCGTATATACTGTCCCATGTGATTTTATCCACAAAACCGGTGACAGGTAAAACCAAATTGACTTGAAATTCTTCTACAGCCTTTAATGTCTGCGCATCAAAAATTCCATCAAGTGGCACAAAATCAGCCACACAATATCTTGTAGCTATTGCGTCCATGTATGTTTGCAAACGATAAACCTGTAAACCTGTGCTGCCTAAAAGCAGTACATTTCCACCATACTCGCCGTCGGGCACATCGTTTACGGCAAGCGCTTCCGAAGCAGATGTAAGGAAGATAATTGCCATTGTATTCCATGTTTTTTCGTCTACAATTCCTGTTACTTCTAAGCTAAACTCCGTTTGGAAACTTTCTACCGAATTTTTTGTAACAGTATCAAAAACACCGTCTATTGTAGGTATCGTGATAATATTTTGGAAGAAATAACCTATGTATGAAAGCATATATTGCACAAAAGAAACTTTTTCTCCTTGTGAGCCTTCTTGAATTGTAAAGCCCGGGTATTCGAACACTTTAAGCCCTGCTACAGGCCCATCTATTGTGCGAAGTTTTGAAAATTGTGAGTATATACTGTTCCATGTGACAGGCCCTACAACACCGTCTACAGTTATACCTTGTAATTCTTGCCATACTTCAACCGCATTTTGTGTTGCTTGCCCAAAAACGCCATCGTATTCTATTACAGGCAAAGGCAAATAATACGCGCTTAACAAATATAAATAATATTGCATTTCTTTTACACTTGTGCCTGTGCTTCCAATTCTTAATGCAGTGCCCGGATATGTTCCCGGTCTTGCTGTTGGTGCTAATAGACCATTTATCAAATCGGTGTAAACTTCATACAATTTATCCCATGTTAATTTGCCAACAACGCCATCTGCGCTAAGCCCATAATAAGTTTGAAACGCTACCACGCTTCTTTGTGTGCCTGCGCCAAAAATTCCGTCAGCGGCTAAATCAGGCACAGCGGTGTTGCTTCTGGCAACTATACGTAAATAAAACTGCATGCGTTTTACATCATCACCGCTTGAGCCAACACGCAATGCAGTGCCCGGATATTCTCCCGGTGAACTTGTTCCGGGTGTTACATCCAGCACAATCTCTTTATATTCGCTATATATTTTATCCCATGTTGATTGCCCTACAACACCATCAACTGAAAGCCCGTATTCAGTTTGGAAAGCTTCAACAGCAGCCTTTGTTGCCGGACCATAAACACCATCGGCACTTATTGTTTGCAATGTATTTGAAAACTCAGCAATTTCATTAAGCCAAAATTGAATTTGCAAAACATTATTTCCACTCGAGCCAACTTGCAAGGCAGTGCCGGGATATTCGCCTTCTACAAGTTCGCCCGAGGGCTCTTCTCCCTCGCTTGTAAGTTCGGCTAAATCTTTAACCGCAACATAAATATATGATATTTTATACCATGTACTTCTTCCGACAATTCCATCTGCTGTCAAATTGAAATGATCTTGAAATTTCTTTACAGTTTCAGCAGTTGAAGCGCCAAAAATCCCGTCTACGGTATTTGTTCCAAAAAACGGATAATCCTCGGCTATGCGGTTTAATTGCCTTTGGATTATTTTAACATTTGTGCCTGTGCTTCCTATGGTTAGTGCACTACCGGGGTAACTTTCCTCTATTTCTGCTATATTGTTAGTCCTAACAATTTCAATATTATTTCCGTAATAGCTTTTTAATATTTCAAGTGCGTTATATCCTTGTTCTGCTAAGGTAACCGTTCCCCATTGTTTCATTCCCGAGCACTGTGCAATTTTTCCATCACAATATTCGGCATAATATGGGTCTTCAAGCCCTACACGGCGTATGTAAGTGTTAAAAATATCATCGACAATAACGCTTACGCTTTCATAAATTGTACGTCCGTGCACATAATATTGGTCGTAACTTGTTGAATTTGTTATATCGAAATCATAGCCTTTACTTTTGTACCATTCGGTGTAAATTCTGTTTAAAATAATGCCTAATTGTGCATGTATATTCGCCCTTAATGATTGCTCGGGCCATGTTGGATAAATTTCACTGGATGCGACATTTTTAGCATAATCGATAAAACTTACAGTTACATCTTGTGCATATTCCGCAGGTTTGCCAAGGTGCACAGTAACTGTTTTAGGTATTACAACATTTTCTAAAATGCGTGTGTTCACACAATTTCCAAGGGGTTCTTGCGCACTTCCGCCACCACCTACAAAAAGTGGGTGCGGTGGTGTTTCGGTTATGTCCGCTTTAGGTGTAGCATCTCTTGCAAAATTAGATAAATTCGCAGGTTGCAAAAGCATATTTGCAAGGCTTTTTTCACCATCAAAAACCTGAAAATTATAAATTACTGCTTCGTTATATCCCTCTTTTTTTGCATAAAGATCATATTCTGCATAAGGTTTTGCATTGCTAAATACATCAAGCGATAAAAATCTTAACGGACAATCAAGTGATAAATCTTCCAAAACACCTTCTTCATCTGTGTATAAATCGTAAAGTATATCTGCGGTGCCGGGACTTGTGACTGTAATTCGCACATTGCCGACAGGTACAGCATCAAACGCTGTTGCTGTTCGCACACGAAGAGTGCCTGTGCCGCCTGTGACACTCTGCGGCATAATATTTTGTTCCATATAAAATCTCCCTTCTTATTTTGCCGCACAAATTTGCACTAAAGCTTTAAATTGGATAAACGAAAAAGCAAGAAATGTTTTTTATTTAAAACACAAACAAATTACATTTATAAACCATATTTTTTCAATAATTTATTGCAATGATTATTTATCAAGCCCAAGCACAATTTTATGCTGTTGTATATTATTCAGAATTTATAATTTTTGTTACATTTAACACTTTTATTTTTTTGCGAATTAATATATAATACTAATATATATCTTTTTATGGGCAAATTTCTATTTGTTTGTAAAATTATTCTATCTAAAATAATTTACGCAATTTTCAATTTAACAATCTTAATTTATACTATTTGTTATATAATATGTAATTATTACATATTTTCGGAGGTTTCTAATGAATACAACACTTTTGGCACAAAATGAAAATTTTTCAGTTTTAAACGAAGGTGAAACCTGTGATATTAAAGGCGTATTCTGTGGAGATTTGCTTTCATGGGCAATGGGCAGGGCAAGCGAGGGTGATGCATGGTGCACCGTTATGGGAAATGTCAATACAATTGCGGTTAGCGTTCTTGCTGATTGCGCATGTATTATACTATGTCATGGCAGTGTCGCAGATGAGAATATGCTTGCAAAGGCAAAAACACAAGATGTTTGCGTGCTTAGCACACAATTATCAGAATATGAAGCATGCGTTTTACTGCACGAATTATTAAATTAAAACAAAAAAAGCAATAAACACCTTTAATTACATGTTATGCTTGCAAAACATGCATTTGGCTTTGCGATTTTTTACAAAGCTCAAAATAATCAATAAAATTGATTATAACAGGTGAATATTGCTTTTGTTTCGTGAAACATAAACATATCATTACAATTTTATTACCGAAGTGCTTTTTCGTGCTTATTAGCAACGTACTTTGCCATTGGCATCGATAATATTTTTAATTATATGTTTTCATTTTTACCTTGATTCGGTAAATGTTTCACATTTTGTTTCTTCCCCTAATAATGCCATGCGCTGTTTTACGGTTACGGTTTTTGCCGTACAACCCATTGCGCCGTCGTTGTAAATGCATTTGTCTACATCACAACATACTGTGCCATTAGCACATTCGTAATCAGCAATATTAACGTCATTTTGCATGGGAAACACCTCCTTTGGTGTAAAAATAGTATTAACAAGTTTAAAAAAATTATTCAGGAGATTATATGGCAATTTTTACTATCGCCGATTTGCACCTTTCCCTTGGCACAAACAAGCCTATGGACGAGTTCAATGGTTGGGAAAATTATATAGAAAAGATAAAAAGCAATTGGCTTGAATATGTTAACAAAGATGATATTGTTGTAATTCCGGGGGATATTTCATGGGGCATGAGCCTTGCTGGTTGTCTTTTAGATTTTAAATTTATCGAAGAATTACCGGGACAAAAAGTGCTTATTAAAGGCAATCACGATTATTGGTGGAACACTGTAAACAAGATGCAAAATTTTTTCAACGACAATAATTTAAGTACATTAAATATTATAAATAATAATTGTTATATGGTTGATAATTTAGCTTTGTGCGGCACAAGAAGTTGGCTTTTTGATATAGGTGAAAGCAAAGATGAAAAAATAATGAACCGTGAAAAATGCCGTTTAACAGCTTCTTTAGAGCACGCAAAGGCAAGCGGAGCAACAGAATATGTTGTTTTCTTGCATTATCCTCCCGTAAGCAACACTGCAACCTCTGAAGAAATTATTAAAATAATGCATAACTATGGTGTAAAAGAATGCTATTATGGGCATTTGCATGGACATTCGATTTATAACGCTTTGCAAGGTGAAATTGATGGAATAAATTATAAATTAATAAGTGCCGATGCACTTGGATTTAAGCCATTTAAAATAAGGTAAGTTTTTATATATTATTAGTAATTTGAACACACAGACTTTGGTTTTAATGGCGTAAAAACAAGCTTTTAAATAAAACTTATAGGTAGCTATGCAAACACAAAAAAATTAATCACCATGCGAACAACGCTCTTGACAAATTTTTTCAAATTGTTATAATTACTATAATGCTATGAAAAGAATTAGTAATTATAATTTTTACAGCAAAGAGAACGTTTGGTTGGTGTAAAAACGTGTGTAAATTATAACGAATACATCTTGGAGCAACAAACTGAAGATTTATTGCTTAATGTAATGATAATGCAAAATTGTGTAGGCTTTGTCGGTTGCGCCCGTTACAGCGCTTGTGCCCAGCGCACGCTAAGGTTTACACCGTAAGGTGTGAATAAACAGAGGTGGTACCGCGGATATTCTCGCCCTCTGCCAATTAATTTTGGCAGAGGGCGTTTAATTTTTTATGCTTTTTGCCTACAAAAAAAGGAGAAAATTATGAGCAATGTATTCGATTTATTTAAAGAGCGTGGGCTTTTTGCACAAGCCACAGACGAAGAGGCAATTAAAGACCTTTTAGGCAAAGAAAAAATAACCTTTTACACAGGTTTCGACCCAACCGCAGACAGCCTTCATGTCGGACATTTTATGCAATTGATAAACATGCGCCACATGCAAAAAGCAGGACATCGTCCAATTATTTTATTAGGCGGCGGCACAACAATGGTTGGAGACCCAACAGGCAAAACCGATATGCGTAAAATGTTAACCCCTGAAGATATCCAAAACAACGCAAACCGCTTTAAAGAACAAATGAGCAAATTTTTGGATTTTTCAGACGATAAAGCAATTATTGTAAACAATGCCGATTGGCTTTTAAAACAAAATTATGTTGAGTTTTTGCGTGAAGTAGGCGTGCATTTTTCAGTTAACAAAATGCTTACTGCTGAATGCTTTAAAACAAGGCTTGAAAAAGGCCTTTCTTTCATCGAATTCAATTATATGCTAATGCAAAGCTTTGACTTTTTACACCTTGCACGTGAATATGATTGCAAGATGCAATTTGGCGGCAACGACCAATGGAGCAATATTATCGGTGGTGTTGAACTTAACCGCAGGTGTGACAGGCGTGAAGTTTTCGGCATGACATTCACTTTGCTAACCACAAAAGAAGGCAATAAAATGGGCAAAACTGAAAAAGGTGCCGTTTGGCTTGATGCCGAAAAAACTTCGCCTTACGAGTTTTTCCAATATTGGAGAAACATCGATGATGGCGAAGTTCAAAACTGCTTAAAATTGTTGACAGATTTACCTGTTGGCGAAATTGATGCAATAGATATGACAAGTGGCAGCGAAATTAACAAAGCAAAACAAACGCTTGCTTTCGAGCTTACAAAGCTTGTTCACAGCGAAGACGAAGCAAACAAAGCTTTGCAAACAGCAAGTGCACTTTTTGGCGGCGGTGCTGATGATGAAAATATGCCATCAACCACATTGAGCGCAGATTTAGTAGCAGACGGTGAAATTGGAATTTTAGATGCACTTGTCGCATCAAAACTTGCTTCAAGCAAAGGCGAAGCTCGCCGTTTAGTGCAACAAGGTGGCATCAGCGCAGACGGTGAAAAAATAACTGATTTTAACGCAAAATTAAGTGCAGACGCCATTAAAAATGGCATTGTAATTAAAAAAGGTAAAAAAATATATCACAAAATTTTGCTATAATTAAACTTTGATTATAGCACTATTCACAGCGTAGATATTCCCGTCAACCAGACGGTGAACATCTGCGCTGTTTTGTTTTACAACGAGA
This sequence comes from uncultured Bacteroides sp., assembly GCA_964369715.1. Lineage (GTDB taxonomy): Bacteria > Bacillota > Clostridia > Oscillospirales > Ruminococcaceae > Ruthenibacterium. The sequence continues at coordinate 3,674 of CAYJGV010000059.1, read as the reverse complement.
GGGAAAATGGTCTGACTTCTCTTTGTTGTGTATTAATTGCAAAGGGAGAGTTTGAATTGGACAGTTTGATTTAAAATTGCCCCCAAAGCGAGCCTTACAAAAAACGGCGGCAAATTTTTGCAAAGTTTTTGTTTTTGGGGCAACTTCAATTTAAGCAAATTTTAATTTTTATCGCAAACCCGTAAATTTATCTTGATTTTATGTTAATTTGGATGTATATTGAAAGAAGTTATCTAACGCTAACTCCGCGTATTCTAATTCAATTTTTTTAAGTTAAATATCTTAAAATTTATATTGTTATCAGTACATTTTTATGATATAATATAGTTTATGTTTAATTTTATCATTATATTATGTATACTAGCACAACAAAACCATGATTCAAAATTAATTCCATCAAATATTATCAGGAGAATCTCACATGAACACTTCACTTTTAAGGCATAAGTTTAAAAGGCAAATTAGCATTATTTTAACAATTGTTATCTTGCTAAGCTTTAGTTTAACCACTTTCGCACAAGATACTAATTCTACTACTCCAAAAATCTACACGATTAATTTATACACAGTAGATGCTAGCGGAACAGCTTATAATCCTACACCTACCACATTGCAAGTCAGCAATCAATTTGGCCAACTTGGTGTAGTGGAATTTTATATCAACACCTTAGATGATCATCTAAACACACCGGCTACTATGCCTTCAAATGAATTTCGTTTTATAGGTTGGAGCCAAGATTCTACTTTTCAACAATCTTATGAAAACAGTGAAATTGAGGGCATGTCCGGAATTTTTGGCACAAACACCGGAACTTTAACTCGTATAAGTTTCACTGCTACCACCAATAACGGAACTTTAGATACATATAAATACTCATTAAAAGAGTCATTATTCACTAATGATACTATTAACCTATATTCAAAATATCAACCTGTTGCATATGATGCTATTTCGTATATAGAGAATTTGCATAATAATTATAACGGTGGCAGTGGTGACTGGTATTCAGGTTTTTCAGCCGCTACTAACGCTGTAACAAGCCCCACTACAAATGCAAATCATGCTATGATGATTGGAAACACCATACTATCTCCGTCACTTGTTGATGGCTCAATGGAGTATATGGTAGACCCTGCCGTTAGCACTCCTGATTCTGTTGTTCGCACTTCTATCCCAAATTCTGTTGATCCTCTTCTCACACCAGGTGATCTATACGGAAGTAAAACAGCAAGCTGGACAGATTATGCTAACCGAATAAGTGAAGTTCAATTCGATTTTACAATTGCTCCAAAAACACACGACACCGATATAATTATAATGCTCGATAAATCTGCTTACATGAACGGATATTCATGGGCTTCAAACACAACTAGCAGATGGACATCTTCTGTTAATGCTGTTGATTCATTGGCGCAAGAACTTCTTGCTAACCAAAACAGTGCTAACAATCGTGTTGCCTTGGTGCAATTTGGCGGAAACACATTAAACAGCTTTAACTTTAAAAACAATTCTACTGACTTTGACAGTGCCTTTGTTAAAGATGACCCTACTTACCCAACTAAAGCTTATAGAAACAGTGCGGGTGAAGTAATTGAAGTATACCCAGCAGGCACAACTAACCCAGCAGGATATTTCACAACTGATTATACATTAGCGCTGGAGCAAGCACAACAATTTGCAAATTCCAGAACAACACAAGACCAAGAACGTGACCTTATTATTGTTTTTATAACCGGTACAGCCACAGAGGTTGGTATTGGTTATCGTGATATGTATTACCGCGGAATATATGACACAACCAGCCATGGTGACCAAGTAAATGCTCCTGTCCACACAGAAATGTTAACTGCCGATATCAACGGTGACGGCACAGCCACAACAGAACTTTACCACAGAGTTAAAATAGGCACACAAACCCATTACACCGACAGCGACAGTGCTATGGCCGGTGGCAACCAATACACAAGTTTAATTGAATCATCAAATGGCAATGCTGTTGCAACAGAGCTAAAAAATAGCGGTGCAACAATACATACAATAGGTTATGATATTAAAAACACTGTTGATTTTGACACATTAAGCTCGCTTAACTCCACAGGTGCAACTTATGTAAACGTTGCAAGTGAAACCGACTTAAATGCTACTTTAAACAATTTGTTTTTTGATAACAATATGCCATCTTCAACACAAACTGTAGCGACTGATGTTGTGATTTCTGACGTTATAACAGATGAATTTGAAATTTTAATAGATGCCACTCATCCTATAACATTAACAAAAGGCGGCCTAGATATTCCGCTGACACAAGGAACAAGTGCTGCATCTTTGAGCGTTAATGAATATTTTATCGAAGATATTGCATTTGGAACCAATGAAACTCGTGAGCAAATAACTGTAAATGTAGGAACTGTAAATGAAGCTTTTGTCAGCTTAAATTTCTCAATTCAAGCTGTGAACACAAGCATCCCGGCAGGGTCTTACCCAACGAATGAAAGTCATTTACTAACATATACTTTAGGCAGCGCACCTTTTTCAAGAAACGATTTAGGTGAACCAATAGTTGATGTAACGGCAACAACACCTACTCCGACGCCAACGCCAACACCTACACCAACGCCTACTCCTACTCCAACACCTACTCCAACACCTACTCCGACACCAACACCAACGCCTACACCTGCAGTTGTAGTGCCTGATGCGCCGGAAGCTCCGGAAGAACCCGTTACACCTGATGAGCCTGAAACAGAAGAAGAAGTTGTAATTGAAGATGCACAAACACCGGAAACACCGGCACCGGAAGTTGATATCGACGACAGTTCAACCCCTGCTGCTTCAATGATAGGCGACGCAACCTGGGCGCTTGTTAATTTACTATTAACTATAGGTACAGCTATACTTTCAATTGTTCTTTTAATTGGATATTTCACAGGTAAAAACAAAGAAGATGACGAAGAAGCATATGATGAAAACAAAGAAAAAGAACTAAAACGCAAAGGTGTATTTAGAGTTTTAAGCATACCTGTAGCAATTTTATCAATAATTGTTTTCATTTTAACTGAAGATATGAGCCTTCCAATGACCTTCTTTGATCGTTATACTTTATTAATGGCGCTAATATTTGTTATACAAATAATCATGGCATTAATATCTCGTAAAAAGAGAGTAGACGAAGACGAAGACTTGCAAGAAGCGTAATTAAATTAAAGCAAATATATGATGGTGTATTTGACCCACAATATAATGGTATAGCTTTTACATTGATATTTAGAAGTTTTTAAAGCAAATTAGTAAATACAACTAATAACCCCCTGTTTAACCTTTGGTGTTACACTGTCAAAAAAGTCCTTTAAATCATTTGATTTAAAGGACTTTTTACATATAAAGCCTAGAAGTTTCGATATAACTCGAGACTCCTAGGCTTTTAATATTTCTATGGTTCTAGCGTTGCGGTGCTCCACAAATCTTGAACACCTGTCGAGCTGCTTGCATGGTTTTTGAAACCTTCTATGCCTTCTTTAAAACACAAATCCCAGTCATCGTTGGTTTTTTCCATCTCCATAAGCAATTCTTCATGCATTTTACCAATTTGTTCTTTATGCTCGGCTGAATTAATTAAGTTGTTTAATTCGTTCGGATCTTTTTTCAAATCATAGTATGCAAAAGGTTCGCCATT
>CAYJGV010000058.1:0-14285 GCA_964369715.1 uncultured Bacteroides sp. | reverse complement strand
TTAGGCATCGCAAGTGGAAATATAGGTTATGATGATATTTTGAAATGGATTTTAACACACAAAACGTAAATTTAGATTTGTGATAAAACACTAAACAAATAGCATAAGAAACTCGTTCGTTAAATTTCAAAATTAGAGATGGAGAAGATCTTATTTATTGATATTCCTATATATTCTTTTTCAGCTACCATGTCATACTCTGCATCTCTTAGCTCTATACCAAACATGACATTGCCTATATTGTTTAAGCCTAATAATTCGCGGAACTCTTGTTCTATCATCGAATCAAATGAGTATTCCGCCACAATCAGGGTTTGTAAATTATGCGAATTTGTAATTTTAAACAGCTTACATAAAAAAAGACCGTTGCAGATTAAGTATCTGCAACGGTCCTTTTGTAATTATTCATCGAAAAACGTCGAATATAAGTTAATTATATTTAAAGGTAACGGTGTATTCCTCAGAAATTAAACTTAATATATACTTTGAAATTACATTTTCTGCATTCAAAGTTGCCTCCTGTAAAAAGCCGTCTTTAATTAAATTATCCTCAAGGTCTTGTTTTGTATCCAGTTTCAAATTGTTTGAATCTTCAGGATCAATAGGGTTAAAAATATTATTATTTTGGTCATAAACTTCAAAAGTGTCCTCAAACACTTCGTGAGATAATATTTTTGCTTGCGGCATTAATATAATAATAGTTTTATCAGCTTCGTCAACAATAACTTCAATTTCTTCTAAATTAAAGCCTGCTTTAACTCGCCCGTCATATATTGCCAAAAAATTCTTTTCTGTAAACGGAATTACAAACCCGTTAACTTCTTGGCTGTTTTCAAACTTTCCTACGGTCTGATAATTATACTCAATACTTGCAAGTTCACCAATTTCATTAACTGTTTTCACAACAGTTTCTGCTGATATTTTCGTAACTCCATCTTCATCACTGTTTTTAGACAGCTGTTTTAGCTCATCATTTTGATAGCTAAGAACAGCATTAGCTTGCACAGAGTTATACCACATACCTGCAAAAACAACAAACAAAATTAACAAAATAATAGATATCATATTTTTAAGTAAAAATTTTTTAATTCGGTTTTTTAAGGTAGTTAGCTTATTATCATCGCCCATTATAAACACTCCTGTCCAAATAATATAATTACTATGTCAATAGTATCATAATTCATTAATTTATTCAACATTTTACATAATAATTGTTAATAATCTTAAATTGTTGGCGATGTCAACAAAACCCCATATAATCATAATAACGGCCCAATTATAAGCTAGCATATATTTTCGATATGTTAGTATTCATATATGTTAGTATGACTTACGATCGGAGCACTTTACGTGATTAAAAATATAACCGAAAACAAAAAAGAGCTTCTTAATTTGCTACTTCTTGCCGACGAGCAAGAAAGTATGATTGACAGGTATTTAGCGCGTGGCGAGATGTACGCCTTGTACACTGATAATGTTGTAGCTGCTGTTTGTGTTGTGACAGATGAGGGCAGCGGCACGCTTGAAATTAAAAACATTGTAACTGCGCCAAAATTCAGGGGCAAAGGGTTTGGAAGAGAGCTTATACGCTTTATAATAGCTGAACACCAGGGCAGCTACCGTACATTGATTGTAGGCACCGGCGACAGCCCTTTAACCGTGCCTTTTTATGAAAAATGCGGTTTTGCTTTTAGCCACAGGGTAAAAAACTTTTTTACAAATAATTACGACCACCAATTTATGAATGCGGCAAACAGCTAGTTGACATGGTATATTTAAAAATGAATATATAATTTTTGTTTTTTAGCGCTCCCTAGCCCACTACTTTAAAGCCTTTAATTCAAACAACGCAAAACCCCTATATTACACAAAGCTTTAAGCAATTGTAATATAAGGGTTTATTTTATTTTGCATATCTTATTGTAAATCGCGTTATATCATCGTTTTATTTAATGAAAATTATATAATCATCCCATTACAATGGTCAATTTCATGCTGAATTATTTGCGCTGTAAAACCTTTAAATGTCTTTATGCGCTTTTGCATTTTCTCGTTTTGGTACTCTACCTTTATGCTTTTATACCGCTTTGTGGGACGTGTGCCCTCCAGTGATAGGCACGCTTCCTCTGTGTTAAACGGCTCAGATGTTTTTATGATAACAGGGTTAAACATAACAAGATAGTTGCCATCATCGTCCACTGCTATAATGTTTTTAAGCTCGCCTATCATGTTGGCGGCAAGCCCCACACAGCGCTCTTCGTTCGCTTCTAACGTGTCGATTAAATCAGCGGCAATGTGTAAGTCATCTGCCGTTGCCGTTGCACTTTTTTGCGATAAAAACATTTCGTCTTTTACAATTTCTTTTACCATTTTGTTTCTCTTTTCGTGTTTTGATGTTTTTATTATAGCATAAAGTAGGCGGTGGACGCACTATTTAAATGCTTGGCTTTGCGTAAAATGCAATTGTTTTTATAAAATGTGGAGTAAATTTATCCGAAGGGCAAAGACAGCGTCTTTGTATTGCAAGGGCATTGATTAAAAACCCAAAAACACAGGGACAATATCCCCCCATCGAGCTTTAATTATAATTTGCATTTGTGTGCCTAAAATGGTATACTCTTTTTATATATTTAAAATTAATGTAATTAAGGGGTACTTATGTATATTCAGAATAATAAAATATTTAAAAAATCCTTTAGCATATTAACTAGTTTTGCCATTTTATTGGCAATGCTGTGCTTAATTCCTGCGGTAGAGGTGCACGCAGCATACAGCGACTTTAGCATAAATGGCACACCGCTTACATCAGCAGTCGGGTCAGGATATCCATATACATACGACGACACACAAAACGCCTTATACATAACAGGTAATATAACAGGGTCTATATCTTATACCGGCTCAACAGGCACAGGCAGCGTGGTGTTACAAGATAACATTAGTGTAACCGGCGATATCAATGTAAACGGTAACGTGCGACTTGCAAATGGCGCAACATTAAACGGCAATATAACAACATCCAGTTTTGTTTATGTAGACCCCGGCGCAACAGTAAACGGCAATGTAACAACAGTAGGTAAAATTATTATAAATAGTGGCACAGTGAATGGAACCGCGGAGAGTAGTGGCCTGCAAATTACCAATAACGGAAGAGTAAACAATGTAGTGCTGACAAGTGGTGCCGATATAGACGACACAAATGTTACTGCCACAGGGTATAGATTTCCGCATAGCGCTGTAAATGACGGTTCGGGAAATTTAGGCTCGATATCCGTTATCGATTCAAATATAGTAGTCACAGGCCCAGTGCAAAACAAAATAGTCCTGTTTTCCAAAACAGGCCATCCTACTACCGTTAATGTGCAAAACGCCGGCGCACTTGATGGCGGGCTGATAATAGACAACTTAGTTGCCACTGTAAATGTTAGTGGCAGCATAAGCGGTGGGATACAAGTAAAAGGACAAAACCCAAGTCTTCATGTAAACGGCAACGTCAGCGGTGATATCGTAGTGGATGCAATTAGTACTGATGCGAATATAAATTATTCCAACGGTACACTCACAGGAAACATAGTAAACAACTCTCATTTAGCCGATGTGGCTATCAGTTTGAGTGCCACCATAAACGGCAATATATCGGCAAGCGGAGACATCACTATACATGGCGGAAAAGTAAACGGAAGCGTCACCTCTACCGGTGGCACCATTACAATGTTCATAGGAAGCAAAGTTTCAGGTGCCATTACCGGCAATCTGGTAAGGTACTCCGATGTTACAGTAGATGTAGGTGTCGTATTAGCTGATACACTTGTGTACGACCGGTACTATCCGGTAGACAGCACAACAGGTGCATTGGGCACAATGCAAACTACTGCCCCTACCGGCGGGTATATCTACCTTACCACAGGTAGCTCCGGCGATGTACTTACAATGAATAACGCAAACCTTGCACCGGCAAGCAATAACATCTGGAATTCGGATCCACTGAATATACACCTGCAAGGCACAAACACAGTATATGATGTTATCGCTAGCGATAGTGTCACCATAACAGCGGATGCAAACGGCGTTTTAAATCTAGGCTATTTTGACATGTTGGGACAAATACTAAGCATAAACAGCGGCACAGTTAATGCCCTAGCACGTGGGAATACGAGCTCGGCTGTTACAGCAAACGCTATTAACATACACGGCGGCACAATAACATCGCAATCACAGGCATCGCAGCCTGCATTTTCGGTAAAGCCGATGATAAGCGCACCTGCCGGCACTGCACTGCAGATAATGGAAGGCGCGACAGCACCCGGCACAGCCACAGCAGAAAGTGCAAATTATCACCTAAGCCAGTATGCGAGCGTCAGCATATCTGTGCCGCCCACACCTGTGCCAACACCAACACCAACACCAACACCCTCTACAGGCACAACAACAACCGAAACATATAACCCTGCTATCTCACCGCAAACAGGGGTTTACACAAACTAAACAAATAAAAATTGCATGCTTTTAGCTTGTATATTAAAAATCGACATAGCGGCACTTAAACAGACAACGAAGCGTGACGCTATGAATTTGCCCTTTAGTGTATGCTAAAGGGCATTTTGATACGCTAAAAAGTCTAACTTATTGGAGTCACCTCAATAAGTTAGACTTTTTTGGGATATATTAATATTGTTCAAGATGATAACAACAAAGTACAATTGCTATATCAAAATTTGCGGCTTTGTTTCAATAGATCGCTAAACTCTATAAAACAAGCATTTTGTTATCCCAATTTTTGTATTTTCAAATGAACAAATTTAAAGCGCAATGTATTTGCAAATTATATTGTGCATGTTTTCCCACTCGTTTTCCATATCGCTAACAAGCTTAAACTGCGTCCTTGCTCTGTCTAAATTTTGCCCGTCTCTTGTGGTTTTAAAATAAACATCGCCCTCGAGGTAATCTGTCAAAAAGCGTATGCCACACTCAAGTGTCATAAGTTTTGCACCAAGCGGTAAATATTCAATTTCAGCTTTAGTTAATGTTTCGCCACAGCCTTCTAAAAAGCCTTTTGCATAAATATCAAACAGTGATAAATCAAAATTAACTTTGCTTAAATCTCTCTCGTCTTCCGCCGAATTATTTGCGCCAAAGCGAATTGAATCACCAAAATCATTTATGGAAAGCCCCGGCATAACAGTGTCAAGGTCTATAACGCAAACGCCCTCGCCGCTTTCATCGTCTATCATAACATTGTTAAGCTTTGTGTCATTGTGTGTAACACGCAGCGGCAAAATGCCCTCGTCTAACGCTTTAAGTGCAAGGCCGCAATCTTCTTTTCGTGCAAAAGCAAAATCAATTTCATCTTTCACGTTTTTCACACGTCCCAGTTTATCCTCTTTTATTGCGGCTTCCAATTTTTCAAGCCTTTTTACGGTATGATGAAAATCCTCAATGGTCTCATGCAATGTTTCGGCCGGGTAATTTGTTAAAAGCCGTTGGAAATCACCAAATGCCTTGCCTGATGCATAGAAAAGTTCGGGTGTGTCTGCTATGTCATAAGTTTTTGCGTCTTCTATAAATTTATAAAGTCTCCACGCTCTTCCCTCTTCGTCTGTATAAAAAGGCTCGCCTTTTTTTGTGCGGATAACTGTCAATGTTTCACGCTCTGTGTCGCCATTTTTTTTGGCTATTATTTCACGTAGATAATCTGTTACACCGCAAATGTTTTCCATAAGCTGGGCAGGGTTTTTAAAAGCTTTTTCGCTTAAACGCTGTAAAATAAAACGTTTACAATCGCCGTTTTCTTCTTGAGTATAAATGCATGTAGTATTATTTACATGCCCATGCCCAAAATTCAAAGTTCCTGCCACTTCACCACCTAAATCATAAGCATTTATTGCACTTTCCAATGTTTTTATATCAGGTTTAGACATAATGTTCTCCTTACAAATATAATCTATATTATTATCATTATTGTTGATAAATAAATTATACTTATAAAATTGATTATTAAAAATATCATTAAAAACATTAAATTTGTACAATTAAACAAAAACCGCTTAAATTGCTTTTATACTTAAAGAAAACTCAGTTGGTGTCATTCCCGTTGCTTTTTTAAAATGTCGAGAAAAATAATGCACAGAGTCATAATTGAGGCTTTCCGCTATTTGGGTAAAATTGCTATTCCCCTCTCTAATCAACTTCTTTGCTTCTTTAATTTTCATCTGCCTGAAATAATCCATAATGCCACTGCCTGTTGCCTCTTTAAATGCCTTTTGCAAATAACTTTGCCCCACCAGATTATCACTGCTTATCAGCGATATAGTAAGGCGCTTATCCACATTTTTTTGCATGTAATCTATTATCTTATTTACAAACTCATTTCTTGTTCCGTTTGTGATAACACTTGTAATTTTAGCATCATCAACAATGTTTTTGTGGCGTATCAGCTCTATTAAAAGTTGTTCGATACAATTGCAAATTATTTGCTCTGCACCAAATGCTGCATTTGTGTTTCTTTCAAACACTTTTGTATCAGGGTTATTAAGAGGTGTTTTAAATGCCTTGTTTGCCTCCGCAACAATTCTTGCTAAAAGTGACCTTGTGGTGTTATCTGCCGGCAGTATTTTTTCGTTGAAAAAATCCATGTTTTCATTTTTACAAATAAAGCTAATTACAACTAAATTTGGCGCAACTATTCCATTTGAGCGCACAGTGTGAAATTCTTGTGGCGCATGAAAAATTATCTGCCCTTTTTTCAAATCGTGCCTTTTATCATTCGCTTCCACTGTAACTTCGCCTTTATCAACATATAAAAGCTCCCAAAAATCGTGCGCTTCACCGCTAAATTCATAAGTGTTTGAATATTCAAAATAATGCACTGTTACTATTCCGTCCACAACAATCGGTTTTTGGGGGATTATGGGGATATAATTCATGTTTCATTCTCCTTGAAACTTGTAAAATAATTTATGGTATAATCTTATTATAAAGCAATGGGCTAATCAAAATCAATAGAATAGCAAAACAATAGCAGAACTATATCATTGATTAAAATAAAGCTAAGCATAATTTTTGATATTTAAACGCTTTTATTTTTTTATATGAGATTATCATTAAAATTAAATGCGCAAATTTAGGAAGAAAATTTTGTTTTTTTATTGTATAATATATTTAGATTAAATTAGTAAATTACACAGTATTAATTTTTTAATATATAACAAAACAGGTGATAAAAAATGTATGAAAGAGAAAATGAAATAAGAAAAGAGCTGTTTTCCCTTTGCGATGAAAATTTTAAGCAATTTGCAACATCGCTGATTCCCGGTTGCGATAATCTTATCGGTGTGCGAATTCCTCAAATACGCAAAATAGCTAAAAAAATCGCAAAAGAAAACCCAATTGATTATCTTGATAATTCAAATGATATATATTTTGAAGAAACCATGCTAAAAGCGCTTATAATAGGCAATATGAACGAAGACATTGAAGTCACCTTAGAGCAAGTGGCGCTGTTTGTGCCAAAAATCACAAATTGGTCGCTGTGTGATAGCTTTTGCAACGAGCTTAAAATTGTAAGATTGCATAAAGAGCGAGTGTGGAAATTTTTACAGCGATACCACCAATCAAGCAAAGCATATGAAATACGCTTTGCCGTGGTTATGTTTTTATTTCATTTCATCGAGAAAAAATATATCGATAATGTGCTTTTTATCTGTGATGTTATAACACATGATGATTATTATGTAAAAATGGCCGTTGCATGGTGTTTGCAAGTTTGCTTTGTAAATTTCCCCGGTGAGACAATGGATTATTTGAAAAACAATAATTTAGATGACTTTACATATAACAAGGCTTTGCAGAAAATTAGAGAATCGTTAAAAGTAGATAAAGCCACTAAAGAAATCATTAAATCTATGAAAAGAATGTAGGTGTGTTATGGATAATAAATTTAATATGCCTTTTCAAGAAATGTATGAAGCTGTAATTTCAAATGATGAAAGTTATGACGCTTTGTTTTTTTATGCTGTGAAATCAACAGGCATTTATTGCAGAGTGTCGTGTAAATCCAAGGCACCTAATCTTGAAAACATAGAATTTTACAAAACAGCGGATGAAGCGATAAAAGCAGGATATCGAGCTTGCAAAAGGTGCAGAAGCGATTTGCTTGACTACAAGCCGATGAAAGACATTGCAGAAAAGCTTAAAAACTTAATTGACGATATGTTTGCACAAGCAGAAAATTTAAATACCGAAATTGATAAAATCGGACTTTCACGCAAGCGAATGGCGGAAGTGTTTAAAGAGGAATATAAAATGACCCCAAGCGGATATATGAACGATTTGCGATATAAACAGGCCGTTAAACTTTTAGTGCAAACGGATAATGAAGTGCTTGATATTGCATATTCTGTAGGGTTTTGCAGTCTATCGGCATTTTATAAGTTTTTTAAAGAAAGGGCAAATATGTCTCCGGCGGCATATAGAAAAGGTGCAAGACAATGAAAAATTTTGCAATATATCAAACAAAACTTGGATATTTTAAAATAGAATATGATGATGAAAATATAATATCTTTAAAGAAAATATTAGATGATAATATAATTGATTTTGGCACAAAAACCGAGTTTACAGATAAAGCTTATCATCAGCTTTTAGAATATTTTGACGGAAAAAGAAAAACTTTTGATGTGCAATATAAATTAAACGGCACAGATTTTCAAAAAAAAGTGTGGTCTGCCCTTTGTGATATCCCCTATGGTGAAACAAGAAGCTATAAAGATGTAGCAATAGCCATAGGCAATGAAAAAGCAAGCCGTGCTGTGGGTATGGCAAACAACAAAAACCCCTTGCACATTTTAGTGCCTTGCCACAGGGTTATCGGCGCATCGGGCGAACTTGTGGGATATGCAGGTGGGCTTAATATGAAAGAATCTTTACTTAATATGGAAAGCGAAAACAAATAAAAGATTGCGTTTTCTGCGGAAAACGCCTTAGACTCTGCCCTAAGAACCTGAAATTTTCCCAAAAAAATATAGTAAAACTTTTAATATTTGTCATAGTGACAAAATGCTGTATCTTTTTATAACACGCTCAAAGCCCTTTGCTGTAAAAGCAAAGGGCTTTGTTTTATTGTTTATTATAATGTTAATTTATTTATATAATTGGCTTATGGTAAAGCTATGCCTTCTTCGGTAAAACTGTTATGCACGCTTTGCCAATGTTTGTGGGTGTTTTTGCTGTGTGTTTTGTATTAATTATAAAATTATATAGTGGCGCCAGGGTTGCCATTTGAGCCATTGACGCCATTATCGGCTGATGAATTACCACCGCCCATTGAGCCTGTTCCACCTGCGCCACCGGCACCGCCGAGCTTGCCGTTGCCACCATTGCCACCATTGCCGCCGTTGGCACCGTCAGAAAAACTGTTTGTTCCATCAATAACGCCTGCGTTGCCGCCTTTGCCACCTGCGCCACCTGCGCCGTCAGTAGATGCGCCGCCGTGACCGCCGTTACCACCTGCGCCACCATCACCAGAACTCTTGCCGTTGCCGCCTATGCCGCCTGCGCCACCTGCGCCGCCGCTTAATTTACCGCTTCCGCCGTCACCGCCTGCACCGCCTGCGCCACCGTTTATTTGTCCACTTCCACCGACAGTGGCTGAGCCACCGTCTCCGCCGTCGCCACCATTGCCGCCATTGCCATCACTTGCCATACCGCCAGCACCGCCTGCGCCACCATTGCCGCCGTTATTGCTATTTGATGCTAAGCCACCATCACCGCCGTCACCGCCGTCACCACCTTGGGTTACGCCATTGCCGCCTGCTCCACCTGCACCGCCGTTGGCGCCCGATCTGCTGCTGTTTCTTGAATCACCGCCTGTACCGCCGTCGCCGCCGTCGCCGCCTTTTTCAGTTAATGTAGCTGTTGCGCTTTTGTTAAGTAGGCCCGATAGACCATCGCCGCCGTTGCCACCGTCACCGCCATTTCTGTAGGAATAACTTGCGATGTTTTCCCCACCTTTGCCACCGTTTCCGCCGTTTATTACAACTTTTGCTGTGTTTTGTATAGTTAACGCTGAGCTAGCTCTGGTAATTCTAATTCCAATACCGCCATTGCCACCTGTACCGGGTTCACCACTACCGGCTCCCTCTTGTGGAAGAGCACCGCCTGTGCCACCTTTGCCACCGGTCGCAGTAAGTTCTGCGTCTTGTGAAACAATTACTTCTAAGGCTGAAATTGCATGGTTTCCGTTGCCACCATCGCCTCCACTACCTGTTACAGTATATCCACCTGATCCGCCACCTATACCGCCAGAACCACCACTGCCGCCGTTGGCTGTTACCTTTGCGTTTTCTGCAATTGTCAGCGTTCCTGCAACATCAATTGCTAAACCGCCTGAACTGCCGTTACCACCGTTGCCGCCTTTGCCCGTGCCATCACCGGTGGGTCCGGTATAAAAGTGTCTACCACCTTCACCGCCGTCACCGCCTGCGCCGCCTGTAACTAAAACTTCGCTATCATTTGTAATTGTTAAATTGCCGCTTACATAAATTGTGGTGCCGCCGTTAATGGCTGCATCTCCGCCATTAGCACCGTGTTTGTTGACGCTGTCAGTGCCGTCTGCACCATCAGCGCCATCAGCGGCTGGCGCTATGCCCACCTCAAGTGTGCCTGTGGCATCTATAATTAAATCATCAAAAATATTGATTGCCGAATAGGAATTGCCATCCGGATACTTGCCGTTACTAATAATGGATGTACCGCTATTAGGTGTACGAATTGTTAATGTTTCTGTTAATATTGAACGTATAGCAGAGTCTTGTCCATCGTATATGATAGATTCATTTAATGTTAAAGTGTTTGTTGTCGCATCAAACGAAACTTTCCCGCCGTCGTTTAAAACGTCAGTTGCGTTAGTAGCTTTAACCTCTACACCCTTAACCCAAATATAATATGATCTATCAATAACATCAATAGTTGCCGCATTACTTGTTGCTGTATGTGTTATTCCATTTACTGTATTTGTAATTACACAGTAATATGTTTCACTTGTGTTTACACCACCCAGTATAGGTGTGTATGTATTAGATATTGCGCCTACAAGCTCTGTTCCTGAAGACGGCGTGCCCCTAAACCATTGATACGATAGCGTGCCGTTGCCGCTTGGCACATTTACCACAACGTTTAAAGCTGTTGGTGTTGCGCCTACGGGGTAAGAAGCATCAACTGGTTGTGTTGTTATAATTGGCGCATCAGAAGCCACAACCGAAACTATTGCCGCTGTGCTTGTTGCTGTGTGTGTTGTTCCGTTTGTCAGCGTGTTTGTAATTACGCAGTAATATGTTTCGCTTGTGTTTGCAGCGCCCAGTGTTGGTGTGTATGTATTTGAAGTTTCGCCTACAAGCTCTGTTCCTGTTGGCGGCGTACCAATAAACCATTGATACGATAGTGTGCCGTTGCCGCTTGGCACATTTACCACAACGTTTAAAGCTGTTGGTGTTGCGCCTTCAACATAAGTAACATTTGACAGATTTGTTGATATTTCAGGCACATCAGAAAGCGGAGCAGGAACAGGCGCAGGCTCTGAACTGCCACCTATTGGCTCGCCAACCGCACTTGCTGTGATAATTTTAGTTGTAAGTGTTTGCCCTGTGCTTTTTTGTGTAACAACACAGTAATAATATTGTGTAAAAGGATTATTTGTAAAAAGGCTAATTGTACTGTCGGTTTTATCCGTCATCAAAATGCCTTGATAATCGTTTGTAAGGCTTGCATACCACTGATATGTTAAAGTGCCGCTTCCACTTGCAGTAACACTTAAATTAAGTGGTGCACCTGTTGCAACGCTTGTATTTACAGGCTGTTTTGTTATTGCAAAAGCAGGCTGTGTGTTTGTGCTTGTGCTTGTTTGCGTGGTGCTTGTGTCACTATCATCAGTTTCACTTGTGTCGTCTTCGTCGCTGTCATCGTCACTTTGCGAGGAGCTGTCATCTTGCGCTTCATCGCTGACTGCTTGCGATGTGCTATTATCCACAGCAGACGAGTCACTTTGTTCATCGCTTGGGCTCTCGGCCGTGGCATCTATGGAAGAGCTACCACTAGAGCTGGTGCAACTGCTGTTGGCACAGGCTGTAAAGCTAAACAGCACTGCCAAAATTATTATTAAGTAAATTATGCGTTTTATCATTATTTTCCTCACTTTATGACAATTTTAAAACTACGTATTTATTTAATGCGCTTTTGCGCACATGTACATAATTTATTGTACTAGCAATACGCCGTTAAATCAATATAAAATGAGAAACATTACAAAAACGTAAGGTTTCTGTAACAAAAACATGAAAAACAATTTAAAACTAACCTAATAAAAACATTTAAAAATACTTCAAATTAACTAAACTTGATTCGTCGTTCCATCTCTAAATTGCTGTAAATCCGCACAATAAAAATCAAGCCTTAGTGATTTCATTTTAGGGATATTGTGAAAATGCGTCCTAACTCGTGAATTTATACCACGACAGCAAGCTTCGTCGGTATCCTTAAGCAGTATTACAAATTGACTTGCGCTGTATCTTGCAAAAACATCACCGCTTTGAAGAGAAATTCGCAAGCTTTTACGAAGGTGTTGGCTTATGCTTTCAAGGCGAGGGCTTATAGGCAAAGTGCCGCCGTTTTCATCGTAAACAGTGCACATTACAAGCCTCATGCTGCTGTCTATGCCCATCACACCCATAAGCATGGCTTGGTAAATATGCGAAAATTCGTATAATCCGCATTCGTGCGCATCATCAAAAACTTCAGCCTTACAAAGGCTTTCGTGCACTTGGGTTATGTCTTGCGCCATGCTTTCGTTTTCAAGCGTCAATGTTTTCATAAGATTAAGCAAATTTGGCGGAGGTTGCAGGCCTAAATCGCTTAAAAGGCGCTCGCATACCGTGTCATAAACTTGAAAAGCTCGGTTAAAATGTTTGCACTCATATAAAGCTTTAATATAATTTAAATATACATGTTCTTCGTGCGGATAAAGTCCAAATGCCTGTGCTAATTCGTCTAATACCTCTTGATAACAATTTTGCTCTTCTACAATATCAAGCAATTTGTTTAAAAATTCAAAGTAGCGGTTTTCTAAAAACGCAAGCTGTTCATTTACCCAATAATCACTTAGTAAATTACCCAAAAACACACCGCGATATAACGCAAGTGCGTGTTTGCACGCCTCGAAACTATCTTCCTCGTTTAAACCGTCCATCAATTTCCAACATGCATTAAATGCCTCTAAATCGCTAACGCAATTTAAGCGCAAATGATATGCATCATCTATGTAGACTATCGCCTCTTCATTTTCTTGCACAAGTCCGTTTTCACGCAATATTTTACGTAAACGGTAAACCAAGTTTTTGCAAACCGCTTTTGGGTTATCAAGTTCATCCGGATTTAAAATTGAATTTATAAGCATATTAACACTAGCTTTACGCTGTGGACTGCACAACAAAAACACCAACAATTGTAATGGCTTATTTGTTATAATTTTTCTCTCTTGAAACACTTCTTTTCCACCAACACGTACACTAAAACCACCAAATAAACTAAAACGTATTGTCCTGTCATCCATATTTCTTATTTCATTTATCATATTTTATATCCTTTTAATCCGGTTTTTATTTCGTTTTTATTTCTTTTTTATTTCTTAATATTGTTAAATGTAATGTATAATACATATTATAATAAGTTTAAAGTGCAATTCACAAATTTTATCATAAAACAAACTTTTAAATAAAAGTTATATTGTAATTCGCTAAGTTTGTAATTAAAGCAAACTTTTAAATAAAAGTTAAGTGTAATTCGCAAAGTTGACAATTAAAGCGGGCTTGCAAATAAAAGTTAAGAGTAATTCACAAAATTTGCAATCAGAACAAGCTTATAAATAAGACTTAAAGTAGATAAGCGGATTTTTAAACCAACCACCCAGTAGCAACATTAGAACAATGTAATCGTGAGCGTATGTCAATCTTA
This sequence comes from uncultured Bacteroides sp., assembly GCA_964369715.1. Classification (GTDB taxonomy): domain Bacteria; phylum Bacillota; class Clostridia; order Oscillospirales; family Ruminococcaceae; genus Ruthenibacterium. Next base: position 284 of record CAYJGV010000058.1, on the reverse strand, counting down.
TTGTTAGCGAGCGATTGTGATTGTTCTTTGTTGCGAGCCTAAGAGCACAGCGTTTAGGGGTCCGGGGGAATCGCAACCCCCGGCGGTTTTGCTTCTTTTCCCGCCGAAAAGAAGGGCTTTTCCTCGTGGGGAAGTTTGCGATAGTTGCAAGTGACTAAAAAGAACGGATTCCTCGCTTGCGCTCGGAATGACAGCGCTTTCACATACATATCACATAAGCGCTTATTTTCCACATGCAAAACATCAAAAATTCATTTTTTATTTAATTATATTATAACCTAAAT
>CAYJGV010000057.1:0-14415 GCA_964369715.1 uncultured Bacteroides sp. | reverse complement strand
GAAAGTTCACCCCTTTGTCATAAAACGGGTTCGTATTACATCGGTTTGGCTAGCCTATTGTTAAATTTGTATAAATATCGCGGACATTTTGGCTAAGCCATGCAAAGCGCATTTAATTTATCTTTGCTATGCCATAAATTTTCTTTATTTATAGTATTTACCACATTAACCAATAGTATGCATCTTATTTTACATCATTTGGCAAATCATCTATTATTTTTTTATAAGCTCTTTCTAATGCTGTAAAATCTGCCGCCTCTATGTAATATTTCTCGATTTCCTCATGGCATTTACCTGCTTTTATCAATAGCTCTTGTGCTTGATTTAAAAGCTCTTTCGTGGCTTTTTTGTTAAATTGTATGCGCTTTTTACGAAGAAGCATGCTTTGTTTATTACAAAAACGCTCGCAGTGTATATTCCTTATTTTTATATTTTTTGTTTTTTCTACACTAAGCGAATGATATGCGTTATTGGTAATTATCGCAAAATTTAATTCGGGTATAATTATGTGTTCAATTTTATCAAATGGGCTCATGGAACAATAGCATGTTATTATTTTATAGCCTTTTGAAAGAGCTTCTTTTCGCAATTGGAACAAAATATGTTTCGATATACTGCCATAATTATCGTGCAAAATTATTATATTATTTGCAAGCTTTGTTATTGTATCTTTGTAAAAAATAATTCCATCTTGGGTAATTGCGCTTAAAAACCGTGTTTTTTCTTCGCCGTTTAAAGGCAAATCGCTTTTTTTAACAGGTAGATATTTACGGCTTATAATTTGTGCAAAATTTGCCGCTTTGGTAAAATCGCAAAACGTGGCAGAGGTTCGCTGTGTGTCGCAAAGCAGGCTTCCTGCCGCCGCCATATAGCGCACAACTCTATCTGTAAGCAATGCTTTATCTTGGTATTTCGCTATGATTTCTTTTCGATTTTTGCTTATTTTTTTAACATTTAAACAATAGTAAAGCGGCATAATTTGCTCGAATGCAACAGGATATTTTGGCTCTATCAAATGCGGGGCAGTTGCATCTAAAAGCGCAAATTTATTGTCATCACATACGATTGCATCAAGTGAATTAGGGTTTAAAGCGCAGTGTATGCATTCCACCATATGTCCGTTACTTACAAAATAATCTGACATTTTTTTTATTAAGGTAGATTTCCCACACCCGGGTGTTCCTTTAAGTAAAACTACATTGTTTTCTTGGTTTAATGTCACTTGTTTAAAATAGCCGCCGTAGCCGGTTGGCGAAAGTACGCCAAGGAAAAAATCAATTTTTTCATGCATAAAAACACCTCTTTGATTAATTTTTTTCTTTTTCTCTCACTTTATCCTATGCAATCTTAAGCTTTTTGACACAAATTGCCCTGTTGTAAATTATAAGTAAAATAACGTTATTACAACTTGTTTTTATAATATATGTGTGATATTATAAATTGAGCTGTTTTGCAAAACGCTTTTTAAAGCAATGTTTGCAATCAGCTTTTTTTAACCAAAAAATGTATAAAGGATGTTTGGAATGGATAATAAATTCACGAAAATCGAAAAAAGCTGGCTGTTATATGATTGGGCTAACTCTTCTTATGCGACTATAATGCTTGCGGCAATTTTTCCTATTTATTTTACAAGCATTGCCAATGAAGCAGGGCAAATGGGCGATTATTGGTGGGGTGTCGGCACATCAATTGCAACGGCTGTCGCCGCCGTTTTAGCGCCGCTTTTGGGCGCTGTTGGCGATTACAAAGGCATGAAAAAACGCCTGTTTACAGGGTTTTTACTGCTTGGCCTTGTGGGCACGGCATCTTGTGCGCTTTTAAACAATTGGCAAGGTATGCTTATCGGATACACTGTTTCGCATATAGGTTTCAGTGGCTCTTGCGTTTTTTATGATAGCTTTTTGACAGATGTCACCACACGTGAGCGTATGGACAAAGTTTCATCGTGGGGATATGCACTGGGGTATATCGGTGGAAGTACGATTCCCTTTTTAATATCTATTGTGTTTATAATGTTTGGCGAAAATTTTGGCATTGACAGCGTTATGGCAACAAAAATTGCCATTGTTATAAATGTGGTATGGTGGGCGGTTTTCAGCATACCTTTCATGAAAAACTGTAAGCAAGTGCATGGGGTTGCATTGCCGAAAAGCAATCATGTCCGCAAAACATTAGCTTCGCTGTGGCACACTTTGCAAAAGATAGTTAAAAACAAAGGCGTGTTTATTTTTATTTTGGCGTATTTTTTCTACATAGACGGCGTTAACACGGTTATTACAATGTCGACGGCTTACGGTGCTTCGCTTGGCCTTGACACAACAGGCATGATTATTGCTTTGCTTGTGACACAAGTTGTGGCATTCCCCAGCGCCATCGGTTTTGGACGTCTTGCAAAAAAAGTCGGAACAATTAATATGTTGACTTTCAGCGTATGTTTTTACATGTTTATTTGCACTTTGGGCTTTGTTATGGGCTTTGGCCTTGAAGAACAATTTTTAAGTGTAGAGCAATCTTTGATGATATTTTGGTTTTTAAGCGTATGTGTTGGGCTTGTACAAGGTGGTATACAGGCGCTTTCACGCTCATATTTTGGCAAAATGGTGCCGCCACAGCTTTCAAGCGAATATTTTGGCGTATTTGATATTTTTGGCAAATTCGCTGCGGTTATGGGTCCGGCAATTTACGCAATTGTAATTAACACCACCGGCCGCAGTTCTTTTGCTATTTTTGCAATTATATTATTGTTCATTATTGGCGCTGTGTTTTTATTTATGGGCAAAAAACACTTTGCACTTGCAGAGGATATGGCGAAAGCAGAGAGCATTTAAGCCCACTTAAAGTTTTTTGCTTTTTGCCTCGCTTTGTGCATAAATCAGGTGATTTAAATCAAGCTTTGTTGCTTTATAATTTTGCATTAATTTAACTTGACAAATACCCTGTAAAACACATAAAATTAATATAGTATATAAAATAATAAGAAAGGTGTGTGCTATTTTGGAAAACGCAGACCCTGGACCTAAAAACTATATAAAAAGCACATACATCTTTAAACTATTTTAACGGTGCAGTGTGCGGAAAGCGAGCGCTTAATGATAAATATTTTTATTACCGATAACGGTAAACCACTGCACGTTAAAGAAATACAACCCGGCGCATGGATAGATTTGTGCGCACCCACTAAAGAGGAAGTAGAATTTATAATTAAATCGCTTGGCGTAGACACAAATTTGCTTTGTGCTGCGCTTGACGAAGAGGAACGAAGCCGTATCGATTTTGAGGATTCCGATATGCTTGTGCTTGTGGATACACCTGTGGTGGATTCTCAAAGCGGACATTCTGCACTTTACAGCACAGTGCCTTACGGCATTATCTTAACCGGTAATAATATCATTACCGTTTGCCTTAAAGAAAATGCACTTACTGCTTCTTTTGCAAAAGGCGTAATTAAATCTTTTTCCACTAAAAAGAAAAACCGAATGACACTTCAACTTTTATATCGCAATTCTACTTTGTTTTTGCATTATCTGCGTGAAGTTGAAAAAGCAAGCAATATTGTTGAAAATAAATTGCATAGGCTTATGAAAAACGAAGAAATTATTCAAATGCTTGGCCTTGAAAAAAGCCTTGTTTATTTATCAACTTCGCTTAAGTCTAACGAGATTGTGCTTGAGCGTTTAATGCGCATGGATTTTGTAAGAGATTACCCCGACGATATGGAATTGCTTGAAGATGTTATTATCGAAAACAAACAAGCTATTGAAATGAGCAATATTTACAGGGATATTTTAAGCGAGACCATGGACGCCTTTGCATCTATTATTTCCAACAATTTAAACATGGTTATGAAATTGCTTGCGGCACTTACAATTATTTTAACTATACCGAATATTATTTTTGGCCTTTGGGGCACAAATGTAAATGTTCCGCTTCAAAATTCTCCCTTTGGTTTTTTAGTCGTGCTTGGCGTTGCTGTTTTAATAACATGTGCCGCAGTTATAATTATGAAAAAAAACAAGTTTTTATAAAATTAATTGAATGAAAATAATTAAAGGGTTTATATTTTTAAACAGAATAAATCAGTTTGAAAAAAGCTTTTCGATAAAAAGTGATTGATGCACTTTTTATCGAAAAGCTTTTTTGTTGCATTTATATTATGTGAAATTTCACAAAATTTTACATAATAATGCAAATAATTTTATTTTTTTTATTACTAAAATACTTGAAAAAACTTGCGAAAAAAGGTATGATGATACTATGTAAGCAAACAATTGGTGTTTTGCATAATAATGCACATAAAAATATAGTGAATATTAATGTATTACATAAAAATTTGTGCAGATTGTAATAAATTTATATGGTTTTAAATACAAGATGGAAAATAACGGAAAAATTTAAATTGCTTAGAAAAAATGCTTAAATTAATTCAAGAATTCGAACACGCTTATTTACTGTAAATGAATTTTGTTCCATAGATAAAAATCAAGATAGTGTCGACACTATACAAGCACGATGATTTTTTTAAAAATAAAGGAACAATATTTGTTTTAAAACGGAGGTATGTTTTAAGATGCAAAAAGACAAAGCAAAATCGGTGAAAAAAGAAAAAGATTTACCAATCTATCTTTACAAAAAAGGCGAAAATTTCAAAGCACAAAACATGTTTGGCGCACATTTTACAACAAAAGACGGTGTAGACGGTGTTAACTTTTGCGTTTGGGCGCCCAATGCGCTTAGCATTAGCATAGTGGGAACATTTAACGAGTGGGATAATGTTGCAAACCTAATGGATGAATGCGAAAGCGGTATTTTTGAATGCTTTATTCCGGGCGTAAATGAATACGATGCCTATAAATATTGCATTGAAACACCTATGGGCGATTTCATTTATAAATCGGACCCTTATGCATTTCACACAGAAACAAGGCCAAGCAATGCGAGCAAAGTTTATAATTTGAGCGGTTATGAATGGAATGACGCCGATTATATGAAAAAAACCGCCGTACAAAATCCGCTTGATAAACCTATGAATATATACGAGCTTCATATGGGAAGCTGGAAAATCCACGAGGACGGACAGCCATACAGCTATCGAGATTTAGCCGATGCAGTAGTGCCTTATTTACTTGATATGAATTACACACATATTGAGTTAATGCCCGTTACCGAATATCCATATGACGGAAGCTGGGGCTATCAAGTAAGCGGTTATTTTGCACCAACAAGCAGATACGGCACACCACATGATTTTAAATATTTTGTAGATACATGCCACAAAGCAGGCATAAGCGTTATTATGGACTGGGTTCCTGCGCATTTTCCAAAAGACGCCTTTGGCCTTTATAAATTTGATGGAACACCATGCTATGAAGATAAAATTCCGGCACGTGCAGAACATAAAGAGTGGGGCACAATGGTTTTCGATTTTGGAAACAATGAAGTGCAAAGCTTTTTAATATCTTCGGCACTGTTTTGGATAGAAGAATACCATATTGATGGCATTCGTGTTGATGCTGTTGCAAGCATGCTTTACCTTGATTACAACAGGCAAGGTGGAGAATGGTTGCCAAATATCCACGGCGACAATAAAAATTTAGAGGCAATTGCCTTTTTGCAAAAACTTAATAAAGAAATTTTAACTCGTCACCCAAATGCGCTTATGATAGCCGAGGAAAGCACAGCATTCCCTCTTGTTACATATCCATCGGAGGACGGCGGCTTAGGCTTTAATTTCAAATGGAATATGGGCTGGATGAACGATATGTTAAGCTATATCAGCACAGATCCATTGTTCAGAAGCGGAAACCACAATAAAGTGACATTCAGCTTTGTATATGCCTTTAGCGAAAACTTCCTTTTGCCTGTAAGCCACGACGAAGTTGTGCACGGTAAAGGCAGTTTAATAAATAAAATGCCCGGCGATTACGAGCAAAAATTTGCAAATTTACGTACATTCTTTGGCTATATGATGGCGCACCCAGGCAAAAAGCTTATGTTTATGGGACAAGAATTTGCGCAATTTGTCGAATGGAGCGAATACAAACAATTGGATTGGATGTTGCTTGATTTTGATAAGCACAGACAATTGCAAAATTTTGTGCGCTCGCTTAATAAATTCTACCTTGACACACCTGCAATGTGGCAAGACGATTTTACATGGGACGGCTTTAGCTGGATTGTTGCAAACGATGATAAGCAAAGCGTCATCGCCTTTATAAGGCGAGACAAAAAAGGCAAAGAAATTATTGCGATTTGCAATTTTACACCTGTTGAACATGGCGATTACCGCATAGGTGTGCCAAGGGCAGGTATATATCGTGAAATATTTAATTCTGATGCACAGGAATTTGGCGGCACAGGAATAAGCAATGCGGCAATAAGGTCGAAAAAAGGCAAATTGCACGAAATGGAAAACACAATCTCTGTGCATGTGCCACCACTTAGTGTAGTTTATTTGGACACACCCGAAAAAAAGGCAAGTAAGCCGGCGGTGAAGTCGAAGGCGAAAACTTCTACAAAAACAGCTGCGAAAAAAAGCACAATAAAAGCAGAGGCAAAGCCTGCTGCAAAAGCTAAATCAGAAGAAAAAGCAGCTGCGCCAAAGGCGGCTAAAGCTAAGACAGGCACAAAAACCACAGCGGCAAAGCCTGCACCAAAAACAGCCGCACCAAAAACAGCCGCGGTAAAACCTGTTGAAAAAACAGCCGCACCAAAAACCACAGCGGCAAAGCCTGTTGAAAAACCCCCTGTGACAAAAGCGCCTGAAACAAAAAGCGCAGCACAGGCAAAACCTGCGGCAAAAGCTAAAGCAGAAGAAAAAGCGGCCGCACCAAAGGCGGCTAAAGCTAAGACAAGCACAAAAACAACAGCCAAAACAACTGCACCAAAAACCACAGCGGCAAAACCCACGACAAAAACAGCCGCACCAAAAACCACAGCGGCAAAATCTGTTGAAAAAACCACAGCAACAAAACCCACAGCAAAAAACAGCAAAAAATAATTATTATAGAGGAGAAAAAGCATGAAAGAGTGTATTGCAATGTTACTCGCAGGCGGCCAAGGTTCGCGTTTATATGCGCTTACAAAAAAGCTTGCAAAACCGGCAGTTCCGTTCGGCGGAAAATATCGAATAATTGATTTCCCACTTTCTAATTGTGTTAATTCAGGCATAGATACAGTGGGGATTTTAACACAATATCAACCGCTTTTGCTTAATGAGTACATAGGCAACGGTCAACCGTGGGATTTAGACCGTCTTGATGGCGGTGTGCATGTTTTGCCGCCTTACCAAAAGGCAAGCGGTAGCGATTGGTACAAAGGCACAGCAAATGCAATATACCAAAACATCGATTTTATCGAGCGTTATTCACCTGAATATGTGCTAATATTATCGGGTGACCACATCTATAAAATGGATTACAGCGACATGCTTGAAAAGCACAAAGAAACAGGTGCAGATTGCACCATCGCAGTGCTTGATGTACCATTGGCAGAGGCATCACGTTTTGGTATTATGACAGCCGATGAAGACGGAAATATTACAAAATTTGAAGAAAAACCACCTGAGCCAAAATCCACTTTGGCGTCAATGGGCATTTATATTTTCACATGGGATAAACTTCGTAAATATTTAACCCAAGATGAAAAAGATAAAGCTTCTGATAATGATTTTGGCAAAAATATAATACCGGCAATGCTTGAAGAAAAACAAAAACTTGTGGTTTGGCCTTTTGATGGTTATTGGAAAGATGTAGGCACAATTGAAAGCCTATGGGAAGCTAATATGGATTTGCTTAATCCAAATGTTCCGTTAGATGTATGGAATCCGGATTGGAAAATTTTCTCACGTACAGCCGGAAGCCCACCGCATTTTGTTGGCAATAATTCAAAAATAGATAATTCTATGTTGACAGAAGGCTGTGAAATAGACGGCGATGTGCTTAACAGTATTGTTTTTGCAGGCGTAAAAGTTGGCAAAGATGCTGTTGTTGAAAGCAGTATAATTATGCCGGGCGCTGTAATTGAAGACGGTGCTAAAATTGAATATGCAATAGTGGCCGAAAATGTTAGAATTAAGAAAAACGCAACAGTAGGCGTAAAACCCGAAGAGATGAAGCCCGACGCGGATATTCCATGGGGTGTTGCAGTAATAGGCCCGGACGTAACCGTAGGTGAAGGCGCAAGCGTGCCACCTAAGGCTATGATTGAAAAAAATATTAAGGACGGTGAAAAATTATGGTAAATGCAAATGTAGATGCAATTGGAATTATTTTTCCGAACACTTACGACACTTTAGTGCCTGAACTTGTTCGCAAACGTCCTATGGCAAGCGTGCCTTTTGCGGGCAGATACCGCATGATCGACTTTACTTTATCCGGCATGGTAAATGCAGGCGTTTCAAGCGTTAGCGTTTTAGTGCAAAACAATTTTTTATCATTGATGGATCACCTTGGCAACGGCCGTGAATGGGATTTGGCAAGAAAACGTGGCGGACTTATGATTGTGCCACCTTCGGCAAATTCCCTAAGCGGTGTGCACAGTGGACGTATAGGCGCACTTGCAAAAATTTTGCCTTATTTAGAAGATAAAAAAGAAAAATATGTTATCATAAGCGATTGCAATATTGCAAGTGCAATAGATTTTGCAAAGCTTGTAAAAACACATGCAAAAAGCGGTGCAGACATAACCATGGTTTATGAAAAATCTGTTATTGCACACGAGCTTAAAGAGGATAACCAATCGTTTGATTTAGATGAAGACGGAAAAGTTACACAAATACGTTTTAACGATTATCGTGACGGCGAGCAAAATCTTTCTATGAATGTTATGGTAATGGCAAAAGATGCTCTTGATATGATGATTAAAAACGCAATGGTACATAATTATTCCGATTTTGAAAGGCAAGTTATTGCGCCATCACTTAATATTTTAAATGTTCAAGGTTATGAATATACAGGATATCACGCAAGAATTTATAATTTAAAAAGCTATTATGACGAAAACATGCGTTTGATTGATAGCCAAAATCTAAACGAATTATTTTTACAAAATCGCCCTGTGCACACAAAAGTGCGTGACGAAGCACCTGTTTTATATGCGATGGATAGCGAAGTTAAACATTGCATTGTGGCAGATGGCTGTGTAATTGAAGGCGAAGTTGAAAACTGCGTATTATTCCGTGGTGTAAAAATTAGCAAGGGTGCCAGTGTTAAAAACTGTGTGTTAATGCAAGGCACAATTATTGAAGAAAACGTTAATTTGGCAAACACTGTAACGGATAAAAACGTTGTTATAACCGAGGGTAAAGTGCTTTACGGCGACGAAAACTATCCTGTATTTATAGAGAAAAACACCGTAGTATAGATTTATGCTGCACACAGAATGGAGAATAGCGTGATAAATCACGATATTCATTTATCTAAAAGGCGTGCCGTCACAAACGGCACATGCCAAAAAATCTCCATTCTTTTTGGAGGTTTGTTTATACAAAAAGTGCAATGCACAGAATGGAGATTTTTATGAACATTTTATTTTGCACAAGCGAGGCTGTGCCGTTTGCGGCTTCGGGCGGGCTTGGAGATGTAGCCGGAAGTTTGCCTAAGGCGATACGTAACAGACGAGTTGCGTGCAGGGTTGTAATGCCGCTTTACAGCGACATGAAACAAGAGTACAAAGATAAATTGCAATACATAACAAATTTCACTGTGCCTGTAGGCTGGCGCTCACAATATTGTGGCGTGTTTTCCTATTCGCACAACGGTGTTATTCATTACTTTTTAGATAATGAATATTATTTTAAGCGCAACGGTATTTACGGTTTTTATGACGATGCTGAAAGATATGCGTTTTTTTCAAGGGCTGTGTTAGAACTTCTTTTCCACATAGATTTCGAGCCGAATATTTTGCATTGTAACGATTGGCAAACCGCACTTGTGCCGGTGTATTTAAATTTATTTTACCGTCATTTGCGTGAATATTCACAAATTAAGTCAGTGTTTACAATCCACAATATTCAATACCAAGGCAAATATGGCAAAGAGCTTTTAGAAGAAATTTTATCGGTGGATAAAAACGATGCACATGTGCTTGAATATGACAAATGCGTAAACTTTATGAAAGGCGCAATTGTGTGTGCCGATAAAGTTACAACGGTTTCGCCAACATATGCAAAAGAAATTCTTGACCCATGGTTTAGCCACGAACTTGACGGTTTGCTTTGGGAAAAACAATATAAGCTTTGTGGTATCTTAAACGGTATTGACACAGTTGGGTATAATCCCGAAAAAGATACGAGCATTGCCAAAAACTATACTGTTTCAAGCGTTGCAAATGGCAAGGCTGCTTGCAAAAAAGAGCTTTTAAAACATTTTGGCTTAAAAGATGAGAAAAAGCCTTTAGTTGGCATGGTTACACGCCTTGTAGGGCACAAAGGGCTTGACCTTGTAAGGCATTCTATGCAAGAGATGGTGGACAACGGCATACAATTTGTGATGCTTGGAAGTGGTGAGGAATCCTATGAGGATTTCTTCAGAGATTTTGCAGCACAAAACCCTGATAATGTTGGTGTACAAATTGATTTTGTGCCAAGTTTGGCAAGGCAAATTTACGCAGGCGCAGACATGTTCTTAATGCCCAGTAAATCCGAGCCATGCGGACTTTCGCAGTTAATTTCATTGCGCTATGGTACAATACCCATTGTGCGTGAAACAGGCGGCTTAAAAGATAGCATAAAAGACAGTGGCGACGGACTTGGCAATGGCTTTACTTTTGCACAGTACACCCCTGCTGATATGTTATATGCTGTGCTTCGTGCAAAAGAGGGTTATGAAAACAAAAAAGGTTGGACACAACTTGTTAAACGTGCGATGCAATGTGATTTTAGTTGGGGCACAAGCGCAAAGGCATATGTAGCACTTTACAAAGAAGTTGTTGAACTTTGGTAAGATAAATTTAATTGCTGATGCTGATACTTATAATATTAGTTGTTGTGATTATATTATTTATAACAGTAAAAGCTGTGACGAAAAATCGTCACAGCTTTTTTGCGGTTTGGGGCAAGCACTGTCATTCCGAGCGTAGCCGAGGAATCCGTTCCCCTTGGGCAAGCACTGTCATTCCGAGCGTAGCCGAGGAATCCGTAAGGCGGCTTCTTGACGAGCCGTAGGAATCCGTTCCCCTAGGCAATTCGTACCCTGTCATTCCGAGCGTAGCGAGGAATCCGTCTTTTTAAACAATACCATTAAAATTCATCTAAAAAACTATGTTTTTCGCCGTCTTTTGTATAGCCCGGCAACATGTTTAAATTAACATTGTGTAACGAGCGAAATATATTAAGCTCTGTCGACGGATTTTCACTTTGCATCGCTTTAATAAAATTGCGTGTTGCCACCCTTGCGCCTGCATTTGCGTGCTCTTCGTCTCTTTCTGTAAAACGACATGCACATTGCAAAAAGCGTAAATTGTGATAACGCACCCATGCTTTAATATCAATTTCTCTAACAAGATAAAGCGGCCTGATTAATTGCATATTATCGTAATTTGTACTGTGTAATTTCGGCAACATTGTGCGGATTTCAGCAGAATATAACATGCTCATAAGTGCTGTCTCGATAACGTCGTTAAAATGGTGCCCAAGTGCAATTTTATTGCACCCCAGCAATTGTGCGTTTTTGTAAAGATGCCCTCTGCGCATTCGTGCACATAAATAGCATGGGTTTTTTTCAATATTTTCAACCGAGTTAAAAATATCGGTGTCGAAAATATGCAAATCTATTCCCAGTAATTTTGCATTTTGCTCTATAAGTTCACGATTTTCGCTCTTATATCCAGGGTCCATACATAAAAATTTTAATTCAAACGGCACAACTGAATGCTTTTGCAATTGTTGCATACATTTTGCCAGCAAAAAGCTATCTTTTCCGCCACTTATGCAAATGGCTATGGTGTCGCCTTCTTCTATGAGTTCATAATCCTTACACGCACCTATAAAACGATGCCATATTGTCTTTTTATATTTTTTTATTATACTGTGTTCTATGTTTTGCGCCTTTGTGATTTCGCCCATTTTTACCGCCTTTGGTTATATTATTTGTTTGAATATTAGTGTGATTAAGTACATTGTCATTCTGAGGAGGTACGACGAAGAATCGCAGGTATAGCATGCTTGAAAAAGGGGGAAACGGATTCCTCTCTACGCTCGGAATGACAGGGTAGGCTTATTTGTCATTCTGAACGAAGTGAAGAATCCGTGTTCCTCTTTTCACTCAGAATGACATCGCTTGAACCTACTGCAATTCAAGTGAAGAAAGCACTTCACCGTTTAAATCTTTCAATGTTATAATATTGTTTTCATAAATGGCATAACTGTTTATCTCATCGCCCTTTGCAAGCGATAAACTGCCGGGATTTAAGAAAACATAAGAGCCACGGTCGCTAATCTCGTGCACATGTGTGTGCCCGTGCATAAATATTGCGCCCTTTGATAGCGGCGGCAAATTTTCTTCGTTAAATAAATGTCCGTGTGTTGCAAAAAGTGTGCGTGCACCATCATTTATTATGGCGTAATCTGCCATCATCGGAAAGTTTAACACCATTTGGTCAACTTCGCTGTCGCAATTGCCTCTAACGGCGATTATTTCGTCTGTCATTGTATTAAAAAGTTCGAAAACTTTCATTGGGTTATAATCTTTTGGCAATTGATTGCGTGGGCCGTGATATAGTAAATCGCCTAATAATATAAGCTTATCTGCTTTTTCATCCTTGTATATTTGCAAAAGCTTTTCGGCATAGTAAAAAGAACCATGTAAGTCAGATGCTATTAAATATTTCATTCTTTGCCTCCGTATTTTTGAAATTTTCTTTATTAATAATGTTTATTATAATATAATATGCACTGTTTTTGCAACACCTCTAATATTTATGCTATTAATGCATTTACTTTTTTGCACGTTTAAAGTAAAATAAAAACAGTAAATGATGAAATTGTGAAATAATAAGCATAATTAATGCGTATATAATATAGGTGTCCATTTAATTGTGTGGGCACGCAAGAGAAAGAGGTCAATTAATGGCAGAGCCTAGAATTTTAACAGACCCTGAAGAAATACTTAACGTATATGGTGACATGGTACTACGTGCGGCTTACGGCCTTACAAAAAACAGGCAAGATGCCGAAGATGCCGCACAAGAGGTTTTTATCACTTTAATGGAAAAACAACCTAAGTTTGAAAGTGCGGCACACCAAAAAGCGTGGCTTCTTCGCTCGGTTGCGAACAGGTGCAAAAGCTTGTTTCGCACTGTTTGGCATTCAAGAACAGAAGGCATTGCGGATGATTTTCCCTCTGCCGGTTTCACTGTGGACGAACAAGGTGTCACAGATGCCATAAATTCACTGCAACCTAAATATAAACATGTTATTTACTTATACTATATTGAGGGTTACAGCACAAAAGAAATAGCTAAACTTTTAGAAATAACACAAAATGCAGTGCTTTCACGCATGGCAAGGGCACGCACTATGCTTAAAGAAATTATAGGCGATGATGAAATTTTAGGTGCAATAAATAGCACAGCGGAGGAATAATTTAATGGGAAACAACGAATACAAAAGCGCAATGAATAAAATAGAGGCCTCCGATAAATGGAAAACTCAAACATTAACTATGATGAAAACCGCAGCGTTAAAACAAGCGGCAGAAAAGCGCTTGCAAGAAAACGCAATGCAGTATGAGCAAAATGAGCAATTAAAAAGCAGAGCCGCAGTTCAAGAAGAGAGCGAAAACATAAATCAAAGTGAAAAAAGCGTTGATTTCATGAATGCGTATTCGCAAAATAATAAGACAGAGCATGTGGGAACAAGGGGCAAAAACGGCGCACATTACGCAAAAAGAAGTAAAAAAAGCAATGTGAGAATTTTTGCAATGCTGGGCGGTTGTGCGGCGGCGGTTGTTTTGGGCTTCAGCTTTGTTTTGGGCACAATGGGCAGCGATGGCATACAAACCGAGAATGCAGAGCAAATGGAAACAAGCTTGCAAGACAATGCACCTATGGCAGTTGCGGATGAACCCGCTGTGATGAACTCACCCACAACAACAGCCGAAGAAACGCTCACAAAAGAAGATGCGGCTATAGGGCAAAGCATAAGCGGAATGGTGCAAAGCGTTGAAGATGATAAAATAGTGCTTCTTTTATCCGATGGGGCACAAGGCGAATATATTATAGATGAAAACACAATTTTGCCCTCAGAGCAAGATTTAAAAGGACTAGAAGTTACTGTGGTTATAGCAGTTGATATGCAAACACCTACAGCGTTTGAAATAATTGTAAATTGATTATTATAAAATTTGTAAAATTAATATAAATATACTATAATATAAATAATCTGTGCTTTAAGTGTAATTCACAAAATTAGTAATTAAA
>CAYJGV010000056.1:0-14608 GCA_964369715.1 uncultured Bacteroides sp. | reverse complement strand
ATGGTAGACGTACAAGAGCATATTTGCCCTCTTTAGCCATTAATTGAGCTTGGTTGCCGGCTGAACGAACTAATTGTGCGCCTTTGCCAGGGTAAAGCTCGATATTATGGATAACTGTACCAACAGGAATATTTACGAAAGGTAGGCAGTTGCCAGGTTTGATATCGGCATTAGGGCCGCTCATAACTTTATCGCCAACTTTTAAGCCTTCCGGTGCGATGATGTAACGTTTTTCGCCGTCTTCGTATTGAACTAAAGCGATGAATGCGCTACGATTTGGATCATACTCAAGTGTTTTAACCTCTGCGGGCATATCCACTTTATTGCGTTTGAAGTCAATCACACGATATTTTGTGCGATTGCCGCCACCGTGATGGCGAACGGTAATGCGTCCGGTGTTATTTCTGCCGGCTGATTTTTTCATCGGCTCTAGCAAACTTCTTTCCGGAGCTACCTTTGAAAGCCCTGAATAATCGGTAACCGTCATACCACGGCGACCGGGGGTCGTGGGCTTATATTTTTTGATAGCCATTTTGTATCTCTCTTTCTGTATCTTATGATGTTATTATCGGGGTCATATCCCCATAAACGGTCCCTCTCGGGGCCTATTATACCATGGACTCGAAGAAGTCGATGCCTTTTGAATCGGCTTTTAAAGTAACAACAGCTTTTTTGCTTGATGGTGTGTAACCACCGAATCTGCCTTGACGACGGAAACGGCCGCGAACGCTTATTGTGTTAACTTTTTCAACTTTTGTGCCGGCGAATAATTCTTCAACCGCACGTTTGATATCCACTTTAGTTGCAGATTTAGCAACTTTAAAGGTATATTTTTTGTTTGGGATGCCTTGCATGGAGGCCTCTGTAATTACAGGAGTTAGGATTATATCTTGTGCTACTGTTTTCATACTGTGTAAACCTCCTCAAGTTTTTTTGCTGCGTCTAAGCTGATAACAAATTTGCCACCGTTTAACACATCATAAGTGTTAATTGTGCCTGTTGTTGCTGCTTTAACGCCTGGGATGTTGTTAGCGCTTTTTACAAGTTTAGAATCTACAGATGCAGTTACTAAAAGTGCTTTGCGGCTAACGCCTAAAGCTGATAGCATTTTGATAACAGCTTTTGTTTTGTACTCTTGCATTGCAAGCTCATCGATAACAATCATATCGCCACTTTGTGCTTTGCTTGAAAGAGCTGATAGAAGAGCTAGACGTCTAACTTTTTTGTTTAAACGATAGCTGTAATCTCTAGGTTTTGGCCCTAAAGCGATACCACCGTGTGTCCATTGTGGGCTACGGATACTACCTTGACGTGCACGACCTGTGCCTTTTTGGCGCCATGGTTTGCGGCCGCCGCCTGCAACTTCGCTACGTGTTAGTGTGCTTTGTGTGCCTTGACGCTGATTTGCTAAGAAATTAACAACAGCAGCGTGCATAACTTTTTCATTCGGTGTTAAACCGAAAACGGCGTCGGAGAGCTCTACTGTGGAAACTTTCTTGCCGTTCATGTCTAAAACGTCAAATTTTGCCATTTTGCTTTCCTCCTTTAGCCTTTCACGCTATCAGAAAGGCATACAAGAGAACCTTTAGGTCCCGGTATTGCGCCTTTAACAGCGATCAGATTGTTTTCTGCGTCAATTTTGACGACTTTTAGGTTTTGTACTGTTACACGCTCTGCGCCTAGGTGTCCTGGCAATTTTTTGCCTTTAAAAACACGTGACGGAGATGAACAAGCACCCATTGAACCTGCGTGACGAGCAACAGGACCTGTACCGGGAGATTCACGAAGGCGGTGGCCGTTCCAGCGCTTGATTGTGCCGGCGTAACCTTTACCTTTGCTTGTGCCTATAACATCAATTTTGTCGCCTTCGCCAAAAACGTCGGCTTTAATAATATCGCCAATGTTCATGCCGCTGATGTCTTCAAAGCGGAATTCGCGCAATGTTTTTTTAGGTGCAACACCCGCTTTATCAAAGTGACCTTTAGATGGTTTGTTCACTTTAGTAGCTTTAACATCGCCATAACCAAGTTGAACCGCAACATAACCGTCGCTCTCAACTGTTTTCTTTTGCACAACTGTGCAAGGGCCGGCCTCAACTACAGTTACGGGAACAACTTTACCGTGCTCGTCGAAAATCTGTGTCATGCCAATTTTTTTGCCTATGATACCTTTTTGCATTTTTATGCCTCCTAATAGGTTATTGGTTGACGGTGTATCACCGCCAACATGACCTCTCCTCCGAGAGAATTAAAACTAAAACTTTTATACTTTATAAACAGTTGGCTAAACGCTTAAAACAATTTTTATAAATTTGCTTTGTGCATTTTGGGTAGCCCTTATTATATAAGGTAAATTAAAGTTTAATTTCAATATCAACGCCGGCGGGGAGTTGTAGGCTTGTTAAAGCCTCAACCGTCTTGTTCGACGGTTTTAAAATGTCAATCAGACGTTTGTGTGTGCGAGTTTCGAATTGCTCGCGGCTGTCTTTATATTTGTGAACAGCGCGCAAGATTGTAACTACTTCTCTATCTGTTGGAAGAGGAATTGGGCCTGAAACTCTTGCGCCTGTGCGCTTTGCTGTTTCAACAATTTTCTCTGCCGCATTGTCAATTAGTGTTACATCATAGCTTTTTAAACGAATTCTGATTTTCTCTTTGACTGCCATGGTTATTGCCTCCTTTGTAAATTTTGCTGGGCTAATCGATAAATACGGAACACTGCGCCGGGTGTATCATTTATTTGCATCAGAAAATCCGGTGAACCGTCACACAGTTCTTCCGGAAATACCTTTAGCAAATTAAGCTGAACATTGGTTTACACGCGCAGAATGCACCTTGCAAACTTATCCCTTTGCTGTACGTATTTTTTCGCCCGGTTCTAGACCTGACATACTCAGTGAAAAAACCCACCTTAGTGGCAACCTCTCACCTCGTCGCATATCGCACCCTGCTTTTCCAAAGTAAAGGAATCGCAGTCGCCTAATAATAATACCAAAAACCCCTGCAAAATGCAAGGGTTTTTGAAAAAATTTTATAAAATTAATATTTTTGTATACATGCACAAAATTATATAACATTTAATTTAAATTTACATGTAATAATACATTTGTTCTATAAGCGCAATAATCATTGCAGAAATCGCTGTAGATAAAACAGCCGAAATAACTGTTATTATAATTTGAACAATTAACCACGCCCTTGCAAAATTGCGTTTATTTAAATTTGCATCATTGCCAAAAGACCAAATTAACAACAATATAAAACCAACAATAGGTATCATTGAAAGAAGTATAGTGCCGACATAACTGCCCACGCTCATGACATCTGTTTTAGATGGCAATGAAGATGCATATGGTGGTTGTTGATTAAATTGATTTTGTGCAGGAGCTTGCCTATACATATCACTTTGTGCAGGCGCACTATAATTTTGGTTTTGACTATTATATGTATTATAAGGCTGTTGGGTTTGTTGCTGGAAATTTGAATTCATATCAGGTTGTGTATAATTAGTTGCACCGGCAAAACCACTGTTAATATCGTCTGGCATTTTCGCACCACAGGTTGCACAAAATTTCACATCATCTTGAACATCAGCAGAGCAAACATTACATTTTTTCATAATTAAAATCATTCCTTTTTATTTATATAAATATTATATTTATTTTTTGACACTTTGTCAATTATTTTCGGATAATAAGCGACTGCATTTGGGGGAGCGGATTCCTCGCTTCACTCGGAATGACAAAGCAGGGTAAGCACATTTGTCATTCTGAACGAAGTGAAGAATCCGTACTCTTTTGGGAGCGGTTGCCTAGGGGGAGCGGATTCCTCGTTTCACTCGGAATGACAAAGCAAGGTAAGCACATTTGTCATTCTAAACAAAGTGAAGAATCCGTACTCTTTTGGGAGCGGATTCCTAGGGGAGCGGATTCCTCGCTTCACTCGGAATGACAAAGCAGGGTAAGCACATTTGTCATTCTGAACGAAGTGAAGAATCCGTACTCTTTTGGGAGCGGTTTCCTAGGGGAACGGATTCCTCGCTTTGCTCGGAATGACAGGAGTTGCTTAAGGGGAACGGATTCCTCGCTTTTCTCGGAATGACAGGATGGGTGGGGTGCTATTTTATTCGTGCTGTATGGCAGGCGTAACCACAGCCGTTTCATATATATCATAAAGAACCATGCCCGGTTTACAATCATTGGTTTTACGCACGTTTTTAACTTGTGTATAGTCCACTTCAACTTTTGCGCCGCCATTTTGGCTTGAATGCGTCACCGCCAATTGTGCCGCCTGTGTTTTTGTTGTATTCGGCACATCTTGCCCATTTGAAATAACAATTACATGGCTACCGGGCGCATTTTTAACATGAAACCACCAATCACGTCCCCTTGCGGTTTTCATCGTCAATAAATCGTTCTGGGCATTGTTTCTGCCAACTAAAATGCT
This sequence comes from uncultured Bacteroides sp., assembly GCA_964369715.1. Lineage (GTDB taxonomy): Bacteria > Bacillota > Clostridia > Oscillospirales > Ruminococcaceae > Ruthenibacterium. The sequence continues at coordinate 10,163 of CAYJGV010000056.1, read as the reverse complement.
AAAGCCATCAACAGAGGTATATCTGTGAAAATCTGACGGCTTTTGCCTTTTATCTTTTGGCTTATAATATTTTAAATAACCCTGGCTTTTAAGCTCTGCCCTAATCTCGCCAAGCGCTTGCTCTTTATCCGCTGTGCTTACTTCATAAAGAACAGTTTCAAGATAATTTATCTCCCTTTCACCATCTTCCAAAAGTTTCACAAGCATTTTTGCCGCTGTCTGCTTTTTCTTATAATCTTTAAAATATTTTTGCGCATTTTCTGTGGGCGAAAGCCTTACATCAAGCTTAATCACTTCGTCTTCACCTGTGTAGTAATTTTGCACAGTCACTTTGCTGTCCCCTCTTTTAAATGCCCATAAATTTGCATTTAAAAGCTCTCCATAAAGCCTTAAATTATCACTTTTTTCACTTTTTAATTGTTCGTCTTTACGTGCTGCTTGCTTTCTTATAGCCCTCTCGTATGCGTTTTTCACTGTTTTTGTAAGGTCTCTGCTTTTTTGGCTAAGCCTTTCAGCCTTATCTTTTGCAGCGTAATATCCTTCAAGCAAAAGTGAGTAATTATCAAATGATTTTAAAGTTTTATTATCGCCATATTGTAACAAAGGCAAGAAGCTAAACTCTATCGGCTTATTTTCCTCATTAATTACTATTGTCGGCTGTCCACCGCTTTTGTAAATCTCTTGGATATCATTTATCTCTTTTTCAATTATTTTCTTATCTTCATCTGTTAAAGCATCGGAAAAAACTTGCCTATCGCCAAAAGCCCTAAATGCAATTTCTCGGCAAACAACAGGGCCTGTGCCGCCCGCTGTTTTCATTAGTGCATCTGAAATATGTGTGCTTTTTTGTGTGATTAACTCGACAATATCTTTCGCATCACTCATTAAAAGCGAAAGTTTATCAGGTTTTGGTGGCATTGTATATGGCAAACCGGGTAAAAGTTGACGGATATCACTATCTTCAAAATCCACTCGTTTTAATGCATCTATTATTTTGCCATCACGTATTAGCACCAAATTTGAATATCGACCCATTAATTCCGCTGCAACAGTGTTTAACACTATGTCGCCCATTTCGCTAACGCACTGAAAATCAAAAAACACAATACGTTCGTCTGGCACAGTGCGGATATCCAAAAGTTTTCCGCCTGTAAAATATTTGCGCATAAGCATACAAAACGACGGAGGTATTGCAGGATTTTCAAAACTTTCCTGCGTTAAGCAAATTCTTGCAGAACCACTTCTTGCCGACAAAAAAAGCCTTGGTGCTGTGTTTTTGCCTTCGGCGCTTCTCTGCCTCATGTTAAACACAAGCTCGTCTCTTGTCGGCTCAAAAATCTTATCTATTTTTGCTCCCTTTAATTCTGTTAACAATTCTTTTGCCACAAGGGCAAGCATTGCCGCATCTAAAGCCATTTTTTTACCTTGGCAAAACCACTTTTATAGGGCTTTGCTCTTTTTCACTTTCTATTATAGTTATCTCGCTGAATTTTTGTTTCAATTTTAATGCGAGCGCATTAATAACAGGTTTTTCAGTTGCATAATGTCCTGACACCACTAATAATTTATTTAAATGGTTTGCATCAAGGGCAAAATGGTGCTGTGCCTCACCTGTAATATAAGCATCGGCGCCCAGGCTAAATGCCTCGTGCATGAAATCTCCACCGCTGCCACCCAAAACAGCAACGGTCTTTATTTTATTATTTGCATGTGTCGCAAAGCTTGCACCAAGCTGATTTGATGTAAAACTTAAAAACTCATCGGCTGATAGTTCATCTTCAAGCTCTCCCATACGGCCCATGCCCTCACCGAACGCTCGTATGTTTTTTAAATTAAATTTAGCTGCTAAAACATCATTTACTCCACCATCTGCGGCATCTAAATTTGTGTGCATACAAATTGCATTTATACCATTTTTTGCAAGCTTGAAAACAATATCTGTGTTTTTCAAACGTTTAATCGGCTTAAATATTATTGGGTGATGGCTGACAATTACATTACATTTTTTCTCTATCGCCTCTTTAACAACATCATCTGTGATGTCAAGTGCGCATAATACATTTGTCACCTGTTCATCTATGCTTACAATATTTCCAATATTATCCCATTCAAGCGCAAGCTCTCTTGGTGCAATTTCAATCAAATAATTTTCTATATCTCTTGCGAAAACCATTGTTCCACTTCCTTTATAAGGGCTTTATTCCCCTGTTTTTGTAAATGATTTAAAAGTTTTGTTTTATATGCATTTGTCTCTTGTGTTTTTCCTTTAATTTTACCCACCACACAAAAAAGTTCGCTTGGCGAAAAAACAAGGCCTGAATAGCACACATGCATAACGGTGTAAACCCTGCCTGCCGCCATTACAACTTTTTCCTCTATTATTTCAAAGCCGTTTTCGCATAAAAAACGTCTTAAGAAATCCGGCTTAGATGCCGGCACAAAAACAAAGCGAAATTTTTCTTTGTGAAAATTTATTGCTTCTTTAATAATATCGGCAATTGTTACACCTGAAAGCCCCGCAATAACTATATCGTCCACTTCGTCTTCTCCGACGATATTAAGCCCATCGCCAAGCCTGCATTCCACATTTGTACAATTGTTATCTTTTAATGCTTTTTTTGCTTTTTCAAGCGGCGTTAAATTCGCATCACATGCTATTATTTTTTTACACTTTCCGCTTTGCGATAAATAAACGCTCAATTTACCATGGTCGCATCCAATATCGGCACAAATTGAATTTTTGCGCACAAAACCAGCCGCTGTAAGCAAGCGGTTATCTAATATTTGTATATTACTCACTTTATTTTGCAATGGCTTCATTCAACTCTTTCACAAGTTTATCTGCATCTGTCTCGTGGACATAACAAGCTTGCTCTATTGTTTCTGCCCTTGCAGAAGGACAGCCTAAGCAGTGCATTCCCGCTTTGTTTAAAATTTCTGCCAATTGTGGTGCTTTGTCAAGTATTTCGCCTATGTTGGATTGTTTTGTAATATTCATTTTTACATCTCCCATTTAAATTCACTTCGGTTGTTCTTTTGTATAATTGTCAACTGCATACTCGTATTCATTTAATATATCTTCCCACGCTTGTTTTCCAAGGCGTGAACGTGGAAAACTTGATTCAAAGCCATGATATGCGCCCTCATATATTTTATAATTTACCTTTACACCGGCTTTTTTAAGTTTTTTAACATAATCAATTGTGTCATATAAGAATGGATCTTGTGTTCCAACAAAAGTAAAAGCAGGCGGAAGATTTTCAAAACTTTTTGCATATAAGGGCGAAGCATATTCCGGTATATTATCGCTTTCGTATAAATCTCCCAAATATAATTGCCATGCTATTTTATTGCGTTTTTTATCCCAAACAAGCATTTTTTCCGTTTTCTCTTTGTTTTTAGGCACATTTTCATAATTCACCATAGGGTAATATGGCATTTGATATGCTATATTAACTTCGCCTTTATCCCTTGCCATTAAAGTTAGCGCCGCAACAAGGCCACCGCCTGCACTTCCACCGCCTATAAATATTTGATTAGGGTTAATGCCAAGTTCTTTCGCATTATTTTTCATATATAAAAGCGCATTATAGCAATCGTTTAGCGCTGCCGGATATGGCGCATCGAGCGAAAGAGTGTAATCCGGTGATATAATTACAGTATCCCTACAATTTAAATATCTTTCCATTGTAAATGTTTCGCTTTCAGGGCGTTTAACTGCCATTCCACCGCCATGAATCCACAAAAGGCCTGTTGCATTGGCTTTGCAATCTTTGCTTTTTAAAGTAATTAATCGAACTTTGTTTGTGCCGTTTCCATCAATCATTATTTCATCAAATTGTATTTCAGCAGAAGGAAAAATTGTAAACAAATCTATTTTTGCACGCACTAATTTAATCGTTTTTAGGCTATTAAACCATATATAACGATCGGTTATTACTCCTCTTACTTGTAATTGTCTATCAACATTTTTAAAACGCAGATAAATGTAAAGTCTCATCAATGCAATTACAAGAATAAAAGCTAATGGGGCATAAATTAAGAGTATAAGCAAAAAAATTAAAATTTCCAAGTGCTTCTCCCATTGTTGTATTTTGGCTTTCTTATATACATTATTATATATTATAATAAAAAAAAACGATTTGAGCAAGTGAAATATTGTAACATATAATTAATTATATGTTACATGTTTGATTTTCTATGTTTTTTATGTTAATATATTTATAATAAATATACTATAATATTGATGAAACAATTATATATTCATAGCAATTTTCAAATGTATTATATGTTGCTAATGCAACGAAATGGAGCTTTACATGAAAAAAGTATTTTCTATACTTCTTACATTAATTATATTGGTTATATTGTTTGCTTCTTGCAATAATGAAACAAAAACAACAACTGTTGATGTAAATTTAGAAAGCGAAGCAGAAAACATTTCGCAAGAACCCATTACAATAGATTTGTGGACTTTTCCTGTAGGCAATTTTGGCGACGCTGAAACAATAGAAGAATTTATAGCAAATTTTAATGCTGTTTATCCACATATTACAGTTAATTATGAATTACTTAATTATTCAGATGGTGATGCAAAAATAGAGCAAGCCATAAATGATAAAACAACACCTGATATTATCCTTGAAGGGCCCGAACGCTTAGTTGCCAACTGGGGTGAAAGAGGCTTGATGGTTGATTTATCAGAGCTTATGACTGATAGAATTAGGGCAGATATAAACTCGGTTTCTCCTGCTGTTTTACATGCGTGTGAAACAACAGATTCAGAACTTTACGAATACCCTATTGTTATGACAACACATTGCATGGCTATTAATTATGATGTTTTTGAACAAGCAGGTGCACTTCAATATATTGATGAAAATAGTCGTTCTTGGACAACAGATAATTTTGTTCTAGCAATGGAAGCTGTACGCGACAGCGGTTTAGTGGATACTCCGGGAATTATTTATTGTGGTGGCCAAGGTGGAGACCAAGGCACAAGGGCGCTTGTCACAAATTTATACAGCGCACCTTTTGTGAATGACACATTCGATGAATATATAATCAATGAAGAAAATGGTGTAAAAGCATTAAGTTTACTTAACAAAATGGCTCTTGATGGTTCATTAAGCTTTGATACAACTATACAAGCATCAGACGAACTAGCACTGTTTTCACAAGGTAAAACAGCAGTTACTTTAGCATGGAACTCATCAAACGAAGCGCAATATGCTGAAGATTTAGATTTCAACACTTTTGCAATGAATTTCCCATCCGATGATGGCATGGCAGAACTACAAGGCGGAATTTGGGGCTTTGGTGTTTTTGATAATGGTGACGAAGCTAAAATTGAAGCGTCAAAAACCTTTATAGAATTCATGGCAAACGATGATGTGCAAGGCCCAAAAAGTGTTGCAGCAAGTGGTTTTTTCCCTGTTCGCACCTCTTACAGCAATGTTTATGCCGGCACAGATGACGAACATCGCATGGCAGATTTTGCTCAGTTTACAAAAAATCTAGGCACGTATTATCAAATTTCTGCTGCATGGACAGAGCAGCGCGTCGAATGGTATAAAATGCTTCAAAGCATTGCAGAGGGAAATGATATTAAAGAAGCAGCAAATGAATACAATGCAAATTTAAACTATATTATTTTCGGCTAAGTTCAATTTTAGCTTTCTAAAATTGAATTTTAAAACAAATCAACTTTTTATAGATAAATTTAAATCCCCACCGATTAATTCGGTGGGGATTTTCTATATTATTAAATATTTGAAATGGCTTTGCGACAATCTTCGCATACATTTCTGTTTTCGTGTTGCAAAATCCCGTTTGTCGAACTACAAAAAATACATGCAGGTTGATATTTTTTTAGGATAATATTTTCATTATCCACATATATCTCCAAAGAAGAGTCTTTGTCGATGTCTAAAACCCTTCTCAACTCTATAGGTAGAACAATCCGACCTAAATCGTCAATTTTTCTTACAACTCCTGTTGATTTCATTAATAATCCCTCTCTTAAATAAATATAAATAAATTAAATTTCTTTGCTATATAACACCATTATAATTATATACTAATATTACATCTGTTGTCAATATATGTAACATAAAATTTACAATTAAAAGCCAACTTTTCTGTAAACTTTTGATAAAGTTCTATTTGCAATTCTTGCAGCGGCATCAGCACCGTTTGAAATCACTTCATCTAAATAAGTTTTATCATTTAAAATTCGTTTGTATTCATCTTGAATTGGCGTAAATACATCAATTATGCTTTGTGCAACGGCAAGTTTAAAATCTCCATATCCTTTGCCGTCAAACTCTTTTTCAATGTCTTCAAAACTTTTGTTTAAAAGCACGCTGTAAATGCTCATCAAATTAGTTACACCCGGTTTTTCATCACTTGCTTTCACACAATTGTCAGAATCTGTAACCGCACGTTTTAATTTTCGTGTAATTGTATCAGCATCGTCTAACATTAAGACATAGCTGTTTGTATTTGTGTCGCTTTTGCTCATTTTTTTAAGAGGTTCTTGCAAACTCATTATTTTCGCACCTGTTTTTAATATATACGGCTCCGGAATCACAAATGTTTCACTATATGCACTGTTAAAACGTTGTGCAATATTTCTTGCAAGCTCCAAATGTTGTTTTTGGTCGCTTCCCACCGGAACTAAATTCGGATTGTAAATTAAAATATCGGCAGCCATTAGCACAGGGTAAGTAAAAAGGCCTGCATTTATGTCTTGTGGATGTTTTTCGCTTTTCTCTTTAAATTGGTGCATTCGAGAAAGCTCTCCAAAAGGAGTGTTACAATTTAACACCCAAGAAAGTTGCGCATGAGCACTGACATCACTTTGAACGAAAACAATGCTTTGTTTAGGGTCAATTCCGCACGCCAACAAAAGTGCGACGGCTTCACGTGTTTTTTTGCGTAATTCTGCCGGAGTTTGTCGAACAGTAATCGCATGCATATTTGCAACCATATATAAACAATTATAATCGCTTTGTAGTTTTTTCCAATTTTTAACTGCCCCAACATAATTGCCAAGTGTAAATGTACCTGTTGGTTGAATGCCGCTTAAAATTACTTGTTTAGCAGTTTGTTCCATTTGTTTTTACATCTCCGTTTCTGTATGTTGCCCAAAAATAGTGCATTTAAAATTCTACCATATATTTTATTAAAACGCAACGATAAATAACAAAATTTGTAGTTTATTAATTATTCTTTTACATTTTTTTATTTTTATACTTTTTCGACGATAAAAAGACATAATAATTGCGCATAAGATGACAAATTATTGACGATAAAACGAAATATAATATTTATACGCTAAACAAAACAAAAATATAACTTATTAAACTTAAGAAATATAATTTTATCTATCAAAAATTGCATCAACTTATGTAAAAAAGGCTAAGCGCCATTTTTAAATATAAAGAAAAAGGTGAGTTAAAATGTCTGTATTCACAAGCACAATTCCCAAATTAGTAATTATGCAAAAAAGCACTTTAAAAACATCCTTAATAATCACCCAAAGTTTATGCGCAATTTTTTGTGCTTTGACAGCTTTTGGAAGTATGTTTGGTGCGATTAGCCCAATTGCAATAAGCTTTGCGGCTGCTGTTCCCTCTTCTTATGCACTTAGTGCGTCAATCGGAGCCGCAATTGGACACGCAATTGCTATGCCCATGGATGTTTCAATGCCATATTTAATTTGCATACTTGTGCTTGGCGCTTTTCGGACATTTTATTTTATTAATAAGTTTAAATTATCTGAGAATTTACCTATTTTCGCATTAGTTGCATCAATTACATTTTTTATAAGTTCTGTTTTTTCAATTTATTTTGCAGGCAGAAGTTTTGCCGATTTAATGATGGTAATAGCCGAAACCCTTACAATTTTTGGTTTCGCGTATTTGCTTAAATTTGCGTTAAACACACCATGGCAAAACATTGGTATTATTGGTATACACGGAAAAGCATCTTTAATTTTACTTGTTGTATGTGTGTTAATAAGCCTTGGTTCTTACAGTATATTTGAGCTGAAATTGATACATGTAATTGGTGCAAGTGTAGCCCTGACAGGCGCAATTTGCGGCAGAGAATATTCAGGCTCGCTTATGGGCATAGCGGTAAGCGCAGCGCTTGTGATTGCGGATTTTTCATCATTATATGCAGGCTTTGCAATTTCACTTGCGGCGCTAATTGCCGGTTTTTTTCTTCAAGAAAACCGCTTTATTTGCGCAATTGTATTTATAATTACTTGTATTTTGGGTGTTCCTTTAGCAGATACACCCTTAGAAGGCCTTATTTTTTTAATAGAAGTCTCACTTGGTTGTGCAATAGTTATGGCATTGCCTGCACGATTATTTTTACGTATACCTGTAAATAATTCAGTTTATATTGGAAGGTCTAGCCTTACCGTTCTTTCTGGCAGATTGCAAAATATTTCAGCCGCACTTTCAAATGTGGGGACAATCTTAAACAATGTTTGTGAAAAAATGCCTAAATATGGTGAAACATATAGTGATATTTGTGATGCTGTTACACAGGCAGTGTGTGAAAAATGCCCCAAAAACACTGATTGTTGGGGCAATGGAGATGGTGCCATTTATGACGCATTGAATAATATGCACACTATTTTAAAAGCACGTGGGTACGTCGTGCCTGCAGATATCCCCGAACCTTTAAAAAGTAATTGTAAGTTTCCCAAAAAATTAACTTCTGCACTAAGTACAGGATATCGAATGGGTTTACAAAAACGTTTTGCCGCAGCCAGAAACAGAACAACAAGAGCGGCACTTACAGAGCAATATAACGCAATGGCCGCAGCATTAGCACAGCTTTCAACACAAGTTTACAGGGAGGAAATGCCGGATAAACGAAAAGAAGCTAAAGTTGAACAACTTTTTTATTCAATGGGCGTAGAACCAATGGAAATAAGTGTATCCAGTGATAGCAATGGTTGTACGCATGTGAATGTGCAAATCCCAAGAATGATTTTTACTGAAAGCGAACTTTCAATGTTAACAAGAGAGCTTTCTATTATTTGCCGCTGCAAACTTAATATGCCTATTAACCAAAATATGTATGCAACTACATGCATGTGTTTTTCACAGCAACATATGTTTAAACCAATTTTTGGCGCATTCACATTACCGGCGAAAGCTGATGACGTTTCGGCAGATGTTTGCAAAACTTTTAATGATTATCAAGGCTGTGCACATGCAATTTTATGTGATGGAATGGGCACAGGACAACAGGCGGCAATAGATGGAAATCTTGCTGCTGCATTAAGTGAAAAATTGATGGTTGCAGGTTTTGCCGCAAATGAGGCAGCCAGACTTGTAAATGTGGCACTTTCACTTAAAAGCGACGACGACACAGGTGCAACGCTCGATGCTTTTTCGGTTAATTTATACACAGGCAAAGCACAAATATTTAAAGCAGGTGCGTCTGCATCATTTTTAGTCAGACAAAATGTAGTAACTGTTTTAGATGGTGAAAGCTTGCCCATTGGAATTTTAGGAAAAGTTACAGGAAGGTCGAGTAATATGCAATTACAAGTTGGAGATATTATTGTACTTTTAAGTGATGGGGTAATGTCGATGGGCAAACAAAGAATTTGTGCTTTACTTAGCAGTGCAGCAGATATCCACCCGAAAACAATAGCAAAAAGAATGGTTGAAGAAGCACGAAAAAAATCCACCAGACCCGATGATATAACTGTTATTTGTTTGGCATTGGAAAAATTCGCGTAATAAAAATAGTGATAAAATAATTACAGTAAAATATTAAACCAATGCATATTTTACTGTAATTTATTTTATTAAATTACTTGACTAATTTTTATATAGCAAAGTTCACTTATTCATATTGTTATAATTGCAAAGCTAATATATTATAATTAACATTAAACATACAAAATTAATGCTTAGACATAAGAAATTTTAATATTTTTTCATATTATTTAAAAATTCACTTGACATTACACCAATATAATGTTATTATATTTAAGCACCATAAAGATGACGATAAACAAACAAATAGTTTATTTATTAATGACTTGGTTTTGATTATTAAATTTTTAGGTTAATTAATATCGCGGGGTGGAGCAGTTCGGTAGCTCGTTGGGCTCATAACCCAAAGGTCGT
>CAYJGV010000055.1:0-15278 GCA_964369715.1 uncultured Bacteroides sp. | reverse complement strand
TTCGCTGTCCATATCAGGTAGTTCTACCTTGTCAATCATCTTCAAAAATGCTTGCAAACCGTATGATTATTCAAGTTGAATTTGCACAGCCTCTCATCACCTTATAAATTCTTTTAATCAACCCAATTACAAAACATCAATTAAAATATTTTCAATAAAAGTATACGATTTTATGTTTTATTTTCTGTTGACTTTTAATTACTAATGGTGATATAATTTTAAATGTACGTTTATATCAAATTATATAATTGAAGAGTTCTTGAATTGTTAATGATACAAACGAAAGTTAAAACAAAATATTACCAACATTACGTGCACTATGCATAATGGTGAGTATAATATCGCAACCGATAGCATTTATAACAGTGCATGGGCAAATTCTGGCTACGATAAGAATATTTTTTAAAATAATTTGATAACTAAGGAGAAATCATGACAAAAATCAGAAATAAAATCACGTTAGCAATTTTAATTTCAATATTACTTACTTCTATAGTTTTAAGTGCTATATCTGTTAGTTCGACATTTAACGCATCAATCGAGACAACAAAAGCAAATTTGCTGGAAACTGCCGGTATTGCGGCTCAAACCGTCAGTAGTACTACAGCAAACTACACCGTTTCAGTAGGCGAAATGGCAACAAACGAAATTCTTATATCATCAGAATCCACACAAAGTGAAAAAAGAAACTTTATCAACGAGAAAGTTGCAAATTATTATATGAGAAACGGCAGTATGCTTAATGCCAACGGCATTGACATATTCACAGGCGAAGATTTTTCTAACAGTTCGTTTTATATAGGCGCAAAAAGCGGCAGCACCTTTTTTTCTGAACCGTATATTTCTGAAGACGCAACAGATGCCTATATAGCGGTTTCTGCCCCTGTTTTAGACAATGATCAACTAATAGGTGTTTTGTATTTTTATTGTGATACTGTTGTTTTGCAAAACTTGGTAGAAAGTATCGCTATCGGAGATACCGGCAGCGCATATATTCTGGACAGTAATGGTACAACTATCGCTTATAACGATTATTCTGTAGTGCTTGCACAGGAAAATGTAATACAATTGGCTGAAACCGATGCCTCGCTTGCAGATCTTGCAGAAATCGAACAGCATATGATTAGCGGAAACTCCGGGGTTGAATCTTATGTTTATAATGGAACTACAGAATATCAGGCATATGCACCGATTCCCGGCTCAAACGGTTGGAGTGTTGCGGTTACTTCCACCGAAACCGAACTGTTACAGGCTGCATTTGATTCAATTATTATTATTGCCATTGTAGCAGTTATTATGGTTATACTTGGTATTGTTCTTGCAATCTATATCAGCTCTTCTATCGGCAAACCTATTGTAGCATGCGTAGACAGGTTAAATGCGCTGGCAGAAGGCGATTTAACAACCCCGGTACCGGTTGTTAATACAAAAGATGAAACACATCAGCTTTCACAATCTACAGCGGCAATAATCAAAAGTCTTTCTGAAATTATTTTTAATTTGGACAGCTCGCTTTCAAAAATGGCGGACGGAGAGCTAAATATTGACATTGAACACAACGATGCATATATCGGCGACTATAGCTCGCTACACTCCTCTGTTGTGAAAATTGCAAACAGCTTATCCACTACAATGGAACAAATTAATAGCGCTACAACACAGGTGAGCCTAGGAAGCACTCAAGTTGCAGACAGTGCGCAAGTTTTAGCACATGGTGCAACCGAACAATCCTCTGCTGTTGAGGAGCTTGCCGCTACAATAGAGCTGATTACAGAGAAAATTGAGCAGACAGAAAAGGACGCTCAGTCAGCAAGCAGTTCAAATGAAAAATCTCAGCTGGCGCTTGTTCAAAGCAATGAGCAAATGAGTCAAATGTTAGTTGCTATGCAGGCAATTAACGAAAAAGCTACAAAAATCAGCAATATTGTTAAAGACATTGATGACATAGCCTTTCAAACTAATATTTTGGCACTTAATGCTGCGGTTGAGGCGGCACGCGCAGGTGCTGCAGGAAAAGGTTTTGCGGTTGTGGCAGATGAAGTGCGTAATTTGGCTGCTAAATCGGCTGAATCTGCGCAAAACACAACACTTTTAATTGAAGAGACCATTGCCGTGGTAAAAGATGGTAATGAAATTGCTTCACAAACTTCTGATTCGATTGCAGCTGTAGGTGATAATGCCACCGAATTAAGCGAACTTGTAAACCGCATTGCTTCGGCAGTTGCAGAGCAAGCGGAATCAACTAAACAAATCAATGTGGGAATTAGTCAAATTTCTTCTGTTGTTCACTCTAACACAGTTACTGCAAAAGAAAGCGCCTCCACAAGTCATGTGCTTTCAAATCAAGCAGATACCCTTAAAACACTTGTGGGACGCTTTAAGTTCTAATTAAAACCGACAAATAAAAGTGCTCGTTTTAACTAGTGTGACACTTAATAATCTGCAAAAATATTTTTATACAACAAAACTGACATTGCGTTAAATGCAATGTCAGTTTTTTTATTATTTTTAATCCCCTTGTGTTTTAAACACTCAGCTCTTTATTCTTTTCATATTGTTTTCTTCGTTTCTTTGACATACCAAATTCAGATTTAAAAATATTTGCAATTTTTGTTGGCTTTGAAATATTCGTTTCATTATAATTTATATTATCAACTGCAAAATATTTTTTTATACTATTTTAAGCCTTCAAGTGCTTTGTACTTTGTTATTTTATCTTAAAAGTAAAATCAATTAACACGTTGCATTTCCTGTGCGTATCCGCCAAGGTGAATCCATGTGTCGGGATGACTTACTGCAGGGTGATAAACTGCTTCATACCCGGCAAAAGGCTCTGTCACAATTTGAACATCTGTATACATGCCAGTTTCTACTACATTATCGGAACTACAAGCAAGATAAAGCACATTACTGCTTGTTTCGTGTAATAATTCACCTCGTGTGTACTCCATGTTTTCGTTTATGTAGCTTTCATAAATTTTCATCGTACCGCCCCAGAGATTTCTTATAAAATAAACCTCATTCGCATTTTCGGTGATATAGTGGTCCATATTGCTTATTTCTTCCTGCGTAAAATACATCTCCATTATTTCAACCGGATATTCATAGCCATACGCATTAAATATCTGCTCATAATCTGTGATATAACTTACATCATAAACTTCACTGTTTCCCCAGAAAAAATTATCATTATAAATGGCTGTCAATTTTGGATTACTGCCGTCCTCATCTGTTTCAAACATATAATATTGTGTTATGTTCAGCCCAAATTGCCCTGCATACTGTACAACTTCCATATCAATTATTTCTTTTGCATCTACCTTTAAAACAAAAGTGCCCTCGAGCCCGTTTTGCCTATATAATTCCGCATACCTATCATTTTCAAGTATTGTTTGCATAAGTTGCATGTCAGCCCAAGCATAACTTATTGGGTATAGGTATTCAATTTCTTCGACAATTAAACCCGGATAATATTGTTCGTCTTCTCGAGAAATTTTGTAATTGTCAATTATATTCTCATCATCAATATAAACTTGCATAGATGCAAAATCATGATATGTAATGGCATCAAGCAAATATTTTAAAGGGATTTCTTCCTCGCCGATATAGCTTCGCTCATAAATCACGAAATTGCCATTTGCATATGTAAATGCATCACCATGGGTGTCTTTTAATTCAAAATTATCTAAAAAATCAATCGTGTTTTGTGTAATTTCATCTGTGTTTGTATCATATCCTTGTGCAACAAATATATGCTGTGTCGGATTTTTATACCATTTATCATAAAACTCTGTATTAAATGTCTCTTGTGTTACCGGTTCCATGTCTTGCCTATATCCCTTGGCTTCATATCCTGCATTAACATAATCATATTCTATTGCAAACATTTCAGCTATTTCGAAATACTCTCCGTTAAATCCCATTATAGATTTTGCAAAAACATAGTCTGCTGAAGTAATGCCGAAATTCAGCAAATCACCACCGAACACAAGATAATTTCTGCCGTCAACCTCTGTATACTCTATATTAAACTGCATACCCTCTTCACCGTAAAAAGAGAGCGGAAATTCCCCCGCATTACCAACTGTGCCATCATCATTTAAATAATAAACATGCACATAATCATTAGGGCGTGAACCTATAAAATATTCACTTGAGATATTAAACATCTCATCAACATTGCCCTCGGTATCGCTATTATATATGCGTGCAATAACAAGCTCATACACATCATCGTCATTAAAATCCATAAGATTTGCGTAAAAATATCCCATGTAGTCATTTGTTAATTCACCGTATGAAGATGAAAGCGCTTTTCTATAAGAATGCACAAGAGTTTTGTATGCACTGTAGTCTATATTATTAGGGTTTTGAAACAAGTAATTGTTTTGTTCGTTTATATTTTCATTTGCGTTGCCTTGAGTATTTTGGTCATTTTCTTCATTATTTTGAAGTTCAGTGTTTTCGATAACATTACCAAATGCATCATTCAAATTACTCCCTTCATCACTTTGGCATGAAGTAAATATATTTAAGCAAATTGAGAAAACAAAAAGTAATTTCATCATATTTTTCATTATATAAAACATTTGCTTTTTATCACTCATAATATACTTCCCCTTTACATTATTTGTGCTTTTAGCCTACTACTTCTTGTTTAATTATTTCCACAGTAACGCCGTTTTCCTCATTCATAAAATATGCATTTACAGTTAACGTATAATCTCCCTCATATTTTTGCGCACTGTAATATCCCTCATAGCCGTCAATAATTATGTTAAACCCAAGTAATTTTAATAAAGTAATATATTCTGGCAGAATATCATAATATTCACCCAGATATTTAATGCTATAGCTGTTTTCTTGTGTTTGTGACACAGTAAATTCATTCGAAGCTGTCGGCATTTCATTTTTGCTTACCAGTGCACGAAAATCCGGTACTTCAATATTTTCTAAACTAGGGCTTACGTTAATCAAATCATACATAAGCAAAAATTCTTCACTGTCTATTTTCAAACTGCCGTTTTCTTCTGCAAATTTTACTATCACTTTTCCATCAGGCTCACCAAACAACAATGTGTCGATTAAAAGCGTATTATCAATCATATTTGTGTCATCTATCAAATCAAAGTCCACGCTACTTGCACCATATCCCCTGCCTCCTCTTGTAAGGTAAAGCGTGCCTTCAAATTCTTTAAAATTCCCATCAAGACTCCATTGCATATGATCTATAAAATTCTGTGTAAAATAAAGGCTGAAATGTTCGTTAATTTCCTGTATAGAATTAAAATTATACACAGGCATATAGTCTAATACAGTTGGGTCATCAAAATATCCATCGGGAATAGGCTCTGCTACATCAAGTAGAAATGCGGGTTCATCGCCGTTATTAAAAGCGTCTTCGCTTTCATAAACAGCCTTTTTTATCATGTCGTTCGAATCATAATATTCTGCTGAAAATATCTCTTTGTAAACTTCGTTCAATGCGTATATGCAATCCATCACCGACACTGATGTCGTGTCATTTGCAGGAGCAGATTCTATCCTGAACACCGACCACTCGTCAAGCGCTACATCGTATTTATACACCTGTTTATTGGGTGATACTCCCAGCCACTCCTCGGTTGTGAAACGCTCTGCATTATTTGTGCCAACTTGAAAAACCGCACATACTTCACCAAAAATTTCTTGATCATCGCTTCTCATCAATGCTCTGTCTTCAAAATAATCTAAACCGATTACTTCGATAAGAACATCTTCGTAATTAATTCCGGCGCTTAAGTCAACATCGCCGTTGTTTTCATTATTGTTTTGTGTTATATCCTGTGCAAATTGCGTAAGTGTGGAGCTAATGTTTTCTGTGTTTTCGTCCTTAGAACACGCACTTAATATTAAACAGGTAACAAGTAATACTAATATTATTTTTTTCACACTATTTCTCCTTCTTTATGCCTTATAATTCATAATAAAACCCATTATGAAATTTTAAAATTGCTATAAGATAAACTGTCTGCAAAAACAATTTATCTTATAGCGTATTTAAACTTTAATAAAAAAAACGCAATTATTCCACGTGATAACAAAATTTTTATTAAATTATCACTTTGTGTTTACCTAGTAATATAACGGGTTTTGTATTTGATACAAACACTAACATATTTACCTATTAATGTCAATTGCAATAATTTAAAAAAACCTCTTTGATGTCATAAAATGCTTCGCCGTAATTATCCGGAAACATAAAACCACCGCTCGCTATAATCTCATCTTCGTTTTCATACATCACACGAAACGAAAAGCCATTGCTTGCATCCATAACTTCTAAATGCTCATCAAAACCGTTCCACTCTTGCAGCTTATGTTTTTCTATCAGCAATAAAAGGTCTGATTCCAAATTTTTCCGCTTTGTTTCATCAAGCTTAATTTTTTTATATCCGTTTGTTTCAGCCGTATCAATATAAACAGTTTCATAGCTAAAATTAAACGATTGCGAACTGCCGGGCTCTGTTGAAAGTGCGTTGCCATTGCTTTCTCTAATTTCAAATGACATCAAAGTATAATCATCTCTATTCACTTTCTCGCTAACTCCTGTGTTCATAATAACATCAATCTGATATAAATTTATTGCTACGAAAATTATAGCAATAACTACAATAGTCACAACGGCAATAATTACTATAGTTTTTACACTCATTTTTAACACGCACCGCCACAAAATTCACAGCAACCGCTTGCATCGGGCTTTGTTGTTGCACTGCAATTTGGGCAAGTTACCGCAACTTTAGGTGCATTTGCAGCAGCTACTTCTTCACGGAACTGCTCTCTTAGTCCCATTAATGTGCTTTTTATTTCCTCTGCATCACGCTGGGCTTCTTTGTATTCGTGTGAGTATGTGCTATCTATATCATCATCGTTCAGTTTAAACTTAATATCATCAAACCATGGTGAATTTACATAAATTGTAATATCAAAATCGTAAGATTTTCTATATCTTGGTGGGTTGTAACTCACACGTTCGCCCGGTTTATCGTTTTTATATATTTCATACCTGTGCTCGTCAATATCAATATCACAACCTGTTACCTGTGAAAAATCTATAATATCAGGGTTATTGTCTTTCCATTTTCTTGTGCGTGAGAACAGCCATTTTTGGTTATCCTCATCGACACAAATTAAATTTCGTCCACCTATGACTTTAGTTGGGTTAAACTGTGCAACCTTTTGTTTGTTTTCTTCGCGATAGCTAAGTTGCTCTTTAATTTCATCAACTGTAGAATTTCTTCTGTCATCAAAAAAAGGCGAAAGTTTTCCTGCACAGTTTTTACAAAGGTTTCCGTCCTCTAATTTCCTATTTCCTAAAAGACCTATTTTTTCTGTGCAAATATCACAATATTTTTTATCAAATAATCCCATAATAATTTCCTTTCTATTACATCTTAATTGTATCTAAGTTATCATTTATAATTTACTCATAATCGATATTATTAATTGACATGGATTTGTAAGTGAACTCACCATCTTCATTTTTGTCAAAAGATATATTCAACAAAGAGGTCTCTGATTCTATTGAAATCCATTGATAGGATACAAAGGTATCTGTCTGGTTTGTAATATTTCCATCGACACCGTTAAAATAGCGGGATAAAACTTCTTCGTATGTAAGTGAAAATTTTTCATCAATGCTAAGCTCTTGAAACGCCAAATATACATCTCGTAGCTCATCCTTAGTAAAACTTGCTTGTGCCGGTTGTGGCGTTGATTCCACATCTGGCTCTGTGCTTGGTGTATCATTGCCGTCTGCATTTGAGGACGCACTATCGTCAACTATTTTTGCAATTGCAAAATCGAGTATAAAGCTCTCGCCATTATAATCATAATTGTAAGTTGCATTAAGAATTCCGTTTGTAAGTGAAGGCACATACCATGTGTTGTCCTCCTCTTTTAAAGGTGCATTGCCGTAAAGCCATGCGTATTCGTCAACAACCGGGAAAAAGCTATAATCGTGTAGCTCGATATTAAATGACATCAAGTCGTTTTCATACCCACTATCAACCGGGCCATCTACATATAATTCAAAATAAGTGCCCCATTCATCAGAGCCTATATAGCCCCATGCCTCATATTCACCTGAAATATCATCGTTGCCTACATAATCGCTTATTGTTACTATCCCATACCATTTAGATGGATTTGACAGTGTCTCCACCGGCATAGTTTGCTCTGTGCCGTAGCCCGGTGCCACAAATCCTGTTGCATTTAATCCGCCGTTCTCACTAGTACCGTCCCAAATCGAGCTGTTTTCATGGGTGAACACAAACACTATCTCATGACCTTCGTTTTCTCCTGTGGCGACAATATTATCACCATCTATTACATAATCCATAACAACGGCTTGTAATACTATAGTTTTTGCCGATGTATCAATTTCGACAGGTGATGTGCTGCCATAGGCAGTGAGCTGTGCTTCTTTGCCGGTAATTTCAAGCGTCATCTCAAGTTCAGCCATTTGTAAATCATCATAGTTCATTGTTACGCCGACTGTTGTCATGCTTGTTAATATATATTTACCTGTTAAATTATTTTCGTCTATAACAGCTCCTGCACCTTGTGAACCTTCTGTATCTTGTGCCGACCAATCTTCTTTAACAAATATAATGTCAATCCCCATATTAAGTAAATTTGATATTGTTATCGTATTGCCCTCAATCGTTCCGGGGAATTCGTCAGCGCCCTGTTTCATTGTAAAAATATTCCCATCAATTTCATAATCAGCGTTGTAATCATCGCCGTCAAATGTCAAGGTACAATTGCCATTAGATTTAAGTTCCAAACTTATGCCATCAGAGTAAATTTCCTCTGGGTTCATTGTCATACCCAGCATAGTTATCTCTTGCGCCGTCCATACACCAATATTAGGGTCATCGGACGAGCCATCCCCTGAAAATAAATTTACAGCAAGCACAATAGAAAGTACTATCAATACTACGGCCGCTATACTTACACATATAATAATTATTGGCTTGTTACTTTTTTGCTTTGTTGCGACACTTCCACCGCTAAATTGATTTGGCATAGGCATTTGCCCTGCATTTTGCTGCTGCAAAGGTTGTGGACGTTGCACTGGTTGCGGCTGTTGTATTGGTTGCGGTCGTTGTATTGGTTGTGGCTGTTGTATTGGTTGCGGCTGTTGCATTGGTTGCGGCTGTTGTAGGGGTGCATATTGTTGCCCCATAACATCTTCATTTTCTGCACTTGGTTGTGGCGGGTAAAATGGAGCAGCCATATTATTTTGCTGTTGTGGCATTTGGTTTTGTTGTGGTAAAGCATTATAATCGCCCTGTGTAGGCATTTGCACATATTGTTGCTGTGTGTTTTGCACATGGCCTTGATTTAAATTATCCTCCTGCCTGTTAATAGTAGTTTTTTCATTTTGGTTCATATCGTATGATGTGCTTTGATTTGGTAATGGTGAGTTTACCACTTCTGTTTTTTCTCCACAGTTATTACAAAATTTCGAGCTTTGTGATAACTCATTTCCACATTTATTACATCTAGCCATAAAATCCTCCTATATTTATATATTTGTAATTACATCAACAAGAAAATTCAGTCCTGAAGAACTATATAAAAACATATCAATTTCATCATTTTTAAATGCTATATTTGCAGTGGCTGCCGATTTGGGAAAGTTTTCCTCATCAACTATCAGAACAGATTTGCAATCAGGCAAAGCATCCTTTATTTTTTTAACTCTTTTTAACCAATCCTCTAAAGCAAGCGGATAGTAATCCCTTACTTCTGCAAGTAAAACATCTGCGTTACTGCTTCTGCAAACAGATAAACAGCTTTCAACATTTGATATTATTTCTATTTTATTTGTTTGATTCCTTGCGGCGATTGCATGAGTTATTCCTGAACATAATAATTTGTTTTGGATGTACACCGCTATTGTTTTCATTGCAACACCTCCCTTTTAAATTAACCGTTTTTTTGGTGCGAAACTGCTGCCTTACCGCTTTGTGCTCTTTGCTAAACAACTCGCTAAATACAGCAAATGATTTTGTTTTGATTTTAGAAAAAGTATATCAAAAGAAAAAGAATTAAACATCGTGTATTTCCGCTATTTTTATAATTTTACACAAAAACAAAAGCACCCCCAAAATTATTAGGGGCGCTTTATAAAGGAGGTGTTGACAAAGTCGCCTTCACAAAAAGCGTCGGCAAAATTCCCATCACATTTCACAAAAATTTTGCTCTAGTTTTTGCAAAGTATTTGTTTGTCAACACCTCCATAAAATCATATCATTTATTATATGCAGTGCTTATAGATGATAAATTAACTTAAAAATCATCATCTTCGCCCAAAATAATAAATTTTTTCGATGCGACATCAGCCACAAGTTTAAGCAAATTGCTATATCCTGTTTTATTTTTAATATTGCTTAGGTGTGTATCTAATGTTCTGCTTTTTATATTTAGCATTTCACACACCTTTTCATTAGTATGTCCGTTTACTTTTGCTTGCAAAACTTGCAGCTCTTTTGTTGTAAAATCAGATATATTCGCAACGCCTATTTTAATAACAGGTTGTTCTTCAGGATAGTAAATTTTGCCGTCCATAACGCTATCCATAACAAGCAATAAATCCATATCGGCATGGTCTTTATACCAAAATCCCTCACAGCCTGCATTTTTGGCTTCTTCAATATATTTTTTTTGTAAAACAAAAGTTAAAATTATAATTTTTATTTCAGGATATTGTTTTTTAACTTTAGCGGCAACTTTTATGCCGGTTTCCTTGCCAAGCGTATGAATATCCATGAGAATTAAATCAACTCTCTCGTACCTTAACTCGTTCATCACTCTATCTGCATCAAAAAAAGCTTTTGTAATTTTATATTTGCCCTCACTTCGCAAAATAGCATACTGCATAAGAGCATGAGAACTACTTTGGTCATCCACTATCATCACGTTATACATTTTGCTCTCCTCCTTTTAATAGCTTCACCGACATTGATACCCCATCATCACATGTCATACACATTGTACCGCCCGCTTGCTCAATTCGCTCTCTTAATGATGACAGGCCTCCACCCTCTTTAATTTCAGGTAATTTGCTTTTTGTTTCATTATGTATGATAAGGTTTATTTCACTATGAGTATGTGATATTTTAACTGTAAGCTTTTTTGCATCTGCGTGTCTGTAAGCATTCTTTAACATTTCATTAATGCACAGCAGTGCTGTGATATTATTATGTTCACCTTTGGGCAATTCTCCGCTTAAAATAATTTTACAGCCCAAGTTTTCTGCAAAGAGCAAAACTTGCTCTAATGATAATTTTTGCTTATCATCGCTTGAAAGTTCTGTAATTACATTGTTTAAATTTTTCCAATAATCCACAAGTGTTCTTGTTTCATCTATGTTTTCGTTTTCTCTTAAGGCTTTTTTTGTTAAGGTTAAAAGATTGCCAAAATTATCGTGAAAGTTTATCTTCATATTTAATGCAACGCCTCTCTCGGCGTTTTCTTCAATAATATCCGTAAGTTTTTCAAGGCGCTGTTGTTGCTGTTTTAATTTTTCATTTATTCTTCGTGTGTTTTCACTTAAATTATAAAGCTCGGTAATATCTGTTGCCTTAAACTCGTAATATTCATCACCATTATACATGCATAAAGTTTTTGAAAACTGCCGAACATTTCCGTTTTTTAAAATAAACGCAGGTTCTTTACCTTTTATAACACAATTATTTTCGTCTTGTAACGCTGTCAAATCTTGCCAAAACACATCTGCACTTTGTAACGCTTTATCTGTAAGCTCTTTACACAAATTATGCATAATATGATTTGAAAGTAATAAATCAGTGTCCTGTGTCATAAACGCAATTCCCGTAGGTAGGTTTTCAAGTGCATTTTTTACAGAAAATGTGTTGATTTTATTTATACTGTTTTTATATAAATTATATATTGCAAACAGAGCAAAAATCACAAAAATTATGTTTAATGCAATATGTACAAAATAAGGTATTCTGTTACACAAAGCAAGTGTTTGTGTAACAATTATATCATATTTTGTTCTGCCAACTTTATTTAATTGTGCTAGCATGGCAAAATCTAAAATGCTAACAATCAGCAAAAAAGACAGTATAATTATACTTGATTGTTTAGCTTTTTGCACCATATGTACAATAAGTGTTATAAGCAACAAAATAAAACTAAGTATACACAGTACAATTATATATGCTTTAGCTATATCGCTTAAATTTAAAAATGTCAACACCACCGTCACCTTTCACTTTTATTTAAAAACACTCACTAAATTTATGTTAAAAATCGGCACTTTATTTTGGCATCACAAGTGATATATAATAGCTATCTGTCTCCTTAATCAGCTTAATTTCACCTTCTCCGATGTAAATTTCATCGACCGGGATATCATTGTAGCGCAAATTGATATCCCCCGAAATTTGCACCGCGAATGCCATATTATTCTCCTCAAAATTATATGTAACATAAACAATATCAAAATTATATTTTGCGCCTTCAATAATATATTGAAATAAATCTAAACTTGCCATTGCCGCATTTAGGCTAATGTCGCAGTTTTCTGTTATATTTATTGCACATGTAATATCATAAAGTCTAAGCAATTGAAAAGATTCTAAAAAACAATAGCGCATGTCTTCGACACTAACAAATTTTTCTGTTTGCTGCGTTAAAGTTAAATTAACTTTTCGCTTTATATATATCGATGACATACTTGTTTCAAATAATAATTGTTTTATTTGCTCTTTTTGTGTTATATTGCTAAGCTCTATTTTCGATTTTATTTTTTCACTTAAAGGTAAAATTTCTTTTAGCATAATGCTGTGCAAATCATTTAATTTTCTCAGCCTTGCTCTTTCGCTTTTTTGCTCATTTTCAAAAGTTAAAAGGTCAACTTCTTTATAGAGCTTCTTGTTTAAAACTTTTAGGTTTTTTATTGTATCTCTAATTTGTGAAACATCACTGTTCCATACAATATATCCACCGTAAATAGGCGCTATATGTGAAAGCGTGCCTGAGTTAATCGAAAATGTCTTAGCAATTTTAAGCATTTCAAAATCGTTCTTCGCAATAGGTAATGCATTTTCGGAAATATAAACCACTTCACCCTGATTATTTAAAATTTGTGCTCTTATATCTGCCATTGCAAAACATTCACTATGCCCCATATTTGAATGAATAAGCCCTGTCCTTATAAATGACTCAAGCAAAGCTATTGCCATAGTGCAACCAAACACTGTCAAATCCACTATATACCCTAATCCGTAAACCGGTGTTATAATGTATAATACGCTGTATATTATTGTTACTATAATCACTATAGCCGGCATCAGTGCTTTTTTTCTGGCTTTTTTTGAAAGGCTAAATTTTCTTATAATTATATAAGTGGACACAAGCACCATACTGAGTATAAAAAAAAGCGCCATATAATAAACAGGCCCATGGTTGTAATCTAGGCCATAAGCATGTCTGTTTATATCTATATCAAAAGCGAGGCCGTGGATATCATTTGTAAGAACAGCTGCAATAATAATTATTGCTGGTATATACAGTAAATTCCACTTTTTACTCGCACGATATTCTTCATTTTCGCCCACATGAAGAGACACAAACAAAAACAGCACACTAAGCATAACCATGGGTATATAATACATATACCATAAAATTCTATCTTCAAAAACCACAAATTGAAATGCCGTCCATTTTACAGCGCGTATTGATATCCAAAAAATTATATTTGCACCAATAAGCATTAAATAATTACGCACATGCCTTTGCATTATTCGCCTGTATGCGCTAATTGTCCAATATGCAAAAACCCCTATGTAAATACATATTGAAACAGCACCCTGCACTCCATCAAAAAAAGTATCACTGATGGGAATCAAAAGGTATATAGTATCCAAAATTATGGCAAAACTTATTAAACTTGCAAAAAATAAAGCTTCACGTATGGTTTTTTGTGTGGATTTTTTAACCATCATGATAATTCCTTTCAAATTTTTCAGCAAAGATAGAGATAATATTTATTCCTTTTGTTTTTATGTGTTTATTTTTGATGGTGATTTGTGTATTTTTACAAAGCATCATCAAAAGTTGACACTATCTATTTTCATCATAACTTATATTTAAAATGAAGTCAATTTGCAAAATATAAGGATTTTAAAAAAGCAAAGTCATTAACGAAAACATTTAAGCAGTAGTTATTTTACAAAGTGATCGCAAAGTATTATCATAATCTACTAGCCTTACAAAACAAATTTATTAAAATTTTCATCACTCAATTCACTATCAATTAAATTTTTCATATCTGCTGCTAAATCTATTTCAATATTCACATGTTCTTCGCTTAACTCAGCTGTTTTTTCATGCGAATTAATTGTATAACAATCATCAAAAGTTTCAAAAATAGTTGCACCGTAGGCTTTTTCTATGTCAAAAAAGCTCATTTTCTTGCAGGCAAGTGCTTGCCTATTAATAAATTGCATAGAACCACCATATAAATCGTCGCCTGCAAGAGGGTAGCCCAAATGACTGAAATGCACCCTTATTTGATGTGTGCGACCTGTTAATAAATTAATCTTAAGCAATGATAGTTTTTCATTTTGCCATACTGTGTTGTAAACTGTTTTGCTTTCTTTGCCATCTTTAACAATCGCACGCTTAATATACGAGCCATCTTCTAAGCCTATTGGCAAATTAATCTCACCGCTATTTGGTGTTTTCCCCTCAGCTATCGCAAAATATGTTTTTTTTGCACTTTTTGCCAATAATGGTGCGGAATATTCATTAAGCGCACAAAGCACAAGCCCACTTGTGTTTTTGTCAAGCCTATTAATTGGACGAAATATTTTATTTGTTCCACGACGTTGCATTTCTGCACAAAAAGCGTTTGCTAAAGTGCCATCTTTGTAGCCTAAAGTAGGGTGAACTGCTTGATTTGCACTTTTGTTTAAAAGCATTGCATGTTTATCCTCATAAACAATTTCTATGGGCAAATCTTGCGGTATTACACTTGTTTCTTCATTTGATACAAGAGCGAAAAATATATTTTGGCCATGTTCTATTGTCATATTAGTTCGTATTTCTTGCCCATTAGCAAAAAATCCTCCATGGGTTTTCACACTGCGTATAAGAGAAGCGCTTACTCCCCTTTTTTTAAGAAAATCTCGCAATAACATGTTATTTTCATCACTTAACACAGTGAAATGCAAATACATTTTTCCACCTCTTTT
>CAYJGV010000054.1:0-15603 GCA_964369715.1 uncultured Bacteroides sp. | reverse complement strand
TGTTAGGCGCGCCGCCAGCGTTCGTCCTGAGCCAGGATCAAACTCTTCATTAAATGGTATTTAAACCAGCTTAATGCTGAATCAAATCTTGGTAACTCATGAGACGCTTAGCGATTTTCGCTTGCGTTCAAAATTACTTATATATTAGGAATTAATTATTTTTAAGGTTGCCCATTTTCCAAAGGGCAACACCTAAAAGGGTTCCGTTTAAGCTTCTTGATATTGTTTAATTTTCAAGGTCCAAATGCGGTCTTCGCTTTTCTTGTTTTCGCTTGCTTCGTTTAGACAGCTTTTATATTATATCAAATCAGTTTCCGTTTGTCAATACCTTTTTTGATATTTTTTTAAAAAACTTTTTCGTCTTTCAAAACTCACTATTTACTTGTCTAGCTTTTCGCTCTGCGCTGTTTTGAGACAGCCTAATTAGTATATCACAGCTTCCATGTCTTTGTCAACACTTTTTTCTGTTTTTTTCTAATCTTTTTTTCAAAGCTTTTCTTTGCCGCACTCCCTCGTGAGAGAGCTTTTTAATATTATCATTTATTCGCCTCTTTGTCAATGCTTTTTTTGAGTTTTTTACAAATTTTTATAAAAATATATCAAAAATCGTCATTTTATAAACTATTTTTCAAAATATAACGATATATCATCATATTTCCTATTGTGTCTATAATATATAAAAAACACTATATATAGTATATAATATATACATATATATAGTGCACAAAAAATTCTATATTTTCATTCTCGAAAAATCAATGATTTTGATTGCATATTTTGAGGTTTTTATATAAATTCAACACAAAACACCACATATGTTTAATTTTTTAATTTTATTTTCAGCCTAAACTAAACACAAACTTGTTGAATTACTTATTATCCGAAACGCTTTCCTCTTTAATGATATAAACAGGACGATTTTTTACTTCCATATACATCTTTGCAAAATACTGTCCCAGAATACCCATACAAAACAATTGCAAACCACCGACAAGCAAAATAATACAAACTGTACTTGGCCAACCGCTCACAGGGTCTCCCCAGATAATAGCCCTGACAAACACAAACACCATCATCAAAAACGCAAACAAGCAACAAAGTATCCCAACGAAAGATGAAATTGAAAGCGGAACCGTGCTAAATGCGGTTATCCCATCAAGCGAATATAAAAACAATTTCCAAAACGACCACTTTGTTTGTCCTGCCGCTCTTTCTACATTAACATATTCAAGCCATTTTGTACGATAACCCACCCAACCGAATATACCTTTTGAAAATCTATTGTATTCGCCTAAACTGCAAACGCTATCAGAAACCTGACGCGTCATAAGCCTAAAGTCTCTTGCACCGTCGACAATTTCGGTTTTGCTTATTTTATTAATAAGTTTATAAAACATTCTGGCAAAAAAGCTGCGAATTGGCGGCTCGCCTTTTCTTGTAACCCTGCGAGAAGCAACTGTATCATATTCCCCTGTTTTTAAAATCGCATACATTTGCGGCAAAAGTGAGGGTGGATCTTGCATGTCAACATCCATCACACCGACAAAGTCTCCGCTTGCTGCGTTAAGCCCTGCAAGCATTGCTGCTTCTTTTCCAAAATTGCGCGAAAATGAAATATATCTGGCTCTCTCATCGTTTTTGTTTAACTCTTTTAGCTTCGACAAAGTTTTATCAGAAGAACCATCGTCTACAAAAATGAACTCAAACACTGTTTCATTCATAGTTTTTGCAACCTTGCAAATTTCATCATAAAATAAATTTACAACCTCTTCTTCATTATAACACGGAACAACAATTGATATTTTATCCAAATTTTTACCCTCTTTTTTTGTGAAATATAAAAAAACAGACGTTTTTCTCTTTTAATATTCAAAATAATTTGCTATAATATAGAAATAAATTTAAAAAAAACACTGATAATGAATTAAATTATAATACTATTTATAATATCATGTTTACAAAGGAAATACCAGATGAAAAACAAATTTTGTTTGATTTTGTGCTTATTTATCGCATTTTTAATTCCGATAAATTCTATGGCACAAGGTTTTACTGCACCAGACACTGTAGAAATTACTGCTCAAAGCGTTTTTGTGTTTAATGCCGACACAGGGCAAACTGTTTTGGAAATCAACCCCGATGAGCCACGTGACATAGCAAGCCTTACAAAAATAATGACAGCTCTTTTATTTATCGAAAATGTCTCTGACTTAGATAACACGCTGATAACCGCACCAACTCAAATTTATGTTGCCCCTGTCACAAACTCAGATTCATCTACTGCGGACATACGCCCAAACGAAACAGTAACGGCAAGAAGTTTGCTTTATGCCATCATGCTTCCAAGCGGCAATGAAGCGGCGGCGATAGCGGCTTATCATGTTGGCGGTGGCAGCCTTGAAAATTTTTACGCCATGATGAACGCAAGGGCCGCTGAAATAGGTTGCACTAATACCAATTTCACAAACCCACATGGGCTTGGCGGAATGGACGAGGGGAATTATTCTTCCGCAAGAGATCTGGCGCTAATTTGCCAAGAGGCATGGAAATATGATATTTTCAGGGAAGTTGTTGGCACTGCTGAATATGATATGCCAATCACAAATATTCACACAACTCCTGCTTATGCCGAAGAGCCGAACGTAGCTTATACTATATATAATACAAATTATATGATTAGGCCAACAAGCGAGGCTTATCGTTCTTATATAAAAGGAATTAAAACCGGTTCTACATACGATGCCGGCAGAACTTTAGCTACAGCGGCCATTAACGAAAATGGCGAAACGTATTTTAGTGTTGTTTTGGGTGCCCCATGGGACGCCGGACATTATGGAATCGCTTTTTCTTTTTGGGATACCGCAGCAATATTCGATTGGCTGTTTGACAATTTTTCAATGCAGTCCAGTTTAGATACAACAACACCAATAACTGAAGTGGGCATTGAATTATCTGATGAAGCTGACGTTTTATCGCTTTTACCGGCGGCGGATTTACAGGCAATTTTACCTACACCGGGTTCTGATTACGCCAAAACCACCGATGCGGCAAATGCTGCATTGCTAGAGCAATTTAACGCACAACAAACAGCAGTTGAAAACGAAGATGAACAGACAAGCGAAGACACTGAAGAACAATTGCAAACTGTGCCTGATAGTATTGACTATGTAGACGCTTTAGTATATGATTTTAATGTACCTGAAACTGTTACGGCTCCTATCACAGCGGGTGATGTAATAGGCAGTGTTACACTTTCATTAAACGGCACAGTGATGGGCACAGTTGATTTAATTGCGGCAAATGATGTCGCACGTAGCGAATATTTATACTTTTTATCGTTAGTGGGTGAGTTTTTGAATAGCACATATTTTTCAGTAGTAATTATATTAACCATTATTTATGTTTTATTAATGATAGCATTATTTATTTTCTTACGCATTAATAAAAAGAGGAAGAAAAAACGCAAAACAGGTGAATATACTGCAGCCGAGTGGGAACAAATAAAAGCAAAAAAACCGCAAGGCAATTGGACAGATTATAAAGAAATCGACCGTTTGCCGCCTGAAATGCGAAGAACACCCAGCAGCCGAAGGCATTATAAAGGACAAGCACAACCGCCTGTCAAACGAGAACAAAGGCCACCAAGCAACAACAATAACAACAATAGAATGCAATAATTACTGTATTTGCAAAAGACAAGCGTAATAGATAAGCGCAATTAACTAAAGCAATAAAATCTATTATACATTAAACACATAACCCCCTTGCCTGTCAGAAAATCAATTCTGTCATGCAAAGGGGGTTTTATTAGTTAACAATTTACTCGTTCATCAATGCTGTAACTTTTTCTACACCTTGTGTGCTCTCCGGTAAAATTAACACTTTAGCTGTCATTAACATAATTTCAAAATCAAATAAAACAGAGCAATTTCTTATATAGTATAAATCCATCAACAGTTTTTCCTGTGGCGTTGTGTTGTATCTTCCCACAACTTGTGCATATCCCGTAAGCCCTGCCCTAACCTTTAAACGATATTTGAACTCGGGGAAAGTCTCTTCATATTGTTGTGCTATTTCAGGGCGCTCCGGCCTTGGGCCTACGAAAGTTAAATCGCCTTTTAAGATATTTATCAGTTGTGGTAATTCATCAATTCTTGTGCGACGAATAAATTTGCCAAAAGCAGTAATTCTACTATCGTTTTGTTTTGCAAGCCTTGCAACACCATCTGCCTCAGCGCTTGTAATCATGCTTCTAAACTTATACAATTCGAATGTTTTAGCGTTTTTTGTCAAACGCTTTTGTTTAAACAAAGCGGGGCCACCATCTTGCCCTTTTATCACAATTGCAGTTATAAGCATTATTGGGGCGGTTATCACAAGTAAAATCAATGCCATTAAAACATCTATCATTCGTTTTACAAACAGCACTCCGCCTGTTACCCCTGAATTTTTGCAAAGATAAAGCGGCGAATCCATTATGCTTTTCTTCTCTGCTGAACTCATTATTATATTAGAAATAAGCGGATAGTAGTATATGTTCTTTTCTGCCTCAAAGCAAATCGGTATTAAAAACTGTTGTAAGTCACTGTTTGCCTGTGGCAATAAAACCGCATCGTACTCACTTATTTTTCCTGCAATCTCTTCTTTAGTGCAATTTGAAATATTAAAATAAGCGCAAATTTTATACTTTTTATGCATTAGCCCCATTTTCACAGCAAGTGGATTTTTATCCTCATTTGTTGTAAGCACAATTATGCTTTTGGGTGGGTAGATATTATAAAACACTTTATTGCCTAAATATATTAAATAACTTGTTATAAACCATTGCACAAACGACATAGTTATTATTATTAAAGGATTGAAAAAAGCATAGTTTAAAAGCGCAATTTGAAAATAAGTTAAAATATTTATCAATACAACTGAGACAAAATGAGAATATATTAATTCAATTACCCTTGATATCCCTATTTTATAACCATGTAAAAAATTTGTAATTATATAAGTTAAAAAACCATAAACTGCAATAACCATCCAGTCTCCACGTTTAAAGTATGGAGAATAAATTGTATCCCTGAAAAAAACATACCAAACAATACCATAAACAAAAGTTGATATAGCAATTGAGATTATTGTCCACATCACAACAAATTTCCATTTGTTGCTAGGATTAGATAGTCTTTTCATAGCAAGTGCACCCTTCATGTTTATGTCTAGATTTTATCTGTTTTAATATAATTGCAGTTTTTTAATCAAACTCATCGGTTTCGCCCACTTGCAATATCTCATGTATATCGGTTGCAGCAGCAACACTTAACCATTCTATTTCACTAAGCTCGGGCATAACAGCACTTTCGTTGTACACAATCATATATTTACACTGTGTTTCTTTAAGTGCTTTATATAACAGTTCTTCATCAAATTCTTGTGTATGCTCGTAAATCATATCATAAAGCAGTTGCGCACTTTCAACATATTCTGCATCTTCATGGTGCACTTTGCCGAATATTGGCAAGAAATAACTGTACACAAGGGTTATACTTGCATCATACAGGCGAATTTCATTTGTAAGAAGTTCATCCGTTAGCACTCTTTCGTCCTTTGTTATGTTCAGCGGTTTCATTGTGTTTGCAATATGTGCCGATTCACCCGGAACTTTAAATGCGGTTTCAGGCACAGTGTAAACTTCTGAATCCGCCTCGAACATATAGCGTCCACTTAATGCTATAACCGCACACATTGCTAAAGTTGCCAAAACACGCTTAACTTTGCTGTCTAAAGAATACACTAAGCAAACCGCAGCATATGATATAACTATTATGTCCATTAGCAGCCAGTAATTTCTATAATAAGAGTTTTGGTCAAGGCCTATTTTAGAAAGCTGCGCCGCAATAGGGTTAAGCGCAAAACAAAACAAAATAAAAACAATAGGGTAAACTAATGTCTTATTTGAAAATTTACTCTCTTTACAAAAGAGATATATTATACACACGTAAAACAATAAAATATAATCGCCATTGCCTACAAATGTGTTATATGCATGTAAAACCGTTTGTATACCGTAATCCAGCATTAATTACCTCTCGAGTTAAAAAATAATATACGCTATAAATGTTAGAAAATTAACTAACGTACAAATTATAGTGGGGATTATAAGCCTTGTGCTTTTTTGAAGTATTGTAAACACAAAAGCAAACGCCCACAAAAAAACAAGTGTTAAATAAACCGACATTGACGTAAACGAACAAGCGCAAAAATTAACACAAAATATTCCGGCCCAATCGGATAAATTTTCTTGCCTTTTAGATATTTTAATCATATACCAAAATAACAGCGGTATTACAATTACACCTAAAAGGCCTTTGCCTTCCCATATTCTATCAAGCAAAAACACCGATGTTGAAAAATAAGTTGAATAAAAACCGAACAAGTTTAAAATTGCTAAGAAAAACAAAAACAATCCTGTTTTTTGCCTATCTTTCGAAAACAATTTGTCTGCTATCATGCTGTACACTATATAAGTGGCAGGTATGAACACTATCGGAATAATTGTGCAAAAAATTATCATAGGGTGCAAACCCAAAAACACAGACATTGCCGCAACACACAAATTAAATCCCGAAAAAGCATACCTTACAGGGAAATTTATTATTGGTATACCGGTTCTAGGGTCATAGACAAACATTGTATTTGATGCCAATGCTTCCGTTGCCTGATTAAAATAATATATATCGTCATAATAAACATGCTCGTAATAAGCAACATAAAAAACTTGATAAGCAATTAATGCAAAAACAACCCATGTTATAAAAGGAAAGGCTTTAATTCTTTTTACGAAATGTATAATCATTTTAACAATATACTTGCAGTTTATAACAAGTGAGAATAAACTAAGCGAAATAAGAATTGCAAAATACACATAAACTGTCGGCATAAACTCTTGAGTTGTAACAACAAAAGGCAAATATGCAAATTGATATATGCCAAATATTGAAAAAAGCCCAAGCACATACGCTATGCCAAGTGCGGGTTCGTCCTCACAATCAAGCTCTCTGTTTTTATTCAGCATATCTTTTATGATAATATTTCTGCCACCGCCTGATTTCATTGCTATATTTAAACGCAAAAAAAACACACCTATACTAATAGGCATAATCACAAACAACAAAAACAATAAAAGTATTCCCAAAAACATCCCCCTAAAACAAAGGCTTTAACTATTTTAATTTTAATAACCCATATATACTATACATTATATAATAATATAAACTAATATGTCAAACAATGTCAATTTTCTATGTTTATATAATCTATAACAAACTTTATATATAAAATAAGGTAAGGCTATCCCCTAGCCAATCCGATATAATCCGAACCCGCCTAAAAGCGCATAAATTGCACATCTAACGGCGTTATCCTCCTAGACAAACGCTAGTGTGCCGTCGTCGTCTGCCTTATTATATGCACAATTTATGTGCTTTTAGGTCTATAGATTTTATCGGCTTGCCTAGTGTTTTGTTAAAAAACAAAGCCCCAAACACAATAATAAAAGTGTTGGGGCTTTATATTTTATTTGCTTTTATTTACCAAGTGCCTTAAGTATAACTTCCATTTTATAACGCATTAAAACCGTGCAATCATCCATGCTTGCCATTCCTCTGACAATATCCTCTGCCAAAGTCGCACAAGTTGGCGCGCCACAACTTCCGCAATCAAGTCCTGGCAATTCTTTTAAAATGCCTTCCATTTCAGCATAATTTTTAAAGCGTTCTTGCCTTGTCGAGCCAAGTTCCATAACAGGCACATATTTTAAATCGGCATCCCATAATAATTTTGGCGGAATCGCACCCTCTAAATGGTTTCTACTCACCGGCATCAATTTAGTTATTTTTTTAAGTTTGTTTTTGGCTATGTAGGGGTTTTCAACTTGTAAAATTCCACCGACACAACCACCGGGACATGAATTAAGTTCGACAAAATCAATATCGTGATATTTTTCGTCCTCTAAATCTTCAAGCACTTTAATAACATTTTCTATGCCGTCTGCCGCAATATAGCTTTCTGTAGAAATAAGCCCTGCGCTTTCGCCGCCGCTTCTCGCCCAAGTAACGCCAATTCTTCCGCTTTGCGAGGTGCTTTTAATCTCTTTTAAATTATTCATAAAGCTAAGCAAAATCGGGTAAATTTCTTTCACGGCAAGTGCGCCGTCAACCTCACTTTTTTCACTGCCAATAGGTGTTTTTGTCGCCGTTACTTTTGCAGGACACGGTGTTAAGAAAAAGCAGCCTATTTCTTCACGTTTTAAGCCTGTTTTTTTAACTGCCTCGTCCTTTGCAAAACGAGCCGCAGCCTCCATTGGCGAAACAACAGGCAACACATTATTTATAAGTTGTGGAAACCTAACCCTGATAAGCTTAAGCACAGCAGGACATGCACTGCTTATCGCAGGTTTTGCAAGGCTGTTTGTCTTCATCATCTCGCGTGTTGTGTTGCTTACAATTTCTGCCGCTTTGGCAACTTCATAAATTTCATCAAAGCCCAAATCCAAAAGGGCATTTAAAACCACATCCGGCTCATCCAAATTATTAAATTGTGCATATAAACTTGGTGGCGGCAACGCTATTTTATACTTAAATTTATCCATGCAAGAAATCGGGTCGTAAAGTGCCAATTTTGCATGGTGAGGGCAAACCCTTATGCACTCTGCACAATCAATGCATTTTTCAGGCAAAATATGCGCTTTGCCGTCTCTAACTCTTATCGCCTCGGTGGGACAGCGCTTTATGCAATTTATGCAACCTTTGCAAGCTTCTTTATCCAGTGTAACCGAATGATGATAAGTGCTTTTTTCTTTTCCCATTGCGCTGTAACCTCCTTTTTATAAGATTTTTATAATATCTTTAATTTTTTTAACATAATAATACATTCAAGTAATTGTTTTTTACATATTTTTACATATTTTTACATATTTTTATTTATATTATTCCTTAATGGAACGGATTCCTACGACTCGCTAAGAGCCGCCTTGCGGCGGTTGCTCGCTTGCATTGCACTGCGGTGCTTATCGCATTGGCTCGGAATGACATGGCTTAACTATCCGCTAGCAAAAAACTTTCATTTTCACTGTTGTGCCTTTGCCAAGCTCTGATTCAATATTAAACTCATCCGAATATTTTTTCATGTTCGGCAAACCCATTCCCGCACCAAAACCAAGGCTTCTAACCTCTGCCGGCGCTGTGGAATACCCCTCTTGCATCGCAAGGTTAATGTCAGCTATTCCGGGGCCTTCATCTTTTAAAAGCATGTTTACGGCAATATCGTCAATAACAATTTCAATTTCGCCGCCGCCTGCATGTATCGCCAAATTAATTTCGCCCTCATAAAGCGCAATTGCAACTTTACGAACAGAATCGGCAGGAAAGCCTAATTTTTTCAACCTTGTCTTTAAATCGCTGCTAGCTTCTCCCGCACGTGTAAAATCGTCGCCCGGCACTGTGTAATTAAGCACTATCTCTGCCATTATGCAACACCTCCGCCACGAAGCCCTTTTTCATATAAAAGTCCACAAGCGGTAAACATTGTTTTATCTGTGCTTAAAACCACCATGTCTCTTTCAACAGCAAGTTTAAGCACCATATCGTCCGGCCTTTTGCCACGCACAAAAACAATACACACCATATCCATCATCTCGGCCGTGCGCACAACTTGTGGATTGTTCAAGCCCGTAATAAGTACGCCTTGGTCTTTTACATAAGCCAAAACATCACTCATCATGTCGCTTCCACATGCCGCATGAACCTCTTTGCTTAAATCCTCTTCTTGTGTTAAAACTTTTGCATCGAGTATTTCTTTTATTTCTGCTATAGTCATTTTTAATCTCCTAACTAAAACATAAAGTGTTATAAATTTTCAATGCTTTTCAATCTGTCACTTTATCTATTTTGTTTATATTATAATTTAATACCAATGAAAGAGCAAGTTATATTTCTGCCATTTAAGC
Organism: uncultured Bacteroides sp.; assembly: GCA_964369715.1. Lineage (GTDB taxonomy): Bacteria > Bacillota > Clostridia > Oscillospirales > Ruminococcaceae > Ruthenibacterium. The sequence continues at coordinate 5,606 of CAYJGV010000054.1, read as the reverse complement.
CAAAACTATGTTTTAGCTAATTTTCATCAAATTATTTGTACTTTTGCACAAATAATTAATCAAAATTTCCACATTTTCCATTTTAAATTTTAAAAAACATCTCGCTTTTTGAAATGCCTTATGTTATAATATTAACAAGTGTGAAAAAGTTTAGTTTTTCCAGTGTTTATGCGTGTTTGCAGTTAAACACGGCTAACCTTGCACAATGATATTTTTGGGAGGCTTATATAGTATGAAGCGTTTTTCTACTGTGCCATTTAAAGGCACGAAAGAGCAAGAAGCGCAATTGATTGCATGGCTGGAATCTAACAGAGATTTACCAGGCGTAGCGATGTCTGCACTTCAAGAAGCTCAAGAAATTTACGGCTATTTGCCAATTGAAGTTCAGCGTATGATTTCCACCACATTAGGTAAACCACTTGCTGAAATTTATGGCATAGCAACATTTTACTCGCAATTTAGCTTGGTGCCGAAAGGCGATTACAAAATCAGCGTATGTCTTGGTACAGCCTGTTATGTAAAAGGCAGCGGTAAAATTTTTGAAGACCTTGAGACAAAACTTAAAATTAAAGGTGGCGAATGTACACCTGATGGCAAGTTCAGTCTTGATGCATGTCGTTGTATAGGTGCGTGTGGTCTTGCACCTGTTCTAACCATTAACGATGACGTTTACGGTCGTTTAAACGGTGATGAACTCGACGATATTCTTGCGAAATATTAAAAAATCGGCATAATAAGCCAAAATAGGTGTTGTATGCAAGAACTTTCTATGAATGTGCTTGACATTGCCCAAAATTCAGTTAAAGCCAATGCAACAATTGTGCAAATAATTTTGGATTTTGACATTGAACAAAGCAAATTGAAAATCACAATAAAAGACGATGGAAAAGGCATGAGCAAAGAGATGCTTGCCACTGTTACAGACCCTTTTACAACTTCGAGGACAACTCGTAAAGTTGGTTTGGGTTTACCGCTTATTAAAATGGCGGCAGAACTTACAGGCGGCAGCCTTGATATTCAATCGGAGCTAAATGTTGGCACAGAGGTAAATGTTATATTTACAACAGGCCATATAGATTTAGCCCCTTTGGGTGACATGGCGGGAAGTATATCAACTTTAATGCAATGCAATACACATATGGATTTTATTTACACGGTTAAATGCGACGGCGAAGAATTTTGCGCAAGCACGATAGAGCTTAAAGAAGTCTTAGGTGATGTATCTTTAAGCGAGCCAAGTGTTGCGCTGTGGGTGAAAGATTATATTGCAGAAAACACCGAACCAATTATTAAAAGGAGCAACGCTATATGAAAAGTTTACAAGAACTTGCCGCACTACGCGACAAGATGAAACAAACAGTAAGCACACGTGAAGCTAATTCAGAAACAACACGTGTTGTTGTAGGCATGGCAACTTGCGGCATCGCTGCAGGCGCACGCCCTGTACTTACAGAATTTACAAAAGTTATCTCAGACAAAGCATTGGAAAATGTTGTTGTTACACAAACAGGTTGTGTTGGAATTTGCCAATACGAGCCTGTTGTTGAAATATTCGAGCCGGGTAAAGAAAAAACAACTTATGTTAAAATGACAGCCGACAAAGTTGAGCGTGTTGTTGCAGAACATCTTGTTAAAGGTTTCCCTGTTACAGAATATACCATCGGCGCTATGAAAGTTAAATAGGAGGAAGATATAAATGTTTAGAAGCCATGTTATGATATGTGCCGGCACAGGATGTACTTCTTCCGGCAGTGATAAAATTATCACTGCATTTGAAAAAGAACTTCTTAGCGCTGGCTTAAGCGAAGAGGTAAAAGTTGTTGCAACAGGTTGTTTTGGCCTTTGTGCACTTGGCCCAATCGTTGTAGTTTACCCAGAAGCGAGCTTTTACAGCAATGTTAGCTCTGACGACGTTGCTGAAATTGTAAGCGAGCACCTTATGAAAGGCCGCCCTGTTACACGCCTTTTATATGATGAGACAGTTAATGCAGACAACACTGTAAAAAGCCTTGATGAAACTGCTTTCTATAAAAAGCAAGTTCGTGTTGCGCTTCGCAATTGTGGTGTTATCAACCCTGAAAACATCGATGAATACATCGGTTTTGACGGTTACCAAGCTTTAGGTAAAGCTTTAACAGAAATGAAACCGGCAGAAGTTATCCAAACAATGCTTGATTCAGGCTTACGTGGCCGTGGCGGCGCAGGCTTCCCCACAGGCTTAAAATGGAAATTTGCCGCAAATAACGATAGCGACCAAAAATATGTTTGCTGTAACGCCGACGAAGGTGACCCAGGCGCATTTATGGACCGCAGCGTTTTAGAGGGCGACCCTCACGTACTTATCGAAGCTATGGCTATTGCAGGTTATGCAATCGGTGCTTCTAAAGGCTATGTTTATGTTCGTGCAGAATACCCAATTGCGGTTAAACGTTTACAAATTGCTATTGACCAAGCTAAAGAATACGGCCTGCTTGGCGATGATATCTTCGGCACAGGTTTCAGCTTTGATTTAGCCATTAAACTTGGCGCAGGCGCTTTCGTTTGCGGTGAGGAAACAGCACTTTTAACTTCTATTGAAGGCAACCGTGGCGAACCTCGTCCACGTCCTCCTTTCCCTGCTGTTAAAGGTTTGTTTGGCAAACCCACAATCCTTAACAATGTTGAAACTTACGCAAACGTTCCACGCATCATCTTAAACGGTGCAGAGTGGTTTGCAAGCATGGGCACAGAAAAAAGCAAAGGCACAAAAGTTTTTGCACTTGGTGGCAAAATCAACAATACAGGCCTTGTTGAAGTTCCTATGGGCACATCACTTCGCACAATTATTGAAGAAATCGGTGGCGGTATTCCTGACGGAAAACAATTTAAAGCTGCGCAAACAGGCGGCCCTTCAGGCGGCTGTATCCCTGCATCTTTAATTGATACAGAAATCGATTATGATAACTTAATTTCTATCGGCAGCATGATGGGTTCAGGCGGTCTTATCGTTATGGACGAAACCACATGTATGGTTGATATCGCTAAGTTCTTCCTAGACTTTACAGTTGAGGAAACTTGCGGTAAATGTGTACCTTGTCGTATTGGCACAAAACGTTTGATGGAGCTTTTAGAAAAAGTTACAGACGGCAAAGGCACAATGGAAGACCTTGACAAAATTGAAGAGTTATCACACTTTATTAAAGAAAACAGCCTTTGCGGTTTAGGACAAACAGCTCCAAACCCTGTTCTTTCAACAATGCATTATTTCCGTGATGAGTACATTTCTCATATCAAGGATAAAAAATGTCCTGCCGGCGTATGTAAAGCATTGTTAAATTACATTATCATCGAAGATAAATGTAAGGGTTGCACACTTTGCGCAAAAGTTTGCCCAACAGGCGCTATCAGCGGAGATGTTCGCAAACCACATGTTATTGATTTAAGTAAATGTGTAAAATGCGGCGCATGTATGGACAAATGTAAATTTGCCGCTATTACCAAAGGTTAGGGAGGATTGCCACAATGGATTTAGTTAATATTAAAATAAACGGCACCGATTACAGCGTGCCGGCGGGCAGCACCATTTTAGAGGCTACTCGCAGTGTTGGCATACACATCCCAACACTTTGCTACTTAAAAGATATAAACGCTATCGGCGCATGTCGTATTTGCGTTGTAGAAGTTGAGGGCGCAAGAACTTTAGTTACAGCTTGCGTACACCCTGTAAATGAAGGTATGGTTATAAACACCAATACTGCAAAAATTCAAAAAAGCCGCAAAATGAACTTAGAGCTTGTTTTGTCCACACACAAACAAGAATGTCTTGGCTGTGTAAAAAGCAAAGATTGCGAACTTTTAAGCCTTTGCCACGATTACGGTGTTACAACAAACCGCTTTAAAGGCGAATTTGAAAAATACCCTATCGACGGCAGTGCATTGCACTTAGTTCGTGATAACGAGAAATGTATTCTTTGCCGCCGCTGTGTTGCAGCATGTAGCCTAAGACAAAAAGTTGGCGTTATCGGCGCACAAGAGCGTGGTTTCTCAACACATATCGGCTGTGCATTTGAAGCAGATTTAGGCGAAAGCCCATGTGTTTCTTGCGGCCAATGTATAGTTGTTTGCCCAACAGGCGCTTTGACAGAAAAAGATTGCACAGGCGATGTTTGGGATGCACTTAACGACAAAACAAAACATGTTATTGTACAAACTGCACCAAGCGTACGTGCAACTTTGGGCGAAGCATTTGGCATGCCTATTGGCACAAATGTAGAGGGCAAAATGGTTGCTGCTTTACGTCGTTTAGGTTTTGCACAAGTGTTTGATACAGACACAGCAGCTGACTTTACAATTATGGAAGAAGCAACAGAATTTTTACACCGTGTAAACAACGGCGGCGTTATGCCAATGATTACAAGCTGTAGCCCTGGCTGGATTAAATTCTGCGAAACTTATCACCCTGATTTCATTCCTAATTTATCAAGCTGTAAATCTCCTCAAGGTATGTTTGGCGCACTTGCAAAAACATATTATGCCGAGAAAATGGGCATTGACCCTAAAGACATCATTGTAGTTTCAATTATGCCTTGCACAGCTAAAAAATTCGAAATTGAACGTGACGATATGAGCGCAGCCGGCAACGGTATCCCTGATAACGACATCGCTTTAACAACACGTGAACTTGCACGCATGATTGACAAAGCAGGCATTAACTTTAAAGAAATGCCGGACGAAGATTTTGACCCAATGCTTGGCGAAAGCACAGGCGCTTCTACTATCTTCGGTGCAACAGGCGGCGTTATGGAGGCTGCTCTTCGTACAGCTGCTGAAGTTGTAACAGGCAAACCTCTTGAAAAAGTGGAATTCCCTGAAGTTCGTGGCACAAAAGGCATTAAAGAAGCAACATACAAACTTGGCGATGTTACACTTCGTGTTTGTGTTGCAAGCGGCCTTTCAAACTGCGATAAAGTTTTAAATGCTGTAAGAAGCGGTGAAAAACAATATGATTTCATCGAATTTATGGCTTGCCCGGGCGGCTGTGTAAACGGCGGCGGACAACCCACACACAACGGCGATATTTTAAACTTTGTTGACTTAAAAGGTTTACGTGCAAGCGCACTTTATGGCGAAGACGAGGCGAAAGTACTACGTAAGAGCCACGAAAACCCACTTGTAAACAAAATTTACGAAGAGTATTTAGAAGGAAAACCAGGCAGCCACAAAGCGCATAAAATTCTTCATACTTCTTACAAAAAACGCGAAATTAAATTCTAATACACAAAATTATGGGTGCTGTAGTGAAAACTACAGCACCCATTTTTTATTGTTTGTATGATTTTATATGATAGCTAAGGCAAGCACTGTCATTCCGAGCAGAGGCGATAAGCACCGCAGTGCAATGCAAGCAAGCAACCGCCGTAAGGCGGCTCTTGGCGAGTCGTAGGAATCTGTTCGTTCCCCTCACTGTCATTCCGAGCGTAGCCGAGGAATCCGTTCCCCTAGGCAAGCACCGTCATTCCGAGCGTAGCCGAGGAATCCGTCTTTTTAGTCACTTGCATCTATCGCAAACTTCCCCACGAGGAGAAGCCCTTCTTTTCGGCGGGAAAAGAAGCAAAACCGCCGGGGAC
>CAYJGV010000053.1:0-16504 GCA_964369715.1 uncultured Bacteroides sp. | reverse complement strand
TGACACTCCGGGTATGAACCGAATGCTCTAGCCAACTGAGCTATACCGCCACAAAGCACTTTTTTTTGGTGCTTTTATATTATATTATTAATTCTTTTGTTTGTCAACATTTTTTTACGATTTTTTTTAAAAAAAATAAACCTTATACAAAACGATGATATCATCGTTAATTTATTTAACAAATTTGTTTATTTCGTACAAGTGGTTTATAAGAATCAATATTAATTTAAAAATTAGCTTATTTGTAATACAATAATTCAAGTATTGTCTTTTTTGTGAAATTGACTTTCTACTTATTGTTCATTATAATGTATTATAAGTAAACTGTAAATATATTAAATTTTGAAGAGGGAATTTTATATGAAATACACTATAATGAAATTAGGTAAAAACAAACAAGATGTTAAAGTTTCACAACTTGGTTTTGGTGCGATGAGGTTTCCGCAAAAAGATGGGCAAATTGATCAAGTGCAAGTTGATGAAATGGTAAAATATGCATTTGATAATGGTATAAATTATTATGATACTGCTTATATTTACGAAGGCAGTGAAATTGCACTTGGAAAAGCTATAAAACAACTTGACAGGGAAAAGATCTTTATTGCGGATAAAATGCCATATTGGAGCATAGATTCACAGCAATATTTAACGGACACATTTAATGAAAGCTTGCAGCGTTTGCAAATTGATTATTTTGATTTTTATTTGATGCACTGCATGTGTGAAGACACTTTACCCGGTATGATAAAATATGACGGAATTAAATTTGCACAGAAAATGAAAGAAGAGGGCAAGATAAAATACCTTGGTTTTTCTATTCATGCGGGATATGATATTTTAACACAAGTGCTTGATTTAGCCGATTTCGATTTTGTGCAACTTCAGTATAATTATTTGGATTTAAACGATGCACCGGGACAAAAAGGTTATGATGAGCTTGTTAAAAGGGATATCCCTATAATTATAATGGAACCTTTAAAAGGTGGAACTTTAGCGGATTTGCCAAATGTTATTGCTCAGCCTTTTGTTAATTTAGGCGAATCGAATGTAAGTTTTGCTTTTCGTTGGCTTGCAGAGCAAAAAAATGTTAGCACTATCTTAAGCGGCATGAGCAGCATGGAACAATTAAAGCAAAATATAGAAATATTCAACGATATTAAACCGCTTAGCAAAGAAGAACACAGTGCGATTGAAAAAGTTAAAGCGAATATTGAAAAATATCAAAAAGTGCCATGTACAGGCTGTAAATATTGCTTGCCATGTCCTGTCGGGGTGGGAATCCCCGATATATTTAAGGCGTGGAACACTGCGAGTATGCCTGTTGATCACAGTGGGTTTATAGCAGGTGCTGATATAAATTATGATATGGCAGCGTCATGCGTGAATTGTAAAAAGTGTATGGAGCATTGCCCACAAAATATAAATATACCTGCAAAACTGCAACAACTTGTCGAAGAGCGTGTGTGAATTTTGTAGTGTTAAATAATTGCGGTATAAGTGCATATTAGCAATAAAAACTGCAATGAGAAGTTTAATTATTACATGTTTTCGGTGGAGCTTTCACCGATTGTAAAATGTGATTTTAAAACAGCGTATAAAAAGAGGAAAGCTCTTTTTATACGCTGTTTTTTATGATTTTACCAAATTTTTAGAGACTGCTTTTTTAATGTTGCGGTTTTCTACTAAACTTTTAATTAACAAAGCGATGTACGTCACGGCTATGAAACCGACAACGCCGACTAAATAAGAGACCAAGGAGAATAAAACTTGTGGCCAATCGTGGAAAAAAGGCCTATCAATTTGATAAAAATAGCTTGAGCCCAATATGGGATTGATGATAAGTATTGAAATGAAAAAGACAGTATAGCCTATAATTGCACGCTTGCAACTGCGCCAAGATGGAAACCACCCTGTGGATATAAATGCGAAAATGGGGATGAGCACTGTTATCAAATGGTTTATCATATAAGATAGGCCGCTGATGTGTGCAAAATTATATACTTGCGAGGGGTAAATTAATGATGATATTGCAAAGGCGCTAAAATATGACAATATATCGATTAAAATTTGTTTTTGTTTTATTAAATAAAAAATAGTTAGAACAGATGCAACTCTACATAGATGCAAGGGAAGCCCCTCTGTTATAAAATTTGGCGTGCATGTTGCATACCAACCATATAGCAAAAATATTTGTTGAAAGGCTAATAAACCCAGAAATATTTTTCTTATTGTATTAGAATTTTGTTTTACATATTTATGATTTTTGATAAAAAATGCCACAAAGATTATGCAAAAAGCTAAATAGATTAAATGGTGAGAGCCAAAAATTTCAACATATGCGGCCTCGGGTGAAAGAAATATAGGTAAATCGGACATGAAAAAGCACCTCTTAGAAAAATTTAAATATATAATATCATATATTTAAAGGCTTTTCTATGGAGGTGCTTGATTTTTTATTAAAATTTTACATTTGTTTTAGATGTTTATAATCTTGTAAATATTTTTTGTTTATTAAAAACCATATTCTACATCAAGTTCATTTTCAACTGCTGTGTTCTCGTTGTAAAAATGGTTTTTGTCTATGTGCTTAAGCTCGTGTGCAATTGCTTTTTGTTGCTGTTCGGGGTTTAAGTTTGTGTTTACATAAATATTATAATTATCATCGCTATCTTTAACCGTAACACCACGAACTTTGCCCGGAAGCGAAAGCCCTCGTATGAAAATCATATTCATATTTAGCCCCCTTTGCTATTTTTTCTTTAAGGCCTCAATAATTTTTACTGCTTGCATAACTTCTTCTTTTGTTGCGCCTTTTGCTAAAGAAAATAAAATTCGCATGTCTTCTCTTTGTTTTAATTCGTTTAAATAAATTTGTAACTCATCACCTTCCTCATGCTCTTTGCTGTATACTTGCAATAGAAAATCAGTCGATACACCAAAAAATTCTGCTATTTTGCGCAATTGTGCCGCCTGTGGCAACCTGCCTGTGTTTTTCCATGCGGAAACCGTGCCTCGGCTAATGCCAAGTTCAAGTGCTGCCCCTGTGGGAGAATACCCCTTGTCTTCACATAATCTACAATAATTGTCAAAAAACACAAAATCACCTCCTGTTATTTGTGCATTCACACAAAGTTCAACAAATTAAACTAAAAAGACTTGAAAAGTTCAACGAATTGTACTATTATATAGTCAAAGAAGTTCATGTTTGTAAACTTTTGTCGATATTTGTAGCTCCTAAGTTTAATATATCATACTTTTTGTCGAATGTACACAGGTAATTTTTGGTAATTTAATATTAACATAAGAAATGTACAATAAATGGGTCACATAGGAGGTGGGTTTGACGAGTAATCACTATTTTGTTAAAGATATGCAATATGATGCAAAACCTATATTTTCATGTGAGAATTGCGGTTGTGCAATTTATGACGGAGATGCATTATATTTTGATATAAGCGAAAATAATTGTTTTGGGTGCGAGCATTGTGTAAAGACAAAATACGCACAGGAGGAATGAACATCAATAAAGGAGGTTGAAATGAAAGATTTAACAGGGGCATTAATTAAAACAAGACGAACACCGGAGGCGGATTATAGGCCGAGTGAAACAGCATTTGAGAGGCAAAAAACAATGAACGGTATTGTGCTGTGGCAAAGCGAAAAAGGCTTTGCGTGTGTGCAAATTTATTCTGATAAGGGGGTGCCTATTTACAAAGAATGCTTTTTTTTAAATGAACTTGAGTTGATTATGACAAGAGAGGAGTTAAGTGTATATGCGGTTAAAAAAATTGCATAAGATCAAGACGAGGTGGCGTTTTGAAAAATAAAAATAATAATGCGAATGAAGATAGCGCAAAAATAACAAAGCAGGAGGAAATTTTTTGTCATTATTTTTTACATACATTTAATGCTAAGAGTGCAGTTAAATTTGCAGGTTATAAATGCGAAAACCCAATAAAAAAGGCGCATGAATTATTGCAACAAAGCCATATAAAAAAATGCCTAAGGCGTTTGCAAAAAGAAAAGCAAAGCACGGGATATTTAAGCGCAAACGATGTTGTGCAAAAATATGCGCAACTTGCTTTTGCCGATTTAAATGATTATTTAACAAATCAAAATTGCGATGATGTTGGGGAGCAAAGCGCAGCAAGTAGTGGCAGCATGAGTATCGACGCTGATGAAAACGTAAGTTTTGATGGGACTTTAATAAGCGAGATAAAACAGACAAGCTCCGGTATAAGTGTAAAGCTACCTGATAGAATGAAAGCCTTGACATGGCTTAGCGATTATTTTGAGCTTAACCCACAAGACCTACATAGACGTGAAATTGAAAGGCGTAAATTAGAGGTTGATTTGCTTAAATTATCACCGGTTGAACAAATGGCAAAAGATAAAGATTTTGAGGATAAAGCTGAAATTTTAGATGGGAATTTGAACGATGAAGAAAGTGAAATTGATTTAAGCAAAGTGGAACATTATAAATTCAGTGCAAACGGAGATGGTGAGTTCATGAGTGATGCAAATAAACACATTAGTGAAATATGGAAAAATAATGATGAGGAATAAAGAAAAAGGCACTGTAAGTTTATTTAATAAATTTGATGCAGATATAAAAAATGCAAAAGAAAAGCTTGTAAAAAAGAAAACAAAAGAGACATTGCAAAGTAAAATTGAAAATAGTTTGGGACGCAGACAAGACGATTTATCACAAAAGGCAAGCAAGTTTAAGTTTTCGCCTTTCAGCAAAAAGCAGGCGCAAATGCTTACATGGTGGATGAAAAACTCGCCCTATGAAAAAGCCGGTGGGCTTATTGTCGACGGCAGTATAAGAAGCGGCAAAACACTTTGCCTTTCGCTTTCGTTTTGCATGTGGGCAATGAATAATTTTAACGACTGTAATTTTGCGCTGTGTGGCAAAACTGTCGGAAGCCTTAAAAGAAATGTCATTGGCAGTTTATTCAATATGCTTTATACATTAGGGTATACTGTCCAAGAAAAACGCACCGAAAATTTAATTATTATTTATAAAAATAATGTGCGAAATAAATTTTACTTATTCGGAGCAAAAGATATTAGAAGTGCCGATTTAATTCAAGGTATTACTTTGGCCGGTGTTTTATTTGACGAAGTTGCGCTTATGCCGGAAGGTTTTGTAAACCAAGCGACTGCAAGGTGTAGTATAAAGAACAGTAAATGGTGGTTTAACTGCAACCCGGAAGGGCCGCACCATTGGTTTTATAAAGAGTGGATAGAACGTGCAAAGTCAAAGAATTTGCTTTATCTTCATTGCACAATGGAGGATAATTTAAGCCTTAGCGATGAGGTGAAAAAAAGATATTACTCGCTTTACAGTGGCATTTTCTATGATAGGTTTATCAGGGGGCTTTGGGCGATTGCCGAGGGACTTGTTTACCCGATGGTTGCGCAAAATAAGCAAGATTATTTACACACAGGGCAAGAGCCGACAGGAGGAAGATATTTTATAAGTGTTGATTATGGCACAAGGAATGCATGTAGCATGGGGCTTTGGTGTGTCAATGGTGGAATTGCAACACGCATAAAGGAATTTTACCATGATTCAAGGGCGAAAGGTTTTTTGTTGACAGACGAGGATTATTGCAACGAGCTTGAAAAATTAAGCGAGGGTAGAATGATTCAAAAAGTAATTGTCGACCCGAGTGCGGCTTCGTTTATTGCGGCGATAAAACGCAGGGCAAAATTTGCTGTTAAAGGTGCAGACAACAATGTTTTAAGCGGCATAAGAACAGTTGCCGCCATGCTTGTGAGCGGCAGGCTTAAAATTTCACAAGATTGTGCTGACACGTGGCGAGAGTTTTCGCTTTACAGGTGGGACGATGCCTCGCTTGATAAAGACACTGTAATTAAACAAGACGACCATGCAATGGACGATATACGGTATTTTTGTGCCACTGTTTTGGCAAGGGAATTAAGGTGGACACAATGGCAACTTAGTGAGGCATAAATTAATGCTTATATTTTTTGACAAATTTTTAAATACGAAACGTAATTAAAAACAATTAATTTACAAATAGTATATTGATTGCAAAGCAAATGAAAATAATAAAAGGCTATAAAATATATAAAACGGAGGGGAATAATGTTTGAAAAAATGCTGGGTTTTTTGCATAAATACGTAAAAAGAGTTTTTGCAAACGGGGTGATTTCAGAAAGTGTTGCTATTTCAGATAATATGGAAAATGCAATTGAACTTTGGGCGCAAATGTACGAAAAAGGTGGGCCTTGGGTGCGGCCGGGTTCGCCATCTTTAGGCATAGCCGCAGCTGTTGCAAATGAATTTGCAAGGCTTATAACAATTGAGGCTAAGGTTAAGTTTAGCGGCACAAAGGCAGATTTTATGCAAAGTGCATTTGCACCATTACTTTACAATTTGCGAAATTATACCGAATATGCCTGTGCGCTTGGCGGCGGGGTGTTCAAGCCCTTTGTGCAGGACAACAAGGTGCATATTGAATTTATACAGGCAGATAATTTTATACCGCTTCAATTTGATGCGGCAAAGCGCATGACAAGTGCTGTTTTTTGTAGCCAATTAAAAAAGGATAATGGCGTTTACACAAGGCTTGAAAGGCACGAATATAAAGAGGGCATTTATAAAATAGATAATCGTGCGTTTTATTGTACAAATTCAAATTTGAAACAGGGGCAGCTTGGCGCAGAAATAAATTTAAGCGATGTTAAAGAATGGGAGAAAATACCGCCTAGCGTGCAAATAAAAGGCGTTAAAGCACCGCTTTTTTCATATTTAAGAATGCCGGGCGCAAATAATGCCGATAGGCGAAGCGCACTTGGTGTAAGCGTTTATGCAAGGGCGCAAAAGCTTATACGTGATGCCGACATGCAATATTCAAGGTTGATATGGGAATTTGAAGGCGGAGAACTTGCGATAGATGCCGCCGCTGATGTTTTAAGGCAAAGCGGTGATAACAGCGAAAATTACAAGATGCCTAAAGGTAAAGAACGTTTGTTTCGTTCGCTTTCTGCTGATGATGCGGACTTTTACAAGGTTTTTTCACCACAGCTTAGGGACGAAAGCCTTAAAAATGGCCTTGAAATTATGTTAAAACGCATAGAGTTTAACTGTGCACTTGCGTATGGCACTTTAAGCGACCCTGTTGCGGTTCATAAAACCGCCGAGGAAATAAGGGCAGGTAAACAAAGAAGCTATGCGACGGTTAAAGATATGCAAGGCGCACTTGAAACATCACTTATTCAACTTGCCGAGGCTGTCAGCATAATAGCGGATTTGTACAAGCTTACTAAGCCGGGAAATTATGATATAGCGTTTGATTGGGACGATAGTATCGTCGCAAACGAAAACTATGAAAGAGAGCAAATGAGGCAAGATTGCCTTGATGGTGCGGCAGAATTTTGGGAATATAGAATGAAATTTTATGCGGAAGATGAGGCCACTGCAAAGAAACGAATTGACGAAATTATAGGTGAAACAACAAACAGTGGCAAAAATAAATTCGCTGATGAGCTACAGCGTAATGATAGCTTGCCTTTGGGAGGCGACCCCGTAAAAAGCATAGAGGAGAAAAAATGAAAAGAGAAGAACTTTTAGCACTTGGTATTGAAGAAAAAAATGTAAGCGAAATAATGGCGATGCATGGGCGTGATATTGAGCGTCACAAACAAGCGGTTAAAGAAAAAGAAGAGCTTGCCGAGCAACTGTTGGCGCAGATTGACAAGGCAAGCGAGCAACTTGCTGATTATGCTCCGAATTGGAAAGAGCAATTGCAAGAGGCGCAAAAGCAAGCAGAGGCGCAGGTGGAAGATATACGCATAGACGTTGCGGTTGACAAGGCGTTAATAAACGCCGGCGCACGTGATGAAATAGCGATAAAAGCACATTTAAATTTGCCCAAATTGAAACAAACTTGCGAGCCGCTCTTGGCGGACGAGCTTGCAAGACAATTGGATGAAATTAAAAGCACACATGCGTTTTTGTTTGCTGATGCACCTGAGTTTGTGGCTTTTGAAAGCACACCAGGCACACAAAGGGCAGCAGTGAAAAACACAGACGATGCGAATAATGCCATAAGGGCGTTTTTCAGCAGATGAGGGGTTTAATTTTATTATCTTGCAAAAGGCAAAAACAATAAATTATATAAAACATATGAAATAAAAGGAGAAATTTATGAACGATATTATATCTCGTGAAATGGCCGAGGCTTTGATACAAGAGCAAGTACAAAACACAGTTTTTCAAGATGCGCCGAAAGAAAGCGTATTTTTAAATATGGCACGTCGTTTGCCTAATATGACAAGCAAGCAAACACGTTTGCCTGTGCTTGATTTACTGCCGATGGCCTATTGGGTTAACGGTGACAACGGCATTAAACAAACAAGCCGTCAAGCGTGGGAAAATGTATATTTAACAGCGGCAGAGCTTGCTGTAATTGTGCCATTGCCCGAAGCTGTGCTAGACGATGCAAGCTTTGACATTGTTGGCGAAGTTACGCCTAGGGTGACAGAGGCGATTGGCCAGCGCATAGACAGTGCCGCAATTTTTGGCATTAACAGGCCGGCAGAATGGCAAAGCGACCTTGTCACTTTGGCACGTCAAGCCGGAAATAATGTGCCTTGTGCTGATGGCAAAATTACTTACGATTTGCTTATGGCAGAAAACGGCCTGCTTGCAAAAGTTGAAGAGGGCGGATACCCTGTGACAGGCGTTGTTGCCGCAATGAACACACGTGCAAAATTAAGAAGCATTAAAGACACAGACGGAACACCTGTATTTTTAAGCTCGATGCAAGGGCAAACACCTTATGCGCTTGCAGGTGCACCAATGTTCTTCCCACAAAACGGCAGTTTTGACACAGGTGTTGCACAAATGGTTGCAGGCGATTTTTCACAGGCTGTTTATGCAATTCGTCAAGATGTGACAGTTAAAATTCTAGATCAAGCAACTATTATCGACCCAAGCACAAAGGCGATTGTTTATGCACTTGCACAACAAGATATGATTGCTATACGTGTTGTTTTCCGTATGGGCTGGGCGCTTCCAAACCCTGCTACACGTTCTAATGAAAACCGCACTTATGTGCCTTTTGCCTATCTTGAGCCATCAACAGCGGTAACTGTTCAAAATGTAACATTTACTGTGACTGATAGCGATGATGCAGCAATTGAAGGTGCAAGCATTAATGTAAATGGTGCACGCAAGAAAACAAATTCAGAAGGCAAAGCGGTTTACACTTTGACAGCCGGCAGCTATCCTTACACAATTAAGGCGACAGGCAAGCAGACAAAAACAGGATATGTCACTGTTGCAAGTGCCGCAGTTGCCGTTGCGGTGGAGATGTCTTAACGCTGATTGTGCGTGAGATGCTTTGATACTATGGGGCGCATTGCGCCCCGATTAATGACACACATATAAAAAATGCTTATGGTTTTTAAGGCGATGAAAATTTATACAAATAAGTTAACACAAATAAGTTAACACATATAAGTTATACGGATGACGAAATAATATTTGTAAAAGGAGGGGTTTAATGCTCTATGTAGACCACATGTTTTACAAGGAAAATTACAAGGGTGTGCTTTTAAATGAGGCAGACTTTGAAAAATATGCTATTCGCGCAGAAAATTATATTTCAAATTTAACTTTTGGAAGACTGAACAACGAAACTGTGAGCGAAAACATAAAACTTTCAATTTGTGCCGCAGCAGAAGTTTTTTGTGAACTTGCAAACAGTGCATCGCTTGATGTAGCAAGTGAAAACACAGACGGTTACAGTGTCAATTATATCACGGCGCAAAGTAGACAAAGCGCACAGCAAAACCAGTTGCTTGGTGCGGTTAATATTTATTTTCCGCCCTCGCACCCACTGAGGTACAGGGGGAGATTGCATGAAAAATCGCACTGATATCACAATTTATTTAAAGCGGTATAACGAGGAGAAAAGAGACGATGATTGGCATTGTTTTCAGCTTTTCGGCACACATTGGTTTAACGGACAAAGAAGCACATTGACAGGAAGTAAATATAATAAAACCGTTGTAAGAATTCTTGAAAGAACTTTATTTGACACATTTGCTTTAAAAGGTGATGCCTATGCACTTCTACTTGATGAAAACGGAAATCTTTTTGTGCAAGAAGGTGATATTGTGCTTCGTGGAATTTATACCGATAAATTGCCAAGCGAGGCCTTAAGTAAAGCAAGTGATAGCTTTACCGTTCAAACCGTAACCGATAACAGAAAGGGTTCGGCTAATATTCGCCATTACAGAATAGGGGGCGTGTAATGCAAAATTCACAGCATAAATTTGTGCTTAGCAGCAGCTTGCTTAGCGGCAAACAACAAGAGTTTAAAGCCGCAGAAACAATAATGCAAAATATGGCGATAAGCTATGCTGCGGCATATGCGCCAAAAAAAACAGGCAAGCTTATTTCAAGCGCAAGTGTTGTAAATGGCGCAATAATTTATTCAGCACCCTATGCGAGATATCAATATTACAACACAGCGCAAACAAGGCAATATGATGCAAACAGGGGCGCTGCTTGGTTTGAGCGCATGAAATTGCGCCATAAAAACACAATTTTATATAGTGTTGCAAATAATATCGGTGCAAAATCAGGTGGGTTTAGCGGAAAATAACAAGGCTTATTAATGCGAAATATACACAAAAGAGGTAAATATTAAATGAGCGATAATATTTTAAGCGCTGTGAGGGAGTATCTTTTAAACTGCCCTGTGCTTGGTAAAAGGCGAATATCTGTCGACGGTCTACCATCAAAAGAAGCGGCGTTTAACATCGGCACATTGCCTTTTGATGAGCAAATACGACCGTATATCGGTGGCGGTGCACTTAGGCAATTTGTGTTTGAAATTAGCGCAAACGAGCAAACAGCAGACAGTGATGCACAAAATGCAGAAAATTCTGCTTGTTTTGAAGAGCTTTCGAATTATTTTAAACAGCAGACAAAATTAAAAAATATGCCGCTTTTACCATTGGGTAATATTGCCCATAAAATAGAAACAATAAGTAGCGGATATTTAGAAAAAGAAGAACAAAACACACGGGTTTATATTATGCAATGCCGTGTGTTATACACAAAAAAGGGGGAACGATAATGAAACTATCAGAGCTTATGGCAGGACATACACCAAATGCAGATTTTGTGGGTATTACCACAGCAGACGATTTTGTTTTGGCGGTGGATTTTAGCGCGAGCGCAACAAATATAGGTGATTATATCGTGGCGCAAGACGGCATGACGGAACTTTCGGGCGAGCTTGAAACACAAACACAAGAAAGCCAATATTTAAGAGGCGGCAAACAAACGGTGAAAACAGGCACAAGCCGAACTTTTACCCTTACAGGCGAAAGGTTTATAGGCGATGAATTTCAGGACGCCATGCTTGCGCACACATTAAAATACGGAACAGGGCAAAGCGTAATTAAGCCGTATGTTTATTTTAATATGCTTACCGGAACAGGCGAAAAAGGTACGGTTTCGATTTCTGTAGAGGACGACCCTTCGGGGGCAGCGGGCGAAAATGCAGGCATCAGTGCCGTGTTAAACGCAAGGGGTACACCTGAATTTTTCACTTATGAATAAAGGGGGATAAATTATGCTTGTTTTACATAATGTGCCACTTGATTTTGACATAACTTCGCCGAAGGATTTAAAGCGATACAACGAGGCGATGAAAACTTTAATGCATAATGCCTCGGTTTTAAAAGAGCTTACAAACGGCGAAAACTCTGTTGAGAATTATGTCATAACACTAGAGCATGAATGTGCTTTGCTTGTCGAATTTATCGATAATATGCTTGGAGAGGGCACATGCAGACGCTTTTTAAAAGATAAAATAAGCATAAATTCTCTAAATGATTTATGTGCGGATATTGCAAATGCAATTAATGTGCAAGCGGAAGAAACAAAGAAGAAATTTGCACCATATAAACCTAATAAAAGAAGAGCAAAAAAAACATGAAACATGGGTTTTTTGAAAGGGAGGTATTGGCGAAAATTTGCCGATGCTTTTGTAAAGGCAATATTGTCAATGCCTCCGAAACATTGTGCTAGCATTGTTTGAATTGCAAGACAATTGAGAGGGTGAAAATTATACACACAAATATGCTGCTTGAAAATTCGATGCCCGAGGAAATTGACGGCATTAAAATTTATGCGGATTTTCGAAATATGGTGCGGTTTTCTTGTGCACTGCAAGACGAAAACCTAAGTTTACACGAACAAATTGCCGTTGGGCTTATGCAATTGTATGGAACAATACCACAAAAGCCCGAAATTTTAGCAAAGAGGGCCGAAAATTTGCTGGCGTTTTTTTTGGGGCCCAAAAGGTTTTACACAAAAGAAAACACAAGCGAAAACGCCAAAAAAATAAGCAGGGCATATGATTTTAAATTAGACGCAACGCTTATTTATGCCTCGTTTGTAGAGGCTTATGAGATAAGACTTTCGCAGGTAGGTTTTATGCATTGGTGGGAGTTTTTAATCTTGCTTGAAAATTTACCCTCGCACACACCTATGGCAAAACTTATGAGCGTGCGAACAATGGATTTAAGTGAAATTGAGGATAAAAAAGCAAGGCTGAAACTTGAAAATTTAAAAAGAAGTTTTGTTTTGGAAAACAAATATTCAAACACAGAGCAATTAACGGCAAAACAGCGTGAAGAACAAATGAAAAATAGGCTAAAAATGCGTTTTGAGCAAGCTAAAAAGAAAGAGGTGATTTAATGGCATATGACGGCAGTTTAGTATTTGACACACGAATAGACACAGGTGGGTTTAGCGAGGGCATACAAAGCCTGCAAACATTGGCGCAAAGCGGAGATGTATTTGCGGCTTTGAGAACCTCATTAGAAGGCATAAGCACAGCTTTAATGAATGCATTTTTAAACATGCAACAGCTGACACAAATGACACAAACACAAGCCTTACCGTTCGATTTTTCAAATGCGTTAAATTCGGTTACTTTATTAAAAGATACACTTTTAAATGGGCTTAGCAGCGCATCGCTTGCTTTTCAAAATGCTGTTAGCGAACAAAATCTTGCAAGCAGCGGTGCACAAATGATACAAAGTGTCGCAAGCGGAATGAATACCGATACATCAATGGTTTTTGGTATGAATACAGCAATAATGTTGACAAAATCAAGTGCGCTTGCACAAAGCTCACAGTTTAACTCTGTTGGGCTATATATGGCAAGCGGAATAGCAAGCGGAATCTCCGCAGGTGCATCAGGAATTATAGCGGCAATGCAAAGCGCTGTGCAAAGTGCAATAAGTGCGGCAAAGGCGGCGGCAGACATACATTCGCCATCAAAAGTGTTCGATTTGCAAGTTGGACGCATGTTTATGAAGGGCGTTGAACAAGGCATTGAGGTGGGCTCACTTGGAGCAATTAGCCAAATGGATAAAGCTGTTAATAAAATTGTGCAAGCCGGTAAAAGTGCATCCGGCAAATTTGCGCTTAGCCTTGCGCCCTCGGCATTAAATTCAATAGGTGGATTTGGTTCTTCCTTTACAAGTGCAGAACTTTTTAACAATTTTAATAAAGCTGCAAACACAGCCTTGCAAAACAATTTGTTTTCTGCAAGTAATGCGGCAAGTAATCAAAGCAATAAAAGTGGTTCTGATATCAATTTATATATGACGGTCAATTCTGCAAATGCGCTTAGTGAAAGCGAATTGACAAGACAAGCGCAAGATTTTTTACTGCGTGCTAGGAGGAAATTACCATGACAGATAATATGGTGATTACTTATAAATACGGCGAGCAAAGCATTGTTTTTTCAAAAGATACTAATTTTTGGCTGTCGGACATAACAGGGCTTGGCTTAGAAGTGGATTTTAAAACCACACAAAATAATTTCAGCCCGGGTGAAGCGCTTTATGCACAAAATGTCAGTGGCAGGTATTTAAGCTTTACAGGTGAAATTATAGGAGACTTAAGGCTTAACAGAGAAAAAATGCTAAACCTTATTGCGCCGATGCAAAACGCAGTAATTGTTTTTGAAGAGAATGGCGAAAGTTGGCAAATTGATGTTGTGCCTGAAAAAACACCCGAAATAGAACCGGGTGCAGGCATACAAAGCTTTCAGTTCACCGTGTTTGCGCCATACCCTTATTTTAGAACTTTAGAGCAAAAAAGCTATGTTCTTTCGGGGTATACGCCTATGTGGAAAACCCCTTTTACAATGTCAGGGCCGTTTTATATTTCTATGCAAAACCCA
Source organism: uncultured Bacteroides sp. (assembly GCA_964369715.1). GTDB lineage: Bacteria > Bacillota > Clostridia > Oscillospirales > Ruminococcaceae > Ruthenibacterium. The sequence continues at coordinate 2,249 of CAYJGV010000053.1, read as the reverse complement.
AATGCATACACTGTTATAAAAAATATTGGCAATGTTAATTTAAGTTTTGTGTGGGAGGTTTATGCGATTAATGCAATTGCAAATCCATCGCTTAAAAATGTAAATACAGGCGAGGAAATCAGCATTATAAAAAGCATGGAAAAAGGTGATAGGTTTAGGATATCCACTTTTTATAAAGATAAAGAAAGCGGAACATCACTTGTGTTTATAACCTCAGATGGAGCACAGGAAAATGCATTTAGATATATTTCTCCGCAAAGCGATTTAAACATGCAAATTATGCCGGGGGATAATATTTTCTTGGCGAATGCCGAGGAAAACAAACATAATCTTCAAAGTATAATAATTGCAAGCGGAGGTGAAAGACATAGCCTTTAATTTATATGTTTGCGATGAAAATTTAAACGTGATTAGCGAAATTTATGCAATTGAAAGCTTGCAATGGCTTGAAGAGTATAACGGCGAGGGAGAAGTGAAACTTGTTTGTGCAAACACACAAATGAATGCCGAACTGTTAAATGTGGGCAATAGGCTATGGCTTAAAGATAGGCCACATTTGCACGCTGTTATCGATACGATAGAGACCTATGAAGACAGCGAAAAAAGTACAATAACAGCAAGGGGAGTTTTTAGCGTAGGGATGTGGGAAAACCGTATAGTGCCACATATTTATGAACTTGAAAACGCCAATGTAGAAAACAGCATTATAAATTTGCTTAATGTAAACAAGAGGCTTTTACCTTGCGAAATTGCAAGTGCACAAGGTTTTGAGCAAATTGTTAGTGGAAGCTTTAAATGGAAAAGTGTTCTTGAAATTGTAAAAGAGCTTACAAAAGAGGCTGATGTCGGGTTTAAGCATATTATTGATGAAGTTGGCAGTGAAGCTTTTACACTTTACACAGGTGTTGATAGAACAGACCCACATGGCGAAAATTACATCGGTTTTTTTTCGGTTGCAGCAGGAAATATTGAAAACTTAAACACCGAAAAAAGTGAGGTAGACTATAAAAACAAAGCATATGTTTGCGGTGCAGGCGATGAAACCGAACGTATTATAGAGATAGTGGATTTATCCGATGGGCAAAATGTTAAAGAAATATATGTGAATGCGGATGATATAAGCGATTCCAACCGCACAGAAAATGCGGATGGAACAAGCACTACAATAACATATACCGAGCAAGAGCAAAGAGAGCTTTTAAGGGCGAGGGGATATCAAGAGCTTGTAAAAAACAAAAAAACCTATACTGTCAGCGCAGAGGTTTTACAAAAAAATATATTTTTCGGCAAAGATTACGAACTTGGGGATATTATGCCTCTTGTGCTTTACACAGGGCAAAAAATTACGTGCAATGCACGTATTACCGCCGTTAAATTAATTTATGAAGAGTATAAACAAATAGATACTATTTTGGAGGTGAGCCTATGATTACATGGCCGCTAGATAATATTGAATACACCGCAGACGCCATAGGCGCATATTGCGCAAACAGAACAAGAGGCGTTTTTTCTAAAGAGGGCAATTTTAACGTTACACCCATGGGTGGGTTCAGTTTGCAAGTGGGCGAGGGACTGGCATGGCTTATTAAAGACAAGTTTTGGGGCGTTGCAGTACTTAATAAAGAAAACACAATCTTAACTGCGGATATCGGAAGTGGTGAGGTGCCAAGGTATGTGAGTGTTGTTTTGCAATTAGATAAAACCGCAAACGAAAGCAAATTGCTTTTAAAATATTCCTTATATGGGCAAGAGCCTGAGCCGCCTGTAAGAAACGAGCTTTATGATGAAATAATAATAGCGCATGTCAGCCAAAATGCCGGAGCAAGCGAATTTACTTATGCGGATATCACTGACACAAGGACAAATGAGGAAATATGCGGCCTTATGCGAGATGGTGTAACTGAGATACCAACAGAGCAATTGTATGCACAGGCAAGCGAATTGATAGAAGACCTTGATCGTAAAATAAAGGAGACTGTAGACCGTTCGGGGCTTATGCTTAACTCGGTTTACGACCCTGGTTTTAAAGGCGTTGATGTGACAAATCAACTGTATGTGCATAGTGCATTAAGTGAAATTTCGGGTGTTGGTGCAAACGGCTACTTTGTAGCAAGCTTTAGCGGAGCTGTATCAGAAATATCAATTGGTGGTATAAATTACTCTGTGAAATATGGCGAAGAAAATGAAATTGAACTTGTTAGCGGTGTGCTTTACAGTTTTGTGATAATTGGTGATGAGATAAATTTTAA
>CAYJGV010000052.1:0-16662 GCA_964369715.1 uncultured Bacteroides sp. | reverse complement strand
CTGTCATTCCGAGCGAAGCCGAGGAATCCGTTCTTTTTAAAGCACGCTATAATTGCGATTCTTCGTCGTACCTCCTCTGAATGACACAGCAGATACGATGCAATAAATATAAATTACATATTTATTTTTATGACTATTTTTTTATAGGGGCTGATGCTTAACATCAGCCCCTATAATTTGCTAATTTAAAACTTAATTTATTAAATTACCCCTCATCTGCAAGTGGTTGAACTTCCTCAACAACTTTTGCAGCTGCTTCTTCAACTGTTTGGTTGCCCATTAAAACTTCGTTCATTTGTGTGCCTATTGCGCCTAGATATTCATTAATAAATCCACACATTGGGAAAGGTCTTGCTGTTGTTGTTAAAAGTAGGTCTGCAACGTCTTTTGCCTCTTGTGAAACGTCCATTCCTTTAACAGCTTCAAGTGCGCTCATACGTGACATGAATGCGCCGTTATTGTGGTCGCCCTCTGCAAGCATAGCCATTGTCTCTTTGCTTGTTAAGCTTTCCATAACAATCCATGCAGCATCAGGGTTTGCAGTTTTTGCATTAATTTGCCATACGCCGCCTGTTAGCATGTTATAATTGTCATCGCCTTCTGTTGGTGCAGGCATAGGTGCAATACCCATATTTGTGCCTGTTTCTTCTGCGGAAGTAACCATAGGTGCAAGGCCGCTGTCTGCTTGCCAACGAATAGCCACTTTTTCATTAAATAGTGGGTCTTCATTGGTTGCACGTGCGCCTAATGATTCTTGGAAACGTTTGATGTTATCATAGCCATATTCAGCATAAATGTCTGCTGAGAATTGGAATGCATCAAGCATAGCAGGGTCATCAAAAGTAACTGTTTTGCCGTCTTCGCTTAAATAAGGAGCGTTGAAAGCAACCGGCCATAAAACGCCATCAAGCCATGGGTAATCAGGTATCATGCCCATTTGTGTAATTGTGCCATCTGCTTCAACAACTGTTAAATCGCGAATGCATTGTGCAAGTTCGTCCATTGTTGCTGGGAATTCATCATAACCTGCAGCTGCAAGCATGTCTTTATCATAGAACATGAAAGTAGAGCTGTAAGTAAAAGGAATAGAATATGTTTTGCCATCAAGCATAGCTAAATCCCATGCAGCAGGCATAAAGTCGTCATAATCCCATTCTTCGCTTGAATTTGCAACATAATCGCTTAAATCTAAAATAGCGCCATTATCTGCCCATGTTGGTGCATTATTCCAGAAGTTTTGGAAAATGTCAGGTGTTTCGCCTGATGCTATAGTTGTTAAAATAACATCAGCTGTTTTTGCGCCTGATACAACAACTTCGATATTGTGCTCGTTTGTTGCGTTGAACTCTTCAGCCCAAGCTTGGTAGCGTTGGCTTGGAGTAGTAGGCTCTGTGTCCTCTGCATACATGTGCCAAACTTCAACTATGGTTTTTTCACCGGTTTCTTCCATTGATTCTTCGGTTTCTGTTGCTTCACTTGTAGTCTCTTCGGTTGCCGGCTCTTCGGTTGTTGCAGGTTCGCTTGTGCACGCTGCAAACAATGTTAGTGACATAAGTAATGCCAACAATAATGCTAATGTTTTTTTCATAAATTTTTCCTCCATTTTATTATTGTATAATCACGTTAAAAACGTGTAACACCAAATTTATCGCCATTATATTATAATTGAATCTCCATGTTGCTTTTTGCAGATTTATAGGCGCAGTTAATAAGTTTTACCGCTTTAAGTGCATCTTGCGGTGGTGTTATTAATTCTTGCGTGCCTGTAATTGCACCGATAAAATTTTTAATTTGCTCTATATGTCCGTTTTCATCAATCGCTGTAGGGTTTTCGTGAGATAATGTATTAATACTGTTATTTAAAGCAGGCATTTTATATTTTGATTCATCGCTAAATTTCCATTTTACTATTTTATTTTCCTTTATAATAATAAAACCTTCACTGCCGTTAATTTCTATTCGTCTTTCAAAACCGGGATAATCCGCCACAGAGGCTTGCAGCATTCCATGTGCGCCGTTTTCCCATATTATTAATGCGCTTAAAGTGTCTTCAACTTCTATATCACGCGCAAAATGATTATGTTTTGCATATATGCTTTTTGCACTTCCCATTAAATAAATAGCAAGGTCAACACCGTGTATGCCTTGGTTCATAAGTGCTCCGCCGCCATCTTTTTCCCATGTGCCGCGCCAAGGGCTAAGGCTGTAATAACTGGGCGCCCTATAATATTTCATTATTATATCGCATCTTGTAATTCGCCCTAGTGCATTGTTTTTTATTGCATTTTTCACATGCGTAAAATCTTCGCTAAAACGCAATTGGCTAACAACGCTTAAAATGACATTGTTTTGTTTTGCACAATCAATCAAGTTTTGACATTCTATTTCATCAAGGGCAAGCGGTTTTTCAACAAGCACATGTTTTTTTTGCTTCAAACATTGCATTGCTATTGAATAATGCAAAAAACTTGGTGTGCAAATGCAAATAGCATTAATATTGTCATCACTTAACATTTCTTGCAAACCATCAAAAACCTTAGCATTCACTTTTTTCGCTAGTCTTTCACTGTTGTCTTTAAATTCATCGTATACAGCGTATAAATTTGCATTTTCAATATTATTAAGAGCATTTGCATGAAAAGATGATATTGCACCACAGCCAACTATGCCAAAATTAATTTTGTTTGTGTTGTTTGCACACATATCATTTCTCCTATAATCACTTTAACATATATAAATTTTTAATACTTTAATAATATTACGATATTACATCTTTTTTTGACATTTTGTTTAATATATTTAATAATTGAGAAAATATGTCAAATAATCATAGCAAATGCGACAAATATTATTATGTTTTATTGTGCATAATGTGTTAAAAACTTAAACAATATTTCCTTATCCAGAAAATCGTCCCCAATATTATACACTCCGCCATTTAATTTTCTGAATGCGGCATTGGGTATTGGGCATTTTCCTTCCTGTTCTTGCCAATTTTCGTAATTTTGTATACCATTGCTTTCAACTATACCTGTTTTCAGGCCGTTAATATGCGGCAAACTTGCCGCAACGCTCATATTCCAATTTAACATAACAGGAGGGACGGTTAAATCGGCACAAAAGCAGGCTATGTTTTTTTCAAGTGCAATATTTATCATTTTTAATGTTAGCGAAAGTGTTTTTGCTATGGGCTTTAACGCTAATGCTTTAAAGCCATAAAGCTCTATAGCATTATTTAAATTTTGCAAATTATGTATACTTTCATCTGCCGCAAAATTAACGGGCAAATCGCTTAAATCACACAAATTTTCTTCGCCAAGTGGCTCTTCAAATATAATTATATTTTCAAGTGCTTGCATTTTATCAGCTTCATTTAAAAAATAAAGCAAGGCATCTTTATCGGGGTATCTTGCGTTTGCATCTAAATAATAAAGCACTTTTTCATTTTGTGTATAAGGTGTTTTATAATTTTTTGCAATATTATGTATTTGCTTTAATCGCTGTATATCCCAATTTAGCATTTCTTTTACATCAGAATTATTATTGGGGTCGCTTCCTATTTTTATTTTAAGCAAAAATGTTCCATCGTCCAATAAAGTTTTTATTTCACTTTCGCCTGTCGAATATGTGATAAGAGGAATATTGCCTAAAACTTTTGAGCGCTGTTTTAATTTTGGCGCAAACTCTTTTGTTAATGCCGAAAATGTGCCGTTTGAAAACAAATTGTTCCATATTTGCCAAAGTGCAAAATCTACACCTACAAGCGCATTAAGCACAAATGTTTCGCTCACATCTTTTCTGTTTTGTTGCTCATTTGCATGTTTTAAAAGCTTTGGGAAAATATCGTCAATTAACTCTTGGGGATTAGTAAATTGCATTCCCTCAAGCATTTTCAAAGCTTTTTGCGTGATTTCAAGCATCTTTTTGTTGCTTTCATCCTCGCTGTAAGCAGCAAAACATTTTGCATCGCTCCAAAGCACACTTTGAACACCAACGCCTATGCCTTTTGTGCCATCTGAAAGTGTTATTTGCGATACGATATGCCATAATTTTGTTAAAGTAGAGCCTTTAAAAGCAAAAGGCTTTATTAAGTTCTCTTTAATAATTCCTATATTTGTGTTAATAATTGTAGGCATATTCACTCCGATTTTATTAATGCATATTTATGCTATTGTGCTTAGCATTTCTTTTGTAATTTCACTTATAAGCTCTTTGTTTTCTAAAAAGCGTTTAATTTCAGCAAGCGAATGTGTGCCCAATTTTAATTTTCCGTTATTTGCACAACCTGCAATATGCGGCGTAATTATGCAGTTTTCTATATTGCGAAGCTCGCTTTCAATTGCCGGTGGTTCAGGGTCTGTAACATCAAGGCAAACATATTTAAATTTGCCCTCTTTAAGCGCTTTAATTAACGCATTTTCATCTATTAAACTGCCTCTTGCAGTGTTAATTAAAATTGCACTGTCTTTCATAAGTTTAATACTTTGCTCGTTTATTATGTGATAAGTGCTTTCAAGTTCAGGTGCATGCAGCGAAATAACATCGCTGTTTGTAAATATTTCGTTTAATTCAACTTTTGTTGCATTTAATTCTTCTGCTTGTTGTGTGCTTAAATTAGGGTCGTACACTAGCACATCGATATTAAATGCATTTAACAATTGAATATAACGCTTGCCGGCAAAGCCACAACCGATAACACCAACAGTTATGTCATTCATTTCGGTTACGCTCATGTAATCATCTATCCATTTGCCACCGCTTACGCCTTTGCTTAACGCAAACACATTTTTACACGCACATATTGTTAAACCAAGTGCAGTGTCACTTACGCCTTCGCTTAAAGCCCTAGCACCGCTTACTATTTTGATGTTTCGTGCATACATTTCATCGCTAACTATGCTTTTAACGCTTCCTGCAGCATGTGCAATTAATTTTAAATTAGGGCATGCGTTTAAAACATCTTCATCAAATGTTGGCACTCCCCAAGATGTAATAGCAATATCGGCATCTTTCACAAGCACTATCAATTCTTCTTTGTTTATAGAATCTTTGCAGTTGTAGGTGATTTTCCCAATTTGCTCTAATTCTTTAATTACTTTTTCACTAAACAGTGTTTTTCTTAAAGGCGCATCCATCAAAATTGAAATATTCATATCGTTGTCCTCTTAATATAATTTCTTGTTATACCGTTAATTATATAATTGAATAGAATGTTTGTATTTGTATATTATTCAATTATATTTGTAAATTAGTAAATAAAAGCAATGCGAAATACAATATTGTACAAAAAATTTAACTAAATTTATGCAAAACGCAAAAGCTGATACTTATTGTTTAATTTTATTGCGATATAATGTATAATATATATTATATTTATTTCAAGCGAGGACAAAATATGTCAGATTGCAATTTATTGTGGTGCGGAAAGTACATACAGCACACAAACAACGAACCCCACAACCACGATTATTTTCAAATAATAAGTGTAATTTCAGGCACAGGGGTTTTATTCGTGGAAGAAAACCAAATAAACATGGAAAAAGGGTTCGTTTATTTAATACATCCAAAGCAAGAACATTCTATAGTTACAAGCATTGAAAACACAAATAGTGAAAACCTTAAATTATTTGATGTGAAATTCACAATTGATAATAACGCACTTTTGATTGATGTTTGTAAGCTGAAAATGCACTTGCAAATAAAAAGCACACAAACAGTAAACACATGCTTTAATAGAATAATTAAGGAAAGCGTAAACAAGCATGAACATTATTATAGCGTAATTTGCTCGCTATTACAAGAAATTTTGGTTTACCTCGTGCGAATTAATTTAAAAAACAATTTAAAACAAACGCAAATTTTTAATTTAAACTTACAAGAAGACGCAAGTTTTGAAGACAGTAATTTGATGAACAAATTACTGCAATATATAAATTATAATTATATGCACAACATTAATATAGAAGAACTATCACGTTATGTTGGCATTAATAGAACCACATTAATTAATACATTTAAGCAGATGTTTGGAACAACCCCCATGCGATATGTGAATAAAATTAGACTTGAAAAATCCAAAGAATTGCTTGAAAACACAAATGCAAGCATATCCGATATTTCAGCGCTTGTAGGTTTTCAAAGCATACATTATTTCAGCAATTTTTTTAAATTACACGAAAACATCACGCCCGCAAAATATCGCACACAACAAGCAAACAGCAAATATTTTTCTTTCGAAAATATTTAAAAATATAATTTTAAAAAATAATGAGACACCCTGCAAGCAGGGTGTCTCAATAGCGTCTTAAAGAAGATATGATGTTTCTTATTTATCCCAGTGTAGCATAACACCGTTTTGCACTAATACATCTTGAAATTGCTTTATTTTTTCACTTCTTACTTGCCTTGGTAAAATATCATTATCTATACAAAAAGCAGCTAAAAAACCGGCGGCTTCGCCTATATTCCATTCAACAGGGTGAAGCCTGTAACAGCCGTTTGTCAAATGTGTACACGATATATTTTTACAAGCCGGCAATAAATTTTTAATTCTTACAGGAATTAAACTTGCAAGCGGTATTTCAAACGGCTGTGTTGGCTCGTATAAAAAAGTTCCTGTTTTTGTTGTCACGTGTAAATCTATACAATAATGTCCAATTCCAACGCTATCCTCAAACACGACTAAATCCGTGTTAAATGCTTTTGAAATATCTTGCTCTTTTATCGTATAATCGCCAACTATGCGTCGACTTTCTCTGATATAAGGCATTAGCGCAAGCCCGTCACTGGTTCCTGTAATATCTCCCCTCAATTTCAATTTATACCCCTTTGTTCCGTCTTTTTGGGGCATTTCGTTTTGCATATAATAAACCAAAGATAAGGTTTGCTGTCTTGCCATATATTTATTATATTCAGCATCATCGTCATCGAAAATATTCCCGAGGCTAAAATCATTTTGCGGCCAATTTATAAGCGTAACATCATTGATTTTTTCATTATAATTTTCTTTTGCTATAATTCGGCGGTAGCTAAATAAGCCCTTGCTATTCTCGTTAATTTCATAATCGTAAAACGAAAATTTCTTTTTCTTTTTTGTCATTGCATCTGGAATATATTCACTGAATAATTTATTGTCGTCATAAGGCACATCAAGATTTGCAAAATAATCATACATTTCAGGCTTTGCTATTTTATATTCGCTTTTGTCATCGTCGCCCAAAATTTCCACAGCACAAACCCATGTTATCGGTTGCATGTCTTGTTTATTGGCATTTTCGGGTGCGCTTGGCTCTAAAAATTCGCTTTTGCTTTCGGCACCTGTCCTATATTCAGCACCAACAATAGGCAGTAAATCTCCGCAATCGCTTGCATCTAAAAAGTATTTTGCACTAACTGTCATTTGCTTTTTTGTAACAAGATTTTTTACAATTATTGATTTAATTTCATCTTGCTGAACATCCGCGCTTATAGGTATTGTTTGGTATTCAATTTGTAACAAGCCTGTTTTTATATATGGCTGCAAATATGCATTTAAAATTTCAAGCGCAACTTTTGGCTCGTGCGCAAGCCTTGAAACCCACGAATTCCCCGGACAAAAAAACTCTTTCGCCTTATTATCATCAGAGATGTTTTTCAAGTTTTTATAGTAATTGCGAATATCTTGCCTGAAATTTCGATAAGTTTGCGTGCAACCTGTTTTTTCAATCCAGCAGTGTTCGTCCGGTGGCACGGCCTGTGTTGTCAATTGCCCACCCACCCAAACAGATTCCTCTGTAAGCAAAACTTTTTTACCGCTTTTACATGCAGAAACAGCAGCCATTACACCACCAAGGCTTGCACCGCAAACAACAATATCGTAACAAAGCATAAAATTCTCCCCGTTATAATAGTTAAATTTAAGCATTTTTGTTTTTAAAGCTTACTTCTGGTTTATAATTTTATCGCCATCATGCAATATTATTCCATAACCCATACCTGTATATTTTCCACTATTTCGCCATTTGAGAATATCTTTTTGTAAGCTTGTGTTGCACGGCATTTCATTTTCAACATAGTCTTTGCCAAAAATTCTCCATGCATCATTAAATTTTTCATCTTCATAATTTTCTATATTATCAAAATCATTATAAAAACGAATTATATTATTTTCACTGCTGAAAATTTCGACATTTTTATTATACAAAAGCCATGTCTCGCTGACCATTGGCAAAATTTTTGCAACAAATTCATCTTTAAAAAAATCATAAGCCAGCTTGTATGAATCATAGCGCAAGTCATCTGTTAATTTTCCGCATGAAGGAATGTGCACAAACAGCGCATCATCGCCTTTTTTAAGTTTAATTTCATTAAATGTATAATCGTGCTTTAGCAGTTTTCTTTCAAATTCAAAGCGCCCCAATTTAAAAATATCTAATTTAAAAAACCCGACATACCACCCAATTACAAAAGTGCCCCACTCATTTTTAACACGTTTACATTCATATAATTTATACTTTAAATCTTCTATGGTCTGCCAAAAAATTTCAGTTTTTATATTTGCCCTTTTGTAATCATCAAGCATAAATTTTGATGCTGCTGCAACAAAAACAAAGCAAACTGTGTAAAAAGAAATTCCACTTTTGCTTGAAATCTGCATCAAGTTTTCATTTAAAATTCTATTATTAAAATTTGTTCTATAATATGTTGAAACAGCAGTTTTCAAATCTTCCATATAATACATGAAAATCTCATCGGCACATTTTACAAGATATTCTTTTTCCTCTTGTTGCAAACTGAATTTTTCAATCAATTGCATATAATGTTTTTGCATGAATATCCCCTTTCTCGCATAGTTTACTTTGTAAATTTAATTATAAAAGTTTTGTTTAAATTTAAAACAAATCAAACTGATGCAATTTTAATTATAACTACATCGGCTTGGCTAGCCAAAACTACAAAAGCTCAGCGCTGTTTTTATCTAAATAAAGCACTGCGTTTTTATGTTTTCTTAAAATACTTGCAGGGCAAGCTGTGCTAATATCCCCTGTTACGGTGTTTTTAACGGCATTTGCTTTTGCTGTATTTGGTACAACGCAAAAAATGTGCTCTGGTGCTGTAAGCACAGGAATTGTAAGCGTTAACGCGTGTGTGGGCACAAGCGAAATGTTTTCAAAACAGCCATCGTTAACTTGTTGCGCTCTGCACAATTCATCAAGTTGCACTTTTTTCACAAAATAAGGGTCGTCAAAATCGGCAACAGGTGGGTCGTTAAACGCAATGTGGCCGTTTTCGCCTATGCCCATGCAAACAATATCAGTGGGATATTGTTTTAACAGCTGTGTATATCTTTCACATTCTTCATCAATATCACCTTCATTTGCTTTTAGATAAAAAACATTTTTAAAATTAACTTTGCCAAATAATGCTCTTTTCAAAAAATTGCCAAAGCCTTGTGGTGCATCATCTTCAAGTCCTATGTATTCATCCATATGAAACGCATTTATTTTTGAAAAATCCAAATCATTGCTGTTTGCTAGTGTTTCAAGCACCTCATTTTGAGAGGGCGCCGCCGCAAAAATAATATTGCACTCATCTTTTTTGCTTAAAATATTTTTAATGCAATTTTTTATGTCTTGCGCTGCAAATTCTCCCATTTTTTCACGATTTTCATAAATATTAATTGTTAGCATATCCGCTTTGAATGTCTTTATCATTTCAGTTCACCTCTTTATAATTTTCAACTGCCAATTTGCCGCCTAAAAAAACTTTTTCAATATTAATTTCATTATCAAACACAACAATATCTCCATATTTTTGTGGGCTTATACTGCCCATTTTGTCGTCTATTTTCAAAATTTTTGCAGGCGTTTTTGTTATCATTGTAATTGCATCAACAAGTGGAATTTGCGCAGTTTTAACCATTGTCCTAACAAGCCTGTCTGCCGTTGCAATACTGCCGGCAAAAGCTTTTCTGTCAGGCATTTTCGCAACGCCGTCTTCCAATATAACTTTTTGTCCGCTTTGCAAACTTCCAAGTATGCTTTCGCCACTCTCGCTACCTGCGCCGCGCATTGCATCTGTGATAAGTGCAATCCTGTCGGGGCCTATAAATTTATATGCCATTAAAAGCAATTCTTTTGGCAAATGGCAATTGTCTGCAATTATCTCGCTTGTTAAACCATCAAGCAAATACGCACTTTCAACCACTCCTGCGTGCCTAAAGCCATTAATCCTTGTTATGCTCGACATAGCCGAATACAGATGCGTGACATGTCTAAATCCGTGTTTTAAAGCGTTTTCAATCTGTGCAAAATTTGCATCACTGTGGCCAACGCTTGCAAGTATGCCTTTTTGCTGTAAGTAATCCGCCATTTCGTTTGCACCTTTCAATTCAGGCGCAATTGTCCAGCGAATAATATTATCTGTTCGATTTAAAATGTCCTTATAATTTTGCACAATGGGCTCTGTAACATATTTTGGATCCAGCGCACCTGCCTGTGAAGGGCTTATATAAGGCCCTTCTATATGCAATCCCAGCAATCTGCTTGCACTCGCAAATTTATTTTTGCATTCATCAAATAACTCACAGCATTTTATTAACTCTTCTTGCGAGGATGCCACTGTCGTGGGCGCCATTGCAGTGGTTCCGTATTTTAAATGAAATTTCGCAACTCCCTCGTAGGCTTTTTCTGTCGCATCCATAAAATCGTGTCCACCACCGCCGTGCACATGTATATCAATAAAGCCTGCACATGTGTTTTTGCGTTTTATATCATAAATTTTTGCATTTTCTAAACTAGTGTCTTGCGCCGGCAAAACCTCTTTTATTAAATCGTCTTTTATTATGATATCGACCAATTGCTCTTTATTATCTTGAATTAAATTGCAGTTTTTTAAAACAGTTATCATTTTTAATTTTCACCGTTTGTTCTTTTTTTATGGCCATCGACAAAATTGTTTTTAAGGCAAGCGCTTAACAAAAACTTTGCTGTGTTTTTGTATAAAATATTTGTTTATCAACAGCTATATTCTCGGCTACCCCTTTTCACTTTTTTATTTGATTATATATCTCTTGTAAGGCCTCGATGCTTTCGGCGCTCGCTTGCATTCCACCGCTTGAAAAAACACTTCCGCCGGGTGTTTTCATTTGTTCTTCGCTTAAATTTACATCGTGCCTATAATGTGTTTCCATAGAAAAATAACCGCTGTATCCATCATTAAAAACTGCTTTTAAAAGCTCGGTATATCCCACTTCTCCTGTTCCCACTTTAACACAATATGTATCGTTTTTTACATAAATACTATCTTTTATATGTATGTGCTTCATATATGGTTTAATTTGCTCATATGCTGTGGGGTATGGTTGCTCTGGTGGTTCTGCATAAATTGAATTGCCGGGGTCGAATATAGCCCCTACATATTCACTGTTAATTTCTTTTATGCACTCTGCAAGCAAAGCATGTGTTGGTGTATTAACGCTAGGGTCTGCTTCTAACAGCAATGTTTTATTGTATTGCTTTAATATTTCGATAGGTTTTTCAAAATACGGTGCAATTTCCTTTGCGCTCATTGTTTTATTCTCGCTTGAAAAAAAAGCAAAACCCCTGATGTATTTCGCATCTAAAATATCAGCTTGCTCACAAAGCCTTTTTAATTTTTTCAGTTCTTCTTCAATTAAATTATCTAAAGGTTCGCATTTATAAAAAGAGCCCGCAATACAACATGTTTTTATGTTGTTTTCATCAAGTTTTAATTTCCAATATTTTAAGGTATCATCATCAATTAAATGAATAGCCATATCATTCATTGTTCTAAACTCAAGCGCGCTTAATTTGTGCTTTATTGCAAAAGCCAAGCATTCCTCAAAATTTTGCGTTACTTCATCAGTTATAAGTGCAATTTTCATAAACAACCCCCAAATTAATTTGTTAATGCAATTGTACCATATCAATGCATTTAAAACATGTTAAATTTTCCTTTTTTATTTGACAATTTGTAAAGTGTATATTTGTTTTTGAACAAATGCTATAGTTTTTATTTATTTCTTGTGTTAATATTACAGTATCATGAAGTGAAAGGTTGAAATTTATGTGTGTGAATATAAATATTACAGGCGATAAATCGACGTATTTTTCAGAATGTTTTGATGATTTAAGCGAGCTTTTAGGCATGAAAATATCTGAGGGCGAAATTATAATCGAGCTTGTTAGCAGCAATGAATTTAAAATAGAAAAGCACAGCGAAAAATACAAACTTTATTATGCAAATAATGTTCAAATATGGCGTGGTTTTTCTTATATTAAGCAATTATTAAACGGCGATATCACATATGATGACGCCATAGTCCAAAAACCATGCTTTGACACTTTGGGCGTTATGGTAGATGCCTCACGCAATGCGGTTATGACAGTTGACGCACTTAAAAATATAATAAGAAAATTCAGTTTAATGGGTGTTAACTTAATAATGCTTTACACAGAAGACACTTATGAAATACCTGAATATCCTTATTTTGGGTATATGCGTGGACGTTACACTTATGACGAGCTTAAAGAACTTGATGATTATGCGTTTAAATTTGGCATTGAAATGTGCCCATGCATACAAACATTAGGTCATTTAAACAGGGCTATACGTTGGCCAAAAATGTATTATTTAGCAGATAATGCCGAAGTTATACTTGCCGACAGCGAGGCAACATATGAATTTTTAGAAAAGGCAATTATTGCCGCAACAAAACCTTATCGCTCTAAAAGAATACATATAGGCATGGACGAGGCGCACGGCATCGGCCTTGGCACACATTTAACAAAGCATGGATATGAAAGCCCACACACTATTATTAAACGGCATTTAAAAAGAGTGGTGGAAATTACAGATAAACTAGGGCTTGATACCATGATGTGGAGCGATATGTATTTCAGGCCTGATTCAAAAACAAATTCCTATTATGACAGTGATGTTTCGCAAAATGCTATAGACAGTGTTTTGCCAAATGTTGAACTGGTCTATTGGGATTACTACCATAATACGCAAAATTCTTACGATGACATGTTTGAAAAACATAAAAAGCTAGGCGCAAAAACAGCATTTGCAGGCGCTGTTTGGGTTTTTGGCGGCCCTTCTCCGGATTACGAACACACCGTGATAAACACAATACCGGCATTAAATGCGTGTTTAAAAAGCGGCACAAAAACAGTGCTTGCAACAGCGTGGGGCGATAATGGAGCAGAGGCAAATATCGCAACTATTTTGCCCGGTGTGCAAATTTTTGCAGAATTTTGCTATACCCAAAAATACGACATCAACGCTTTAAAATTGCGCTTTAAAGCTTGTTGCAATGCAAATTTTGAAGCATTTTGGATGCTGTCTGATTTCAACAGGGTAAAGGGAATGAAAAGCGGAGAATTCCGCCCTGTTAATGCCGCAAAAATGCTTTTGTATCAAGACCCTTTAATTCAACTTTATGCTGAAGATTTCAAAGGAATTGACATTGAAAGCCATTATGAAAAACTTGTAGCAAATTATGAAGTATTTGCAAAAGAACAAGGTGAATTCAACTTGCTTTTTAAATTTTATTTAAGCCTTGCCAAAGTAATTTTAGGCAAATGTCATTGGAATAATAACGCAAAAAATATTGTTGTAAACAAAGATTATGAAAAAGCAAAAGAGCTTTGTAATTACATGCAAGATGTAATTGAGCAAACAGAAATTTTAAGAAAAACATATTGGCAATTATGGAAAAGCACAAACAAACCCTTCGGCTTTGAAATTATCGATGGCAGAATTGGCGCACTTAAAGCACGTTTAATAACAGCTTGCGACAGGTTAAACGATTTTACAAACGGCAACGACGATATGCAAGAATTATTAGAACCTGTGCTTGAATACACTATCAAAGACGATAAAACACTGTTTGGAAGCTATGCGATAGGTGAAATTGTATCGGCTTGCAAAATAGATATATAATTGTAAATTAGGAGTTAATCATGAGTGAAAACAAATTAATAACAATGGCAATTTGCGGTTGTGGTGTGCGCGGATTAGAGGCATATGCACCTTATGCCAAAGAAAACCCCGATAAAATTCAAATTGTTGCCGGCGCAGATACAAACCCAGAGCGCCTAGATTTACTAAAAAAAGAATATAGTGTGGATAATAGCAAATGCTTTAACAGCGCCGAGGAAATGCTTTCTAAAGATAAATTAGCAGATGTTATGATTATTTCAACGCAAGATAAACAGCATATAGAACACGCTATGTTAGCACTTGAAAAAAATTATCATCTAATATTGGAAAAGCCAATTTCACCGGATTTGCAGGAATGTCTTGCGCTTCAAAAAAAAGCACACGAAAAAAACCGCCTTGTAATGGTTTGCCATGTTTTACGCTATACAGATTTTTACAGCATTATAAAAAACTTGCTTGACGAGGGCACCATCGGGCAAATACAAACAGTAGATGCCGTTGAAAATATAGCATATTGGCATTTTGCACACAGCTATGTCAGGGGAAATTGGCGCAAACAAGAAGACAGCAGTCCTTCAATTTTGGCAAAATGCTGCCACGATATGGACATATTGCGCTGGCTTATTGCAAAGCCATGTGTACGTTTAAGCTCTTTGGGCGGCCTAGGCTTGTTTAAAAAAGAAAACGCGCCAAAAGATAGCGCAAAGCGCTGTTTAAACAATTGCAAAGCTAAAGAAAATTGTCCTTATGATGCCGAAAAAATTTATTTAACAAATAAGCGCAGTGGCCTATATAATAATGGAACAGGCTGGCCTTGCAGTGTTTTAAACCCTGCACCCACTAAAGAAAACATTTATGAAGCATTAGAAAACGGCAATTACGGCAGATGTGTTTACCACTGTGATAATGATGTTGCAGACCACCAAGTTTTAAGCATGGAGTTTGAAGATAATATCACCGCTACATTTACAATGTCAGCTTTTACGCAAGAGTGCTACAGAAGCATTAAAATTATGGGTAGCATGGGCGAAATTGAAGGCGATATGCATAATAATATAATTTATGTAAGGCAATTTGGCAAAGAGGATCGCATTATCAATTTAGCCAAGGCTAAAAATGATTTTGCCGGACACGGCGGCGGAGATATGGGCCTTATGCAAAGCGCTTATGACTTATTGGCAAACAACAGCACTGCTGCAATTACAAGTATAGATGCCTCTATAGAAAGCCACGTAATGGCGCTTGCCGCTGAAAATTCTCGCCTTGGAAACGGCAAAATAATTGAACTGTGTGATTTTGCAAAATAATGCATAGACTGTTTTTCGGAACTGTTGACAAAGTATGTCATTCCGAGCGTAGCCGATAAGCACCGCAGTGCAATACAAGCGAGCAAGTGCCGTAAGGCGGCCCTTGGCGAGTCGTAGGAATCCATTCCCCTTCAATCCTGTCATTCCGAGCGTAGCCGAGGAATCCGTTCCCCTACCTAAGGAAACCGCTCACCCATAAAGAATACGGATTCTTCACTTCGTTCAGAATGACAAATGCGCCTACCCTATCCTGTCATTCCGAGCGTAGCCGAGGAATCCGTTTTTTTAACCAATTTTACAAAATTATAAACTCATCTTGTATAATTATACAAGATAGGTTTATAATTTTTTGTTGTTTTTGCGATATTGCGTAATATTGTGAAATATAGTATTATTATAATAAATAAAAAAAGGAAGTATATTGAATGTATTCAAACGACAACTTGCTTTATTTTGAAAAAGATACTATGTTTACACAAAGTAAAATATGCAAGCTATATAAAGTTAGCGACAGTAAACCCTCGGGTGATCAATTACATCATCATGATTATATGCAGATTTGGTATGTTTTAAAAGGCAATTGCGAGCATATTGTCGAAGGCGTAAAGCATATTCTTTCAAAAGATGATATTTTTATTATTCCACCAAAAATAGAACACACAACAATTCCGCTTAAAAATTCGGAAATTATTTGTTGTGAATTTTCTTACGAAGATTTTTTCAATACATCCGAAAACACAATTTATAGTGATTTATATAATTCTATTCTGGGTTTTTCATCCATTTATTGCTTTTTAGCAGAAATCCCCGATCTTCATACACGTTTTAAATTAAGGCCCGAAATTTCAGAATTGATAAAAAGCCGAATGAAATATATGTTGAGCGAATATGTAAAATGTGATATGTATTTTGAGCAGCTTATAAGTGCGGAAATTGTCAATATGCTAATTTTGCTTTCAAGAGAATATAAAAAATCTCCTGTTAGTGAAAATATAACTATTTTACATGAAAAATACATGCCTTTAGTTGAAAGTGCAATTAATTATATTGATGCAAATTATAATAAGCCATTAAAACTTGAAGATGTATGCAAAATTTCAATGCTTTCAAAAACATATTTTTGCTATTTGTTTAAAACATTAACAAAGCGCACTTTTGTTGAATATTTAATTGATATAAGAATTCAAAAAGCTATAGAACTTTTAAAGCAACCCAATAATTCAATTACATGGGTGGGTTATGAGGTTGGTTTTAACGATTCTACTCATTTTTCACGCACTTTCAGAAAAGTGCAGGGTATGTCTCCAAGAGCATACCGCATAATGCATTTATAAAATTATAAACACAAAAAGGGATTGCAACGAAACACAATCGATGCAATCCTTTTTTATTTTGTTTTATTGTTTTT
>CAYJGV010000051.1:0-17207 GCA_964369715.1 uncultured Bacteroides sp. | reverse complement strand
ACATATAAGCTGGGCACCGAAAGAAAGCCGTGCAAGGCTTTTGGATATTGCAGTATGCAATTTAAACCAATTTATCGAGGGCGATGCAGTTAATATTGTAAATAAATGATTGCAATAAAACACGTAATATCATCACGAAATTTAAATGTCAAGCCTTAAATCAAAAAAAATTGATTTAAGGCTTGACATTTTTATTAAATGCGAATATAATAACATCAGAACAAAAAATATTGATTTGACAACGAGGTGATTTAAATGAATGAAAATAACGCATTTATTGCAAGTATGTTCAAAGCGCTTTGCGACGAAAACAGGGTTGCAATTGTAAAATTACTTCAAAGTGGAGAAAGATGTGCGTGCGATTTGCAAGATGCACTTGGAATAGCACAAAGCAAGCTTTCGTATCACATGAAAATATTGTGCGATAGCAAAATTGTAGAAAGCCGCTGTGTTGGCAAGTGGACACATTATCGTATAAGCAAAGCAGGCAGTGCGTTTGCAATTGAAACACTCAAAGAAATAACAAAAGTTAACACAGACATTGAAAAAGAATGCACTTGTGCACAAACATCAATTGAGATCTAAGGTTTTTTATATACAACACATCAAAATATTTTGATGTGAAAATAAACGAAGGCAGGTAAATATATGGAGGCATTAAAATCCGCATGGGATTTTTTTCAGTATCAAATCCTTGGCATGAAATGGTTAAATGACGGTGTAGGGAATATTTTAAGCTCTTTAGGTTTAGATATAACATCACCTATAGGCGCAAGTGTTCAATTTTTTATTTATGATGTAATTAAAATTACAGTTTTACTTTGCACATTAATTTTTGTTATATCATATATACAAAGCTTTTTTCCACCGGAAAGAAGCAAGCGTATTTTAAGCAGATTTAAAGGCATTTGGGCAAATATAGTCGCTGCACTTCTTGGCACGGTTACACCGTTTTGCTCATGTTCATCAATACCGCTTTTCATGGGCTTTACAAGCGCAGGTTTGCCTGTTGGTGTTACATTCAGTTTTTTAATTTCATCGCCAATGGTGGATATAGGCAGCCTTGTGCTTTTAATGAGCATTTTCGGTGGTAAAGTAGCTGTTGTTTATGTAATATTAGGGCTTATAATCGCTGTAATTGGCGGAACAATTTTAGATAAACTGGGCATGCAAAAACATGTCGAAGATTTTATATTAAATGCTAGTGGAAGCGTGGATATAGAATCCCCAAACCTTACTAAAAAAGACCGCTTGATTTATTCAAAAGAACAAGTACAAGAGACATTTAAAAAAGTTTTACCTTACATTTTAGTTGGTGTTGGCATAGGCGCTTTAATTCATAACTGGATACCGCAAGAAATCATCGAAACTATTTTAGGAAGTAATAATCCATTTGGTGTAATACTTGCAACTATTGTCGGCATACCAATTTATGCAGACATATTCGGTACAATCCCCATTGCCGAGGCACTTTTGGCAAAAGGCGCACAGCTTGGAACTATCTTAGCATTTATGATGAGCGTAACAACATTAAGTTTGCCTTCGTTAATAATGCTTAGAAAAGCTGTTAAACCAAAACTTTTGGGAGCATTTATAGCAATTTGTGCACTGGGCATAATAATTGTAGGTTATTTCTTCAACGCGTTTCAATATTTATTAATTTGATGAGGGGTGCAATTATGAACAATAAGAAACTTTTAAAAATAATGGTTCCTGTTTTAATGATATGTGGTGTTATCGGAATATGGGCGATGCAAACAATAGGCAGCGAAGAGCACACTGTTGCAAACAGCACTAATTCGCAGGAAAACGCCGAGCAAGCAGAACAAATTCCTTTGCATGTTTCAAGTGTAGATATTACACAACTTACTGAACATGGACTGCCAATAATCATTGATTTCGGTGCAACCGAATGCATACCATGCAAAGAAATGGCGCCCGTACTTGAAACATTAAACACAGAAATGCAGGGAGAAGCAGTAATACAATTTGTTGACGTGTGGGAAAACTCGGACGCGGCTACAAATTTCCCCGTGCAGTTAATCCCCACACAATTACTTGTTAATTCAGACGGCACACCCTATGTTCCAAGCGAGGAAATTACAGAGCAAATTAATTTTGTAATGTATGCAGATATGGAAACAGAAGAACATATTTTTACAGTGCATCAAGGCGGTTTAACCGAAGAGCAAATGCGTATTATTCTAACCGATATGGGGGTTTAATATGATTGACATTTGGCTGGAGCAGCTTTCGCAAATGATTACAAACAGTGTGTATCTAGCACCTGTATTGGCACTCTTAGCAGGAGTTTTAACTTCATTTACACCGTGTGCTTTATCAAGCGTTCCTCTTATAGTCGGTTATGTTGGCGGAACAGGTGAGCGCACAACAAAAAAAGCATTAATGCTATCGTTGACTTTTGCTTTAGGCTCTGCGATAACTTTCACAGTTTTGGGCGTTATTGCGACAATGGCTGGCAGTTTAATAGGCACACAGGCAACATGGTGGTTTATAATTTTAGGCTTGCTTATGATGCTAATGGCTTTGCAAACATGGGGGATTTACGAAATTATACCCTCAAGTTATTTAATATCAAAAAACACTAAAAAAGGTTATCTTGGCGCATTAATTGCCGGTGTTTTGGGTGGTGTGTTTTCTTCACCGTGTTCAACCCCTGTTTTAATTGCACTTTTGGCGGTTGTCGCAAGCAAAGGCAGCTTAGCATGGGGCATTTTATTATTGTTATTATATTCAATAGGTCACGGCATTTTGGCAGTTATCTGTGGTACATCTATCGGATTTGTTCAAAAATTATCACAGAACAAAAAATATGGAAAATTAAGTAATGCATTAAAAATAATAATGGGTATAGCAATGACAATTATAGGTTTTTATATGTTCTACTTAGCGTTTTAATAAAAATATATTTATATAAAATTTTTGGAGGTTTATATTATGGGATTATTCGGTTTTGGTAAAAAGAAAGAAACAGCTTGTGAATGTGCAAGCGCACAAAATACACAAGAGGTGAAAGCGGCTTGTGCTTGTGGAAACGAATGCAGTATTGCAGACATTGAAAAAGCAAGACTTATTGTTTTAGGCGCATGCTGTGCAAAAAGCTCGCAAACATTTGAAAATGTAAAGACAGCGGCAAAAGAGTTAAATATTCAAGACGAAGTTATAAATATTGGCGATATGGCTGAAATTGCAAAATATGGTGTAATGTCTACACCGGCTTTTGTAATCGATAGCAAAGTTGTAGCAATGGGAAAACTTGTTAAAGTTGAAGAAGCAAAAAAATTATTGCAACAAGCAGGTTTTTAATTAATTATACAGGCTGTCTGAAAATGATATTTTAAATTTACAGACAGCTTTAATTTTGAGAGGGAATATATGAGTAAACAAAAACAGAGCGGAATTGGTTTTTTTGAAAAATACTTGACAATTTGGGTTATAGTTTGTATGGTAATAGGTGTAATGATAGGCAAATTTATACCTGCTTTTCCACAGTTTATGGGCAATTTTGAATATGCAAATGTAAGCATTCCAATAGCAGTTTTAATATGGTTGATGATTTACCCAATGATGATGAAGGTGGATTTTCAAAGCATTAAAAATGTTGGCAAAAATCCAAAAGGTTTGTTTGTGACATGGGTTACAAACTGGCTTATTAAGCCTTTTACAATGTTTGGAATAGCATATTTGTTTTTCTTTGTAATTTTTAGCTCGTTTATCACACCTGAGCTTGCAACGGATTATTTAGCCGGTGCGGTTTTATTGGGTGCGGCACCTTGTACAGCGATGGTTTTTGTATGGAGCCATTTAACAAAAGGTAATCCTGCTTATACAGTGGTTCAAGTGGCAACAAACGATCTTATTATTTTACTTGCATTTACTCCGATAGTGGCGTTTTTATTAGGCGTTAGCGGTGTAAGTGTTCCATGGGATACCCTTATTTTATCGGTGGTTTTATTTGTTGTAATTCCGCTTGTAGGCGGCGTTTTAACAAGAAGCATTGTTACAAAACAAAAGGGTAAAGAGTATTTTGAAACTAAATTTATACCCAAGTTTTCCAATGTAACAATTATCGGCTTACTTTTAACACTAACACTGATATTTTCATTCCAAGGACATGTTATTTTAGAAAACCCATTGCATATTGTACTAATAGCAGTTCCTTTGATAATTCAAACATTTTTGATTTTTTTCATTGCATATATTGCATGCAAAGTGTTAAAATTGCCACATGATATAGCTGCACCTGCCGGAATGATTGGCGCATCAAACTTTTTCGAGCTTTCGGTTGCAGTGGCAATAGCACTTTTTGGCACACAAAGCCCTGTTGCACTTGCAACAATTGTGGGTGTTCTTGTTGAAGTGCCTGTTATGCTAATGCTTGTTAAAATTGCGAATAATACGAAAAAATATTTTGTAAATAAAAAGGAGATTTGAAAATGAGTGCAACATGGTATCCACAAATTGATTATGATAAATGTATTGGGTGTATGGTTTGCAATGACATGTGCAAACACGGTGTTTATAAGCCGGACGAAGAAACAGGTAAACCAAAAGTAGTGTATGGAAACGGATGTGTGCATGGATGTCATGGATGTGAAAGGGCATGTCCAGTGGGTGCGCTGCATTATGTCGGAGACGACGGCAACACCGATATAGATTACGATTTTAAAACATTTAAGCCGGAGATTAAATGCGAAGGCAAGCCAAAAGTGGCATTTGTATGTAATCATAATTCATGTAGAAGTCAAATGGCTGAAGCACTTGGAAAATTGCTTGCAAGTGATGTTTTCGAAAGCTATTCTGCCGGCACAGTGATAAAAAGCCAAATTAACCAAGACGCAGTAAGGCTAATTAAAGAAGTTTACGACATCGACATGGAGGCAACACAGTTTAATAAAAAAGTAACAGATATCCCAGACCCAGATGTAGTTATATTTATGGGATGTAATGTAAGTTGCCCTAATGTGCCTTCACAATATGCCGAGAACTGGGGCCTTGATGACCCAAGCGGAAAGAGCGATGAAGAATTTAAACTTACAATAAAAGAAATTCATAAAAAAGTTTTGGAACTTGCAGAAAAAATAAAATAAAATTAATAGGGGATATACATCAGTTTGCTTTGACAAAACGATGTATATCCCCTATAATTATTTTTATGAAACTATAAAGAGTTTGCTGTATTTTTTATTAAACACAATTTAAAATAGCAAAAAATATTAATAAAATTATTGTAATTTTAATTGAAAGGGCATTATGAAAAATTTCAACATTTTAAATTCAGAAATTGCACAAAACATAAAATTTGTTTTATGCGATATTGATGATACCATTACAAGCGAGGGCAAACTAAGCGCAAAAGCTTATGCAGCCCTTTGGCAATTAAGTGAAAATAATATACAGGTTATACCTGTCACAGGGCGCCCAGCAGGGTGGTGCGACATGATTATCAGGCAATGGCCTGTTAAGGCTGTAGTGGGAGAAAACGGCGCATTTGTGTTTTATTTTGAAAATGGGCAGCTTAAAAAATACACGCATCCATCGGTTGCAACAGGTGATATACAAGGCAAATTAAATGATGTTAAAATGGCTTGTTTAAATAAGGTTCCAGGGTGTCGTGTATCTAAAGATCAATTTGCAAGAATTTACGATGTTGCGATAGATTTCAACGAAGATGAGCCTCGACTTGGCTTTGAAGCTGCAGAAAAAATTAAGGCTGTTTGCGAAGAAATGGGTGCAGTTGCAAAAGTTAGCTCTATACATGTAAATACATGGTTTGGCGAATATAATAAAGTTGATATGACACGTTTGTTTTTCAATGATATATTGAAAATTGATGAAGATGCGCTAAAAAAACACGCGATATTTTTTGGGGATTCTCCAAACGATGAACCGATGTTTAAATTTTTTACATATTCAACAGCGGTTGCAAATATAAAACCCTTTGTTTCAAGTTTAACGCATTTGCCAACATTTATAACAGATGAATGTTCGGGCGAGGGGTTTGCAAAAGCAATTGAGCATTTGTTGGAAATGAAAAATCTTTAAAAATGACAGCGCATGCGTAGAGAACGGATTTCTACGACTTGCTAAGAGCCGCCTTACGGCATTTGCTCGCTTGCATTGCGGTGCTTATCACTTGCGCTAGAAATGACAAGGATAGTTTTTTACTTCAATTCCTCGCCACGGCTCGGAATGCAATCATACCCAAAATGACACAGTAATTTCATATCAACCTATCATTTTATGGTTTTTTTTCACTTAAAATAACATTACAATCCCCTAAAACACTGCAAAAACAAGCAAGGCGTATATTGCCTTGCTTTTCATTTTTTTCAAGGGTTTCTCTTTCAGTTGGCATAATTTTGGATAAATTACCACTTACCTCAACAAAACATTTTTTACAAATTGTTTTGCCACCGCAGTTCATTTTAGGTAAAGCATATTTTGCCATTTTTGCAGAATTAATTTCATTTTCAAACGCATTAAATTTCAGCGCATTTGAAAGCAAAGTGCCAATAGGTACATCAAATTCTATATCGTTATTAATATTAATCTTTGCAAATTTATCCATAACTTATCTCCTTGTAAACAAACATAAAATTTTAGTTTTAAATAAAGTTAAAAAATGCAATTAAAACAATACAAATAAATTAAATATCGTGCTCTTTTATAATATCCTCAGCAATTTCGCGCCTTGTTTTTCGCTCGTCCATCGCCTTTTTTTCAATCATTTTATGCGCATCAGCTTCGCTTAAAAATAAATTTGAAATTAAAAGACATTTTGCACGGTCAATTGTGCGAATATCACTGATTTTTTTTGTAAGTTTAATAGTGATTTTTTGCATATTTTTTATTCGTGCATACGAGGCCTTTGAAAGTTTAAGTGACATCCAAAGCATATTTCTATTAATGGGTTTTGGCACTGTTATAATGCCGTGGTTTTCAAGCTTATTTGACGTATAATCATAAATATCATTTTTAACAAAGAAGATAACCTGACTTATATCATTTTGTATAAATTCTCTTGCTAAATCTTCTGCAGATTCATTTTGAACAGGGCTGTTAATTATATACAAATCAAAATTTTTCTCAAGCGACAACCTTCTTGCCTCACCACAAGTTTTTACAATGGTAATTTTCTTGCAAGAAATTGCTTTTAACAGGCTTAATATAATTTCGTTGCCTTTTTCGCTGTGTGAAACAATTAAAGCGCTTTCCAAAAAACTACCACCTTTCTTTTAGAATTTTTCAAAACACGTTTTTTTATAAAAATCCTCTTTGTTAACTGCTTTTGAAAATTCTTCGTACTCATGTTTTTTAATATCGATAAACCTATTCAAAAATTCACTGTCTAAGTTTTCTTTTACAAATTCACTGTTTTGTGCAAGCTCAATTGCCTCTTTTAAACTTTGTGGTAAAATTTGCAAATTTTCAATTGCTTCTTTGCTTGCATTAAATAAGTTTTCGTTTACAGGCTCAGGCAATTGCAAATTGTTTTCAATTCCGTACATTCCGGCTTGCAAGATGAGTGAAAAAGCAATATATGGATTTAAAGTTGGGTCTGGGGAGCGCAATTCCATTCGCTCTTTACCTTCGCTTGCAATAGGGATTCTAATAAGTTGAGAACGGTTTTGATGTGACCATGAAATATATTTTGGTGCTTCAAATTGTCCAAAACGGTCGTAAGAATTATTAATCGGGTTTAAAAATAATGTTATTTCAGCAACTTTATCTAAAATACCTGCGATGAAATTTTTAGCATATTTAAAATTTTCTGAATCATGATCGCTAAATACATTCACGCCGTCTTTGTATAATGAAATATTTGTGTGCATTCCGTTTCCGCTTTTATTTAAAAATGGCTTTGGCATAAATGATGCAAATAAACCGTTTCGTGTAGCAATGGTTTTTACAACAGATTTAAACGTCATAAAATTATCTGCACTTGTTAAAACATCGCTAAATTCAAAATCAATTTCATTTTGTCCCGGGCCTTGCTCGTGGTGAGAACGCTCGGGTTTCAAGCCCATTTCTTCAAGGCATAAACATATTTCACGGCGGATGTTTTCGCCTTTGTCAAGCGGTGCAACATCTAAATATGAGCCATTGTCTAAAGTTTTATATGTCAGCTCACCCTCTTCATTAGTTTTTAAAAGATAAAATTCACACTCTGTGCCAATTTTACAGCTAAAACCCATGTTTTTAAGCTTTTTGATAGTCTGCTTTAAAATATACCTACTGTCACCTTCAAAACTTGTTTTGTCCGGTTTTTTTATGTCGCAATAAAAACGCAAAACTGAATTTACATTAGGTCTCCATGGCAAAAGCGATAAAGTATTCATATCAGGAAAAAGCAATAAATCCGATTGGCTTATGTCTGAAAAGCCTTCTATGGCAGATGCATCGAAAGAAATGCCGTTTTTAAAGGCATCTTCAAGCTCGCTTGCCATAATAGAAATGTTTTTGTGTTTCCCTAAAGGAGTGCAAAAACCTAAGCGAATGAATTTTACATCATTCTCTTCAATAAATTCTAAAACCTCTGTGTTAATCATGTGTATGACTCCTTTTTCAAAAATATATTTAAATAAAAAAATCGCCCATCAAATAATAGCACGCAAGAGAATATGCAAACTAAAATTGATGAACGTCATTGTTCTTTTTTGATTTTATACTATTATAGTCGAAATGTCAATGATTTTATAATCAAAAAAAATTTATAAAAAAGTATTGACAAAGTTTTAACGACGTGATACAATGCAAAGCATAGACAACAAAGACGTTGTGGGCTAAATGCTCGCAGCGTCTTTTTTGTTTTAAAAAGTGATGATGTGAAAAAATTATTGAATTTGTAAAAAGGTGAGCATGACTTACTTTAAATTTTGCAAAGAAATAATCTTTATACCCGGGTAAAAATCACTAATTAAATATTGGCACAATGAGGTGCATTCGACTTAAAGTAATTTGGTCGGGTGCACCCAATTTTATTTTTGGAGGAATTAATAATGGAAGCAGTAATGTCAGAATTGTATGGTGTTTGGTTTTTAATAGGTGCGGCACTGGTGTTCTTTATGCAAGCGGGGTTTGCAATGGTAGAAACAGGTTTTACAAGGGCAAAAAACGCAGGTAATATCATAATGAAAAACCTTATGGACTTTAGCTTCGGCACAGTAATGTTCATACTTATAGGTTTTACAGTAATGATGAGTGAAGATTATATTTTAGGTTTGTTCGGCTTACCTAATTTTGATATTTTTTCCGATTATGCAAATTTCCCATGGTCGGTGTTTATTTTTAACTTAGTATTCTGTGCTACAGCCGCAACAATTGTTTCGGGTGCAATGGCAGAAAGAACTAAATTCAGCGCTTACTTAATATATAGTGCGGTTTTAAGCGCGATTGTTTACCCAATTGAAGCAGGTTGGGTTTGGAATTCACAAGGCTGGCTTTTTGAAATGGGCTTTATCGACTTTGCAGGTTCAGCTGCAATTCATACAGTTGGCGGTGTTTCTGCAATAATCGGCATAATGTTCTTAGGGCCACGTATTGGCAAATATGAAAAAGATGCAAAAACCGGCAAAACCATAGTTAAAGCTATTCCCGGTCACAACCTCACAACCGGTGCTTTAGGTGTATTTATTTTATGGTTCGGTTGGTATGGCTTTAATGGTGCTGCTGCAACAACTTTAAACGGCATTGGCGGCCTTGCATCAATATTTGTTACAACAACAATTGCACCGGCACTTGCAGCGGTTACAACAATGTTTTACACATGGATTAAAAACGGCAAACCTGACGTTTCAATGACATTGAATGCGGCACTTGCAGGCCTTGTAGGCATAACAGCAGGTTGTGCAACAATGGACGCTATAGGCGCAAGCGTTGTTGGTATAGTTTCAGGTTTCTTAGTAGTTATCGCAGTTGAATTTATAGATATTAAATTAAAATTAGATGACCCTGTTGGTGCGGTTGCAGTTCACGGTGTAAACGGAATTTGGGGTACAATAGCAGTTGGGCTTTTAGCGGTAGACGGCGGTTTATTCTACGGCGGCGGCGTTAACCTTTTAATCGTTCAAATAATTGGCATTGTTGCGATAATCGCTTGGACAGCTGTGACAATGGCAATCACATTTGCTATCATCAAAAAATTACATGGCTTGAGAGTTAGCGAAGAAGAGGAAGTTTTAGGACTGGATTCAACAGAGCACGGACTAGAAAGCAGCTATGCAGACTTTGTACCAATCGGTATGTTAAGCGAAGAAAAACCACTTGTTGCAGTTCCTTCTGAAAAAGCAATACCTGTAGAAAATACTTCCAGCGGCAGTTCAAAAATGACAAAAATTGCTATTGTTACAAAACAAAGCAGGTTTAACAAGTTAAAACATGCTCTTGAAGCATTGGGCATCACAGGCATGACTGTAACACAAGTTATGGGTTGCGGAATGCAAAAAGGTTCACACCAATATTATCGCGGTGTTGAAGTTGAATCGACTTTATTACCGAAAATTAAAGTTGAAATTGTAGTTTGCAAAGTTCCTGTAAGTGATGTTATAGCAGCAACGAAAAAAGCACTTTACACAGGCAATATCGGCGATGGAAAAATATTCATCTATGATGTTGAAAATGTTGTAAAAGTAAGAACAGGCGAAGAAGGCTATAACGCTTTGCAAGATGATTAAACATTTATAAATAGTATTTTATTAAAAAATGCAAATAGATAATTAATCTATATTAAACTCTAATATTACAATAGTAGAGAATGGCATAAGTTTTTTGAAAGAAGTAAAATTGTTTAACTTTTTTCATAAAAACCAAAGCCGTTCTCTACTAATTTTATTATTTATTAATTTGTTCAGCTTAAATTTTTGTGCAAATTTACAAATGTAATATTTGGTGTAATTTACAAACTATATAATGCTTGATTTTAATATAATACTATGATATAATTTAGTAAATATTAATATGCGACAATGAGGTCGCACATATGGCTTTCGGTGCGAAGGTCTATATGTGTGGTCTTTTTTATTTTTATGGAGGTTTACCTATGCAAAAAGAGATATTGTATAATAAAAATTTCGAGCATGATGCTTGTGGTATTGGTGCTGTCGTTTCTATCGATGGCAAAAAAACGCACAAAATAGTATCTGATGCTTTAGAAATTGTTGAGAAACTTGAACACAGAGCAGGCAAAGACGCCCTTGGGGAAGTTGGCGACGGTGTTGGCATACTTGTTCAGATATCACATAATTTTTTCAGCAAAGCAAAGCTTGGCTTTGATATAGGAAAAGAGCGTGATTATGGCATAGGTATGTTCTTTTTGCCAAGTGAAAAATTAAAAAGAACCCAGACAAAAAAGCTGTTTGAATTAATAGCGCAAAAATCAGGCATCGAGGTTTTAGGCTGGAGAAAAGTGCCTACAAATGCTGTTATTTTGGGCAAAAAAGCCTTAGATAAAATGCCATGTATCGAGCAATGTTTTTTAAAACGCCCTGAAAATATAGCCGCTGGCATTGATTTTGACAGAAAACTTTATGTTGTAAGACGTGAATTTGAACACAGTGCAAGAAATACTTATGTTGTAAGTTTGTCTTCACGTACAATAGTCTACAAAGGAATGTTCCTTGTAAACCAACTTAGAGAATTTTATCTTGATTTAAAAGATACAAATTATTTAAGTGCCATTGCAATGGTGCACTCAAGGTTTTCAACTAACACAAATCCAAGTTGGGAGCGCTCTCACCCCAACAGAATTATTTTACACAATGGTGAAATTAATACAATCCGTGGCAATGCCGATAGAATGCACGCACGTGAAGAAACTATGTATTCCGACGTTTTAGGCGATGATATCAACAAGGTTTTGCCAGTTATAAATGGCGAAGGCTCTGACTCGGCAATGCTTGACAATACATTAGAATTTTTGTATATGAACGGTGTGGATTTACCGCTTGCTGTAATGATGGCTATACCCGAGCCATGGAAAAACAATAAATACATGAGCAGAAGAAAGAAAGATTTCTATCATTATTATGCAACAATGATGGAGCCATGGGATGGCCCGGCTGCTATTTTATACTCTGACGGTGATATAATGGGCGCTGTTTTAGATAGAAACGGCCTTCGTCCGTCACGCTATTATGTTTTAAATGACAATACTTTGGTTTTATCTTCTGAAGTAGGTGTTTTGGACATCGACCCTAAAAATGTTGTTAAAAAATCAAGACTTCAGCCGGGAAAAATGCTTTTGGTTGATACAATTAATAAAAAAATTGTGTCTGATGATGAATGTAAGTCTTATTACGCATCAAAAAAACCATATGGCGAATGGCTTGACAGAAATTTAGTTAAGCTAAAAGAGTTAAATATTCCTAATAAAAAAATCGAAACTTACTCTCAAGAAATGAGAGATAAAATGTATAAAGTTTTCGGTTATTCATATGAAGATGTTAAAAATAATATCTTGCCTATGGCGAAAAACGGTGTAGAGCCTACTTCGGCAATGGGCACGGATATTCCGCTTGCTGTGCTTTCGGATAAACATCAGCCACTGTTCAGATACTTTAAACAATTGTTTGCACAAGTTACAAATCCGCCTATAGATTCACTTCGTGAGGAAATTGTCACAGACACAACTGTATACATAGGCAAAGACGGAAACTTGTTGCAAGATAGCCCTGAAAATTGTACTGTTTTAGAAGTTAATAACCCAATTTTAACAGCAACAGATTTAGCCAAAATCAAAGCGATTGACAAAAACGGCTTTAAAGTTGAGACTGTGTCTTTATTGTATTATAAAAATACTTCGCTTGAAAAAGCGCTTGAACAATTATTTGTTAAATGCGATAAAGCATATGCAAAAGGCACTAATATAATTATACTTTCCGATAGGGGAGTAGATGAAAATCATGTCGCAATACCGTCACTTTTAGCGGTGTCGGCAATGGAGCAATATCTGGTTAAAACAAAAAAACGCACTGCTGTTTCAATTATTTTAGAAAGCGGCGAGCCTCGAGACGTGCACCAATTTGCAACTTTACTTGGCTATGGTGCAAGGGCAATTCACCCTTATTTGGCACATGAATGTATTGAAGAACTTGTAAATATGCATATTTTGGATAAAGATTTATACACAGCGATAAATGACTATAACCACGCTATTATTCACGGCATTGTTAAAGTGTCGGCTAAAATGGGTATATCGGTTATACAAAGTTATCAATCTGCTCAAATATTTGAAGCAGTGGGTATAAATAAAAATGTTGTTGATAAATATTTTACAAATACAGTTAGCCGTGTAGAGGGCATAGGCCTTGAAGAAATTGCACAGGGTATTGAATTTAGGCACTCTAAAGCGTTCGACCCACTTGGCCTTGGCATTGACACAGCGCTTGACAGCATGGGCTATTCAAAACTTGTTAACGGCGAGGATAAAGAAGATCATCTTTATAACCCGCAAATTATAATTGCATTGCAACAAGCGGCACAAAGTGGAGATTATGCAAGATTTAAACAATATTCTGCTATGGTGGACGATGTAAATAAACCACACACTTTAAGAGGTCTGTTAGATTTTAATTTTGGTGAAGGCATTTCAATTGATGAAGTTGAACCGGCATCTGAAATAGTAAAGCACTTTAAAACAGGCGCTATGTCTTACGGTTCAATCTCAAAAGAGGCACATGAGTGCATTGCGCTAGCTATGAATAAACTTGGCGCAAAATCTAACTCGGGCGAAGGTGGGGAAGAGCCGCAAAGGCTTAACACAGAGAAAAACAGTGCAATCAAACAGGTTGCATCAGGACGTTTTGGTGTTACAAGTGAATATTTGCTAAGCGCAAAAGAAATACAAATTAAAATGGCGCAAGGTGCAAAACCGGGCGAGGGCGGACATTTACCGGGCGGTAAAGTTTACCCTTGGGTTGCAAAAACAAGACATTCAACTCCGGGTGTTTCACTAATTTCGCCACCACCTCACCACGATATTTATTCTATTGAAGATTTAGCACAGCTTATTTACGACCTTAAAAATGCCAATAGGAAAGCCAGAATTTCAGTTAAACTTGTATCTGAATGCGGCGTTGGCACAATTGCAGCAGGTGTTGCAAAAGCAGGTGCAGCAGTTATACTTGTTTCAGGTTACGACGGCGGCACAGGTGCTGCGCCGACAAGCTCTATTTTAGATGCAGGTCTACCATGGGAATTGGGCCTTGCAGAAGCACATCAAACACTTATACAAAACGATTTGCGTGAGAGTGTAATTTTAGAAACTGACGGAAAATTGATGAGCGGCAGAGACGTCGCTATAGCATCTATTTTAGGCGCAGAAGAATTTGGTTTTGCCACAGCACCACTTGTGACAATGGGCTGTATGATGATGCGTGTTTGCAATTTAGATACTTGCCCTGTAGGTATAGCAACACAAAATGAATGTTTGCGTAAAAAATTCAAAGGTAAACCGGAATATGTAATGAACTTTATGATGTTTGTAGCCGAGGAAGTTCGTGAAATAATGGCAAAGCTTGGTGTAAAAACATTGAAAGAGTTGACAGGCAGAACAGACTTAATTAAGGTTAAAGATAAAAAAGTAACTAAGCGTGCAGAACTTGTAGATATGAGCAAAATTATATCTGATTTGTATTCAAACAACGAGCACAAAACATTTGTTCCTGAAAAACTGTTCGATTTCAAACTAAACGAAACTTTAGACGAAAAAGTTCTTTTGGGTAAATTTGAAAAAGCGATAAAAAATAATGTGAAACATACAGAAAAAATTGATGTGTGCAGCACAGACAGAACTTTGGGCACAATTTTAGGCTCTGAAATTAGCAAAAAATTTAAAAATACACTTGAAGATGACACTTATATTGTTCAATGTAGCGGTGGTGTTGGGCAATCTTTTGGTGCATTTATACCAAAAGGCCTAACTTTAACGCTAGAAGGTGACACAAACGATTATATCGGCAAAGGTTTGTCAGGCGGTAAAATTATCGTGGCACCGCCAAAACAAAGCACGTTTAAAGCAGAAGAAAACGTTATTATAGGCAATGTAGCTTTTTATGGTGCAACATCGGGCAAAAGCTTTATAAACGGCATTGCGGGCGAACGCTTTATGGTTAGAAACTCAGGCGCGACGGCAGTTGTTGAAGGTTGTGGAGACCACGGTCTTGAATATATGACAGGCGGTAAAGCTGTTATTTTAGGCGAAACAGGCAAAAACTTTGCCGCAGGCATGAGCGGCGGCATTGCATATGTGCTTGATATTAAACACGAATTATATCTGAAACTAAACAAAGAATTTGTCTCTATGGTTGAAATTAGCGATAAACATGACGCAGATGAATTAAGTGCGCTTATCACCGAGCATTACGAGGCAACAGGTTCGAAACTTGCCAAACGGATTTTAGATGATTTCAATAAATATTTACCTGATTTCAAGAAAATTGTTCCGAACGACTATCAAAAAATGTTGAAATTAATTTCAGAATTTGAAGAAAAAGGCATGTCTCATGATAATGCAGTTATGCAAGCATTTACAAAATCGCTAAGTAGCTAATAGGAGGGTAAAATGGGTAAAATCACAGGATTTATGGAATTTGACAGAAAAGCCAATGGCAAAATTTCTGCCAAAGAACGCATTTTGAATTTTGATGAATTTTATGATATAAATTCAGAGGAAGACAGGCAAAAACAGGCTGCAAGATGCATGAATTGCGGTGTGCCTTTTTGCCAAAGCGCAATAGAACTTTCAGGAATGGTGACAGGTTGTCCCTTGCATAATTTGATACCGGAGTGGAACGACGAAATTTACAACAAAAATTATGCACATGGACTTACAAGGCTTTTAAAAACAAATTGTTTTCCGGAATTCACAGGCAGGGTTTGTCCTGCCCTATGTGAAAAAGCATGTATAAATGGTATGGATGGTGATGCAGTTACTATCCATGATAACGAGCTTTTCTTAATTGAAAACGGTTTTAAAAATGGATATATGCAGCCAAATCCACCAAAAGTTAGAA
The DNA here is from genome assembly GCA_964369715.1 of uncultured Bacteroides sp. Classification (GTDB taxonomy): domain Bacteria; phylum Bacillota; class Clostridia; order Oscillospirales; family Ruminococcaceae; genus Ruthenibacterium. Next base: position 1,173 of record CAYJGV010000051.1, on the reverse strand, counting down.
GCGATAAAAAAATTGCTGTAATCGGTTCAGGCCCTGCAGGGCTTGCTGTTGCTGAAAAACTAAACAAACGTGGGCATAATGTCACAGTTTTTGAACGTGATGATAATTTTGGTGGCCTTTTAATGTACGGCATACCAAATATGAAACTTGACAAAAATATTATCAAACGCAGAATTGAGCTTATGGAGCAAGAGGGCGTTGAATTCAAGGCGAATGCAGATTTAGGCAAAAATTTAAAATTAAGCGAACTTGAAAAAGAATTTGATGCAATCGTTTTATGTTGCGGTGCAAGAAAAGCAAGGGATATAAGCCCTAAAGGCAGAGATGCAAGCGGAATTTATTTCGCTGTAGATTTTCTAAAGAGCACAACAAAAAGTTTAATTGATAATAAATTTAAAAATGATTACATAAACGCCAAAGGCAAAAATGTAATTGTTTTGGGTGGTGGCGATACAGGCAATGACTGCGTTGGCACATCTATTCGCCATGGTGCGAAATCTGTTGTGCAAATTGAAATGATGCCACAGCCCCCAAAAGAGCGTTTAAGTACTAACCCTTGGCCGGAATGGCCAAAAGTGGCCGCTGTTGATTATGGACAAGAAGAAGCAATTGCTGTTTTCGGTAATGACCCAAGGGTATTTCAAACTACAATTAAAGAAATTTATCAAAAAGATGGCAATATTACAGGTGTTTTAACCGTTAAAGTAGAATTTAAAGATGGTAAATTAACAGAAATTGCAGGCAGTGAGAAAAAACTTGATGCGGATTTACTTTTAATTGCCGCGGGCTTTATAGGTTATGAAGATTATGTTGTTCCAAAAATAAAATTGCCTGTTAAAGCGGATATTAGCTATAAAGCAGACAAAGAAAAAGTGTTTGTATGTGGCGATATGAAAAGAGGACAATCGCTTGTAGTTTGGGCAATTGCAGACGGCATAAAATGTGCAAAAGAAGTTGATTCATATTTAATAGGATATTAATAAATATAATGTTAAGGTTTTGAATCAAAAAAAATGCACGAACGGGCAGTGGTAAAGAAACTTTTTCTATCGCAAAAAGTTTAATCTTTGCCAATAAATTGGCAAATTCACCTTCAAAAAAGCTCTTTTAAGGCAAAGGATTGCGTTTTCTGCGGAAAACACCTTAGGGCTCTGCCCTAAGAACCTGAAATTT
>CAYJGV010000050.1:6205-17284 GCA_964369715.1 uncultured Bacteroides sp. | reverse complement strand
TTTGTTTTTTTTAGTAGGCTCTAATTTCTTACCCCAACATTTATTATAGAGCCAATAAAAACAATCGGTGGTTTTATGCCACCGATTGTTTTTTTGAATCAAGATGTAAAAAAATGTTAGTTTTTGCTAACTTAACTAATTTTAATGATATAATGTATAATAATAAATGTGAAATATTCCATATTTATTGTTAAGCGATTTTTTGATTCATTTTAGGCTTGTAAATAAATATTTAACAATGTATAATAATAAATACAGTTTTTATCAAAATAGTGAAATATTTATAAAAATAAATAGAATTATATAACGATGAAAAAATCTGTCTAAATGTGTGTCGCTCACAATTAAGCGACAGAATGGAGAAAAGAATGAAAAAGATTTTGTGTCTATCAATTGCATTAATTATGGCAATGGCAATTTTTGCAGGTTGCACTTCACAAACAACTGAAAGCACAGTTGAAAGTGAAACACAGGAGCAGACATCTTCACAAGAGCAAGACGTTGTTGAAGAAGAAGCAACAGAAGAAGCAGAAGAAGTTACAGCGGAGCCTGTAGATGCATCTGCAGTGGCTTTAAAAGGCCCGACAGCAATGGGAATGCTTAAATTTATGAACGATAATGAAAATGGTTTAATAACAAGCAATAATTACACATTTTCAATAGAAACAGCAATTGACGTTGTAACAGCACAATTGATACAAGGTGAGGTTGACTTTGCAGCAGTGCCTTCAAATGTTGCAAGCGCAATTTATAATAACAGCGAAGGCAAAGTTCAAGTAATTGCTATTAATACACTAGGTGTTTTATATATTGCAGAAAGTGGTGAAGCTATACAATCTATTGAAGATTTAAAAGGCAAAACTATTTATGCAAGCGGCAAAGGTGCAACACCTGAGTATGCATTAAACCAAATTCTTGCAGCAAACGGGTTAACAGATGAAGTTACAATTGAATGGAAAACAGAGCAAACAGAAGTTGTACAAGCACTTAGCGCTGATCCTAATGCAATTGCAATGTTACCACAACCTTTTGTTACTACAGCACAAGCACAAAACGAAAGCATTCGCATTGCCCTTGATTTAACAGAAGTTTGGAATGAATCTGAAATTGAAGGTTCACTTATCACAGGTGTAGTTGTTGTTAATAAAGAATTCGCCGACGCAAACCCTGCGGCAGTGGAAGATTTTATGGCAAATTATGAGGAATCGGTTAATTATATTAACGATAATATAGAAGAAGGCGCAGCTTTGGTAGGTCAATATGAAATTGTTCCTGAAGCTGTAGCATTACAAGCGATACCACAGTGCAATATAACATTTATTAAAGGCGATGAAATGAAAGAAATGCTTTCCGGCTATTTAAATGTTTTATTTACGCAAAATCCACAATCAGTGGGCGGAGTTATGCCTGATGATGTTTTCTATTATGGCGCACAATAAACATAAAAAAACAAAAAAAAAAGAAAAACCGCCAATTTGGGTTATCCTTGTATGGATAGCCCTTTGGCAGTTTTTTAGTGTATTGGTAGATTCGCAAATTTTGCTGGCTTCACCGTTATCTGTATTTAAAGAACTTGTTCTGCTACTACAAGAAATTCCTTTTTATATTGCTGTTTTTCATTCGATATTAAGGATAAGTTTAGGCTTTGTTTTAGCGGTTAGCACAGGTATTATTTTTGCGGTAATATCACATAAATTCAAAGTTTTCAAGCAATTTATACACCCTTTTATTTTAATAGCAAAATCTGTACCGGTGGCATCTATTATTATTTTAATTTTAATTTGGATATCCTCTGAAAATATTTCAATTTTTATTAGTTTTATAATGGTGATGCCTGTTGTGTATACAAATGTTTTAAACGGTATTTTAAATTTAAACATACAATTAGAAGAGATGTCGACGCTATTTAAAATGAAAAAAATGGCTCAAGTTAAATATATAATTATACCTCAAATTATGCCGTTTTTTGAATCTGCATGCATTGTGGGGCTTGGTATGGGTTTTAAAGCGGGAATAGCGGCAGAAGTAATTGGTTTACCGGATAATTCTATCGGTGAAAATTTGTATCAAGCGAAAGTTTTTCTTGATACACCATCACTTTTTGCGTGGACAATTGTAATACTTTTAGTTAGTTTTATATTTGAAAAATCATTTATTCTTTTAATTAAACATGTATGTAAACAGCTTGGAAAGGTGCGTTTAAAATGATTATATTAAAAGATATTTGTAAATATTATGGTGAATTAAAGGTTTTTGATAATTTTAATTTAAGACTTGAAAAAAATAAAATAAATTGCATTATGGGTGCATCAGGCGTTGGTAAAACAACGTTGATGCGTTTGTTAATGGGGCTTGAAACACAAGACAGCGGAAGTATTGAGGGAATTGAAAACGCAAAAATGAGCGCGGTTTTTCAAGAGGACAGGCTTTGCGAAAACCTTGATGTATATACTAATATAATGTTGCCACATATTTATAAAAGCAATGATAAACTTTTAAGTAAATCCAAAATTGATGAAAGTTTGGCTAAGTTAGGTCTAGAGGGTTTGGGAAATAAAACCGTTAGCGAGCTTTCAGGTGGCATGAAAAGGCGCACAGCAATATTGCGTGCACTTTTGGCAGAATATGATATTCTTTTTTTAGACGAGCCATTTAAAGGTTTGGACGATGAAACAAAGCAAAGCACTATAGATTTTACATTAAATAAAGCAAAAAACAAAACAATAATTTATATTACACATGATAATACGGAACTTGAATATATTAAGCCTGAAATAATGATTAATTTATAATTTTTTACACTTAATTTTATTTGTGTTTTTGCGATTTGTTTTTTGATTTTGCGCTTTTGTGTTAAGTTGGTGAATTTGTTTTTCACACGCTTGCGCTGTCATTCCGAGTGGAGCGAGGAATCCGTCCACCTAGGGCAAGCACTGTTATTCCGATTATTATATTAATTTAATATAATAAAATGATAAAAGTTTTACTCAATTTTTTTCAAAAAATTGCGGTTCTTAGGCAGAGCATAAGCCGTTTTTCAAAAAAAACGGAACACTCTTGTGATATAAGTTTAAACTTTAAAGCAAAAAGCACAAACGAAATTACATTTCGTTTGTGCTTTTTTAGTATAAATACTAGAGTTTCCCTTGTGTTATTTGAGTGGCATACCAAGGTTTTTTTGCGCAAAATTCTTTGCCGTTTAAATTGCAACAAACATCGCTTAAATTTTTGAAAATTAAACTATGTGCGCAAAGCATTTGATATTTTGCTTTGTATTTTCGGTTTTGCTCTAAGACGCCATATTTGCTGTCGCCTATTATCGGAAGCCCTATGTGCGCTAAATGTGCACGAATTTGATGCGTTCTTCCTGTCACTAATTTAACGTTCAATAAAGATAATTTTTCGCCTTTAAATAAGGTTTTATATTCTGTGACAATTTCTTTGCTGTTTTTCACTTCATTATCAAAAATTTTCACTGTGCCCGCTGTTGAATTTTTAATTAAATATGCCTTTATTTTTGCCGCTTTTTGTTTGGGTATGCCATAAACTACGCACAAATAATTCTTTTCTATCTTGCCGTCTTTCATCGCTTGTGTAATACAATCGTAAGCGTCTTGGTTTTTTGCCGTAATTAAAAGTCCACTTGTACCTGTGTCTAACCTGTGACACAAGCGAGGTTTAAATTCAGCATTGCTATTTTGTGCTGTATCAGCTTGATTTAAATAATAGATAACACTTTTAAAAAAGCTGTCGGCTTTGTTGTTTTTTTCATCTATACTAATTATTCCGGCAGGCTTATTTGCGATTAAAATATTATCATCTTCGTAAATAACTTCTAAATTTACAATAATACTAGGTTTAGAAATAATGCTGTTTTCTTTATTTAAATTGTTAATATACAGCTGTATTTCATCGCCTTTTTGCAATTTTGAATTTAAAGGTATTTTTTTGCCGTTTACTTTAATTTTATTCTGCCGTAAATATTTATGCAAAATGCCAAGTTTTAAAAAAGGATATTCTTTTAAAATTAAGGCGTCAAGACGCATTTCTTTTTGGACTTTTAGGGTTTCCATTATCGCTCCTTGTATTTTATTTGCGCTTTGAATATGTTAAAATTGGTAAACCATTTTCAACTATATAACTGTCTAAGTGCAATTTTAACGTGGGGTTATTTTCAAGAAATAATTTTCGACCTTTTCCTAAAAGAATAGGAACAATACCAATAATATATTCATCAATTGCATCTTGCTTAATGAATGGGTCAACCACTACACCGCCACCAAAAAGAAAAACATTCTTTCCTTCTTGTGCTTGTTGCTCCATAATGCTGACAATATCGCCGCCAATAAAATGTATATTATCTAAATCATCTTGCTGCTTTGTGGTTGCAACATAAACAATTTTGTCTTTGTAATGCTCTGCCATGTTTTGTTTATAGCATTCGTTTCCCATTAAAACAATGTCTATTTTTTCGGTAAAAGCTGCAAAATCATGTCCTTTTTCAGTGTTTAAACTACTGTCGCCGTCGCCACCAATCCAATCAAATCCACCATCTTCATCGGCAATATATCCATCAATACTCATGGCTAAATTTAAAATTATTTTGCCTTTATTATCCATTTTTATTATCCTCAATTTAAATTTATAATATTATATTATTTCAACTGTGTAAGATGCTGTAAATATTTCATTTGGCTCTAAATTTACACAATCGGTTTTGTCTTGGAATTTACCTGTTTCATTACCCCATGCCGGTAGCCCTTTCCACGGCTCTAAGCAAACAAAAGGTGCCTTTTTACCGGGTGGCGTCCATATACCCATGTGGTTTAAATTTTCATACGTGAAAATTAAACCGTGTTTTTTATCTTTGTGGCGAAGTGTTATTTTTCTTGATTTAATATCATCAAAAATAATTGCATCAATATCAAATATTGAATAATCTAACGGCAAAACTGTATTGTTGTTTACAAGCACATCACCTGTGCGTGCACCTTGTAAAATGCTTTTTTCATCGCAATAAAGTGGATTAGGGTTTTCGCTTTTTTCAAAAACAAGTTCATAATCGCTAAACTCTTCGCCCTCAAACAAAGGGCAGCAAAAGCCCGGGTGTCCACCAACGCAAAAACACATAGTGTTCTCATCGTTGTTTACAACTTTAAATGTAGTCGTAAAGCCTTTTTCGTTTAAAACATGTTCAGCATAAAATTTAAATTTAAAGGGGAATTGTGCAAGGGTTTCCTCGTTTGCGACAAGTTCCATAGCAATACTGTTTTCTTTAATTTCTACAGCTTTCCAAGGCATATTGCGTGCAAAACCATGCTTTGTCATATTGAAATTTTTGCCGTTAATATCAATTGTATCGTCAATCAATGCGCCGACAATAGGAAATAAAAACGGTGTGTGTTTCGGCCAATATTTTTCATCTCCTGTCCAAACGTAATCTGTGCCGTCAGCACTTTTATAAGATAGCAATTCGCCGCCTAATTCATCAACAGTTGCTGTAGTGTTTGCATATTTTAATGTGTAAATCATATTTTTAATATTCCTTTCCTTTTGTGTGTTTTTAATACAATTTTAATTTATCACAAAAACAAAATTGTGTCAATTGACAGTAAGGCTAATTAACACAATTTTGTAAATATATTTTTTATATAAAATTGAAAACAATATTATTGTTTTGCTTTTGTGGCTTGTTCTTTTATACATATAATATTATAAAATATTTTGCAAATTATATTGAGTAAATTGAGCGAAATATTTTGTGCTTTTATAATATTATTCACATTAAACGGCATAGCTAAACTCGGTGTTTGGGAAATAATGCATTAAAATTTCTTCATGGGTTTTGCCTGCAAGCGCCATTGCATTCGCACCATATTGGCTAAGCCCAACACCATGCCCATAGCCTCTGGTTGTTATAATAAATTTGTTAGCATCGGATAAATTAACCTCGAAAGCTGTACTTCTAAGCCCTAGTGCCACCCTAAAATCTTGCCCGTCAATTACACTTGTGTTGACGCTTACACTTGTTGTATAGCCGTGAGCGTTCACCTCGGAACTTGTGAACCACTCAAGCGGGCCGCCTTGTGGCTCTACACCTAAACTGCGCAAGGCGCTTATCATTTCTTCAGTCGAAAAAGACATCTCTGCTAAATATTCATCATGCGTGATATCATAAGGAGATTCAACGCTTATGAGGTATGGTAAACTACTGCCCCAAACCTCTTCAGCGCTTCTTGTAAAACCTGTGCTTATTGCGTGATAACATGCCAAAATAGGCAAATGATCATAAGTTAAAATTTTATATTCTAAACTGTCAACAATACCCTCCAGTCTCGCTTTGTTTCCCGCATAAGCATCGCCCCAAAAACTTTGCATAACTTCATCAGTCATATACCCAAGCATTAAAGATGGGTTTGCTGAAAAATAAGCGCCATCTAAATTAGGGTCACCGCCATTGCTCTCTCTTTTTAAGGCAAGCGCATAACTTAAAGAGGCAACAGCCTGTGCTTTCAAAGCTTCATCGTTATAAGACATTGGCATTTCCGCTGCAACCGACCCTATAACATAATCTCGCATGGTGACAGTGTCTACAACTTGTGTTGCTTCGTTATAAATTAACAAAATGTCACTGTTAAGCGCTTCGCTGTTTGGCAATTCGGGCTCAAGCGGGATGATTGTATCAGGTTGTGTAATTATTTGCTGTGTGTCATCAGTGTTTTGTAAGTTTTCGCTCAGTGTTTGCGGTGTGGGTTCTTCTGTATTAGTGAACAAAATAGGCGCGAGTGGCAATAAGTAGATTAATAGTGCAAACATAAGCAATGAAGGTAAAATTTTTTTCATTTAAAGCTCCGTTCTGCTGTTTTATCAGCATTTATTTTTGCATTTTGCAATATTTTTTACTAAAATTTATTTATGAAAAACAAAATAATTATTATACTTATTGTATTTTACATATAATATATTACAACAAATAAATATTGCAAAATATAATTCGACAAATTACATTCTTGTGTTTTATTATAATATAATGTATAATACATATAGGAAACTATATGTGTTATAATTTGAGAACACAAAGGGGTAACTTGTACATTATGAGGGGAGAATAATGGATGGAAAACAATAAAAACATTGTTAATGAGCCGGCAACTATTACATATTTATGCGAAGAGTTCTGGAAAAATAACAATATTGACGCAGAAATGAGCGAAAAATTAGGTGTTAAACGAGGGCTTAGAAACCCTGACGGAACCGGTGTGCTTGCAGGCCTTACAAATATTTGCGACGTTGTGGGCTATGAATTGCAAGACGGCAAAAAAGTTGCAGTTCCAGGCAGATTAATTTATCGTGGTGTAGACGTGGCGCAAATTGTAGAAGCTGCATATGAAGAGGATAGGTTTGTTTTTGAAGAGGTAATTTGGCTTTTGATTTTTGGTAAATTACCCACTAAAATGCAATTAGAAAGCTTTAAACTTTTGATTGAAGAAAGCAGAGAACTGCCTGAAAACTTTGCCGAAGACATGATAATGAAAGCACCGTCACCAAATATTATGAACAAATTGGCACGAAGTGTTTTGGCTTTATATTCTTACGACGATAACCCTGAAGGGCAAGAGTTTGAGAATATCTTAAGGCAAAGCATAAACTTAATTGCTGGAATGCCCACAATTATGGTTAATGCATACCAAATAAGAAAACGTGTTTATGATAAGCAAAGCATGTTTTTGCATCTGCCAAAAGCGGGACAAAGCACGGCTGAGCATATTTTATCTACTTACAGGTCAGACCAAAAGTTTACCAAAGAAGAGGCAAAATTGCTTGACTTATGTCTTGTTTTACATGCAGACCACGGCGGCGGAAATAATTCAACATTCTCATGTAGGGTTCTTTCATCCTCGGGAACAGATACTTATTCTGCAATAAGTGCGGCAATAGGCAGCTTAAAAGGGCCTAAGCACGGTGGCGCAAACCATAAAGTTATGCAAATGTTAGGCTATTTAAATGATAATATTAAAGATGAAAATGACGATGAAGAAATTTTAAACTATCTAGAGAAAATTTTAAGAAAAGAAGCCGGAGATAAAAGCGGCTTAATTTATGGTTTAGGTCATGCGATTTATACTAAAAGCGACCCAAGGACGACGATTTTACGCAGTAGGGCAGAGCCTTTGGCAATTGAAAAAAATTATGGTAGAGAATTTAAATTATTGCACGCAGTAGAGCGTTTAGGCTCACAGGCAATGAGAAGAGTTAAAGGCCCAATTGATGTTTGTGCAAATGTGGATTTGTTCAGCGGCTTAATTTATACTATGCTTGGCATTGATAATGAATTGCACACACCATTGTTTGCGATAAGTCGAATTTCCGGTTGGTGTGCACACCGCATGGAAGAAGTAGCGTTTTCTAATCGCATTATCCGTCCGGCATATAAATATATTGGTGAAAGCAAAAAATACATTCCTTTGGAGGGTGAAAGATGAGCCGAAATACCTGTGTAAAAATGCTGTTATTGTGTGTTTTTATGGGTGTGCTATATAGTTTTGACATTATTACTATGTTGATGTTTGGAAATGGAGAAAGCTTTGTCATTTTTGGAACTGTATGGGTTAGGTATATTCTGCTTGCGATAGTTGTCGCATTAATTTTTATTATTCCAAGGTTAAAAAATAATAGTAAAGAGCTTAAAACGTTCAATTTTTCAGCACCGCAAATGTTTTTCATTTGCGGCGCTGTTGCTTTATATTTAACAGCAGTAACTTTTTATCATGCATATTCACAATATGTTTTTCCAAACACCAATTTTGGACATATGCAAGGCAGCATACAAACAAAAATTTTTGCATTAATTGTTAGGCTTGTTTTTGCAAGCTCAGCCTTAGTTTACAGTGTGTTTTGTTTTATTTGTGCAAGAAAAACCACAAATATTAACCAAAACAAAAGTATAACAAAAGTTCTTGGCCTTATTGGAGCACTTGCATTTTGCGTGCTACCAATTATACTTTATTCGGAAAACCCGTCGAGTGTACACCGAATTGTATATATTATGAGAATATGTTGTGCGCTTAGTGCATTGTTTTTTTACATTAAGCTTTTGGGGTTGTTTTACATAGAAAGAACAAAGGATGCAAACAATGCGCTGTTCAGTGGTGGTTTGTGTGTTTTTTTACTGTGTACATGTATAAATATACCAAACACATTTTATATTATATTTATAGGTAGCTTTAATTTTTTTGATATAGGTATTAATCTTTTTTTAATACCGCTTGGTATAGTTGGGGCGCTATCTTCACTTGCTATTTGTAATAAAGTATCGTAATAACGTAATTTTAAAGGTAAATTTAAGTTTAATTTATAATTATTTGTCGATTTTGACTGCTTTTTTGACAATTATTTACACAATATTACAATCTTCTTGTAAAAATAACCAAAAAACTATATCTATTTAATATTAAATTTTAGGTAGTATTTTCACTTATTTTCGTGTAACATACTTGTAATTACATTATTGATTTGCTATACTTATTTTAGTGAATAAAATAAAATTTTAACAACTGGGGGCTGATTTATGAATAAAAAGCCCAAGATTTCAATGTTGCAAGGGATTGCATATTTATCACAAGTTGGATTGTCTTTCGCCACGCCAATAATTCTTATATTATTGCTTGCAAATTGGCTTGTAGAAAGTAATAATTGGCCGGTCTGGGTTTACATACCGGCTATGTTAATAGGGCTTTTAGTAGGGTTTATGTCTTTACTGGGCTTTGCAAAAGAATTTAAACAAAAAAGCAAAAAAAATGCTGAAAGTTCACAGCAAACTATACCAAACGAGCTGAAAGGAATAATTAAATGAAATTGCAAAAGGCTGTTGTAAAAGAAACATTGCGAATAGCAGTAGGGACGCTTATATTGGCTGCTATAATGAACGTAGTCTTTCTTATCATAGGCGCATGGGAGGTTTCAGTTTTATTAGGTTCATTGTTGGGCTCGTTGGTTTCAGTAGGCAATTTTCTTTTATTGGGCATAACAATTCAGCAAATTACATCTTCTGACGGTGATGAAAAACGCAATAGATTAAAATTGCAATTTTCATACAGCGTAAGAATGTTTGCGCTGATAGTTATAATTATTGTAGCAATTCAATTTGATATATTTAATTGGATTGCAGTTGCAATACCGCTTTTATTCCCACGAATAACAATTATGATAATGCAAATCACCGGTGCGTATAAACCGGAAAAAAAGGCTGAAAAAGGGGGCAATAATATCGATGGAAATAACGATTAACGGCGCGCAGATACTTTACACAATACCCTTGTTCGGTGGAATACCAATTACTGAAACAATGGTTAATATCACAGGTGTAACCATTGTTCTTTTGGTTGTTTCATACCTCTTAGGGCGCAATTTGCAGGTGCACGCAAAAACCAAACGTCAGCTAGTGGCAGAATTGTTAGTGCAAACAGGCAAAAATTTTGTAGCACAAAATATGGGCGAAAAATTCGCACACTATGTTCCTTTTGTCGCTGCATTGTTTGCCACATCCGCACTAAGCAGTTTAAGTAGTTTAACAGGATTATATCCACCCACAAGTGATTTATCAACAACAATGGCGTGGGCAATTTTAGTCTTTGTTTTAATTACAATTACAAAAGTTCGCACAAATGGTGTAGGCGGCTATGCACTAAGCTTTACAAAACCAATTGCAGTGCTAACACCTTTCAACTTGCTTTCAGAGCTTTCAACCCCTGTTTCAATGGCTTTCCGTCATTACGGAAACATCGTTTCAGGCAGTGTTATTACAACACTGATTTACGCAGCGCTCGCTGTTGCATCAAGTGCGTTGTTTGGTTTACTGCCTGGTGTTTTAGGCGAAGTAATAGCAGGTATTCCACTATTACAAGTAGGTGTGCCGGCAGTTTTATCAGTTTACTTTGACGTGTTCTCAAGCTTCATGCAAGCATTCATTTTCTGCATGTTGACGACGTTGTATATAGCAAACGCCGCAGCAACAGACTAAAATTGGCAGGCTATAATATACATCTTTCGTCGTCAAATTCGAATTTATTTCTCAATTGC